>NZ_JADJKT010000037.1:0-457472 GCF_016705895.1 Candidatus Villigracilis affinis | reverse complement strand
TTGCGCTCATCGGCGTCTTTACATAAGTGCAATGTTTCCTCGAATTGGTCAACCAGCAATAACAATTTCGTTTCCCCCAACGCCTTTTTCACGTACAACCGCAGACTGCGTGTGCCTCTGTTCATATCATCCATCAACGTGGAGGTTGCCGTGACCGATCCTGATTCACGGGTCAGACTTCGCAGCGAGACCTCCAACGGGTGCGCAGGGTGTGGTGACGTAGACTACCCACGGCCTGTTTTCCTTTGTCCACGCGGGAATGAGTCCCGCCCGCGCCACGGACGATTTTCCGCTGCCCGATGCGCCCACGATGGCAGGGAAGCGATTCTTTTGCACGCGCCAACAGTTCACGGGTCAATGCCCTTAAGCGCCCGTAAAAACAAGTCCGCGTCTTGGGTATCGAAATAGTGTAGCCCCATATGGGCGGCTCGCCTTCCGCAGGTTTTTCACTTGTAGTTTCAGGCTTGATCAGATCCAATGCTTCCTGACGTAAGTTCAACTTTGTTTCCACTCCCAATGATGACCACCGAACGGTTCACGTCTCCACCTATGGAAATTTCCCCGCTAGCAAGCGCCTGCTTGAGTAGCTCGATTTCTTTCTTCGTAGCTTTGCCTTGCAATAGGTTTTGAAGCGCTTGGTCTTGTCCATGGGATGCTCCGGGGGAGTGACAATTTCCGTGCCGCTGATCTTCCAACTTTGCTTATCTAACCCATTCTGTGGATAGTGTATTCCAAATTGAAGCGCGTTACAAGATAAGAGCTACCTCAATATCTCCACTCGTTCTGCCCTCAAATAAAACTCACGACGGGAAGAGTTCATTTTGCCGCGATTTGACTTGCCGCCAATTCGCTGGGAAAAGAAAAGGCCTCAGAGTTTTCTCCGAGACCTTTGTTGATTTTGTGGCTGCTGTTGGCTTTGGTTCAATCTGCAATTGGGACTACGCTACAGGGTGAGATAAGTGTATTACTTTTTGGTTCCTTTCTTTTCTTGATACAACTGTGCAGCCTGAAGAAATTCCCGTGCCTGGTTGATAAGACTTGCAGCAAGCTGAGCGCTGATATCAGCATCCACATCGTAGTCGCTCAAGATGCGAGTATCGAAGGCGCCCCTCAGCCAATGATGGAATTTTGGGTCGAGTTCTTTTGTCTTGGCAAAATTTTTCCCATATGCAGCAATAACCTGACCATGCTGGCTGAATTCCAAATCAATTTCGTATAGCAGAGCTTCGGCAACATAAAACATCGCATAATAAGCGCGCCCTGCCGCAATCTCTGGCTTGTCCATGTTGAGCAAACCTTCCGCGCCTTCAATGGTATCCACCGCTTTCGCAAATAGTTTGCGGGAATGTTCTTTCATGCAGGCAGCCCTTCCCGGCGGATGCTGTGTAGAACGGGCTTATCGGCTTCTTTCCATTGGATTTCTTTGATTAGGATACAACTCACTGTAACATCGTACTCAGGGAAATATCACTCACGTACGCGCTGGAACGCTGCCATTCCTTCCAATAATCTTTGAAGTCCTTTAGCAAAATCATTTACATCCACATCCGAACCCGCGCGGTAATCGCCGCGCGCGTATGAGCCATAGAGGTATACGCCCTTTAACTTGTCGCCATAAATGCGAACAAGCGCTGCCTTCAACTCTTTCATCAATTTCCTGATACGCAGAGGAACTTTACGATTCATGAATATATTTTACATCAAATACAAACCGATGTGTCTGAGTAATGAAACTGTCACTGGCATGTTACAAGACGCAATTTACCTCAACATCTCCACCCGTTCGGCCCTCAAATAAAACTCACCGCGGGAAGAGTCCATTTCCATGATCCCTGTTACCAGGATCGGGGAGGTGGAGTTCAGTAGATCCTTTGCGGTGCGATATACATTGGGGAAGGCAATCACATCCAGGATGCCGGTCAAGTCTTCCAGAGTCAGAAATAGCATGGGCTCTCCTTTTGCGGTGCGGCTGTGGTGTGATGTTTGACGAATGCCTGCGACCGTCACACGTCGTCCCAGTTTCCCGATTGCGTCCACCATCGGGATGGATCCGCTTTTTGAAACTCGATCAGCCAGCAGTTCGAGCGGATGCGCTTCCAAACTCGCGCCTAACAATTCCAGTTGCGCATCCACTTTTTGTTCCAGGGGCCAGTCCTTTTCGTTGTCATCCCATCCAAACAAACTCATCTGCCCGGCCTGCCAGCCACCTTCCAATCGTTGCAGCATGGCGGGGATGGATCCAAACCCTTCCAGACCACCAACGCGTACCAAGTTAATTGCCTCCTGCCTGCGCGGATCGACACGTGAGAGAAAATCATCCAGGGATTCAAAAGGCGCGAATTGCATGATGCGCTGGATGGTGCGCCTCGTCAACTCCTTGACTTGTTCCAGCCCCATGTACAACGTTTCATTTCGGACCTGAAAACTGGTGCCGGAAAAATTGACATGCGGCGGGCGGACGACGAGACCCATCCTTCGGGCTTCGCTGAGGTAGACACGCTGGCTGTAATACCCGCCCCAATTGGCCAGCACCGCCGCCATGAATTCAGCGGGGAAATGTTCCTTGCACCATGCAGAACGCCATCCAATCTGTGCATAAGATGCAGCATGAGCTTTTGGAAAACCATAGCCTGCGAATGCCGCCATCATCTCCCAGACTCGTTCTCCTGTTTCAATAGGGACACCACTCTTTTCCTGTGCTTGTGTTACAAACTTGCGCTGCAATTCCTGCATCTTCCTGCCAGGATCAAAGTGACTCATTGCGCGACGCAGCAAATCTGCTTCGGACAAATCGAAGCCAGCCAGTTCATGCGCAATGCGCAGCACCTGCTCCTGATAAAGGATCACACCAAAGGTTTCATCCAGCAATGGCGCAAGTGCGGGATGCAAATGCCTGACCTGTTCCTCACCTTTGAATCGGCGCACAAAAGCATCTTTCAGCCCGCCGCTGAGCGGACCGGGACGATATAACGCCAGTGCGGCCATAATGTCATCTTCGCTTTTGGCGTGGATCTCGCGCAGGGTCGCCCGCATCCCCGGGCTTTCGATCTGAAAACAGCCAATCGTGTCACCGCTCTCCACCCGTTTGGAGGTGGCAGGGTCATCGGATGGAGTGGAATCAAGCACTGCCAGTCGATTGGCAAATTGTTCGGGTTGACTCTCTTGAATGAATTCTGCTACGTCGCCGAGAACGGTCAGCCCACGGATGCCGAGCAGGTCGATCTTGACCAGTCCCAACGCCTCGACGGATTCCAAATCCAATTGGGTGATGATCACACCCTTGCTGCCTGAGCGCATGACGGGCACGAGATCGGTCAAGGCGGCGGGCGCGACGATCACGCCGCCAGGGTGGACCGACAAATGGCGCGGTATTTTCAAAATGGCTTCGGCTTCATCGAAGATGACTCCCTTCGATGGATATGCAGCACGCAACTCCTCAAAGGGCGAGGGCGAGTCTTTTCCTTCTTCAGTTTCCTCGAAACGTGCCCACCACGAATGCGGAAGCTGGTTCGCCAGTTCGCGGATTTGGTTCGGGGAGCAGACCGTGGGCTTTTGCCACATCCGCCAGCGCCGAGCGGGGTCGGTAGCGGTTGATTGTTCCCACCATCGCAACGCGCTCTGCGCCATAGGCGTCGAAGACATGTTCGATGACTGAATCCCTGCGGCGCGAGCAAAGGTCGGTATCAATATCGGGCGGGGTGGTTCGTGCGGGATTGAGGAAGCGTTCGAAATACAAATTCAGTCGCAGCGGATCGGGACTGGTGATGCCGAGGCAATGCGCCACAAGCGAGGACGCCGCCGATCCACGCGAAGAAAAGGGCACGCCCGTTTCCCTGGCGAAGTTCAGGATGTCTTCGACGATCAGGAAGATCGGTTCGAAGCCCATACGGGCAATGGTGTCCAGTTCATGATTCAGACGTTCTTGAATAATGGGTGTGACCTCACCATACAAAGCCCGCGCACCAGAAAATGCCTTCTCGCGCAGATGTTCTGCGGCGGTGACGCCCTTCGGCAATGAGACGGTGGGCATGCGTGGGACGTTGAGTGGAAAATCGAAACGGCAGCGCTCCGCGATTTCATGTGTGGCAGACAGCGCCTCAGGGAAGTTTACGAAGCGGTGTTCCATTTCTTGCGGACTGGGAAAGTGCATACCCGAATGGACGGGTATTTTTTCCACTGTTTGGTTCAAGCGGATGGCGGTAAGTGTGCGCTGCAAAACGGCTTGTTCGGGATGGAGATAGTAGATGGGATGAACAGCGACGGGATTCGCAAATCTAGGGATGACTTGGGCAGGGTCGCTCAAAGCAAAATACAGGCGATCCCCGAAAATATCAATCAACGGTTTGGGATTCCCCGATAATGCAATCAGGTCTTTGGAATGGGAGGCGAGTAATTCAAGAGAGCAGGGAGTATTCAGCGCAATGGCACTGCTCAAGCGGCAGAGATTTGACCAACCCTCAAAACTCGTTGCCAGCAGTTGAAGTGGACGTTCCTCGAAGTCAATCTCCAGACCGAGAATGGGTTGAATGCCCGCATCCCTGCAAGCTGTAACGAACTCTATCGAACCTGTGAGCAGGTTGTGGTCGGTGAGTCCCAGCGCAGACATGCCATATGATTGTGCCGCTTGGATGAGTTCGACAGGTGTGGCAAGTCCCTCCTGCAAGGAATAGGAGGAGTGGCAGGTGAGGTGGAGGACCATCAGGATGAATTGTAGTCGGTTTGGCGGGATGTCCTCAGTTTTGCAGGCGAGTTGATTGTCTGATGTAAATGTCAATCTTCAGAACGCATCTATATCAATACTGATTTATAAATCAGGTATAATGGAGGATATGATGAACACAGTCTTACCCCGCAAGGTGATTGAGATTGTCCTCCATGACGCCATGCAGCGCGATATGACCACTGCGCGCCGAGTCGTTCTTCTGCAAATCCTGTGGAATGAACGTTATCTGACCCGTGCTCAGTTAATTGCCAGAGTAGAGTACAGATTGGGCAAGGGCTGTTTTGGCATATCTGCCTGGGAGGATACCTTTTATCGCGATATACGGATGGTCAAGCAGGCGTTCCATGCGGAAAACCATGTGCTGGAATACAGCCGAAACAAGGAAAGCCTTGGATATTATCTAAAAGGACAGCCCACTTTATCTCCTACATTCAAGCAAATGATAAAGTCCAGCGCTGGAGAAGTGGATCCGCGCCAGATGGATATTTATCAACTTCTGTCACCTGCGGATCGTTTTCGACAAGGCTGCGCCATTAGTGACATGGCTCGGAAAGTGGTGGCGTACCGCATCCAACAGGAAAACGCCAACCTTACCTTACAAGAAGCCAATCGAATGGCACTTCAGAGAGCGTATCATGAAAAGTGAAAACAGACCGTTGGATATCACCGAATTTCTCAAGTTACTCCTGGACTGTCTAAAAACCACCCAGGTTGAATATATGATAGGCGGCGCGGTTGCGGAATGGGCGTGGGGTGAACCGCGTGCCACACAGGATCTTGATATTGTGATTGACCTTCCAGTTAAATCCACCGGCAAGTTTTCAAAGGAACTTGAGAAGAGAGACATGCTGGTACCCGCTGATATTATTCTTGACGCCATGATTGAGGATCGGGCGGATATTCCCCTGAATGCCATCCACATGTACAGTGGCTTGAAGGCGGATCTGTACTTGATGAGAGAAGGCGATGTACTTAGGCAGAGCGCATTCAAGCGCCGTGTCCTGGTGGATTATGGTCCACCGATTGGAGAAGTGTATGTTCATTCCCCCGAAGACTTGATCTTGTATAAACTGCTTCATTTTGAATTGAATGGAAAACCAAAGCATGCGCGGGATATAGCAGCGATCTTGTACGCAAGAAAAAGCAAGATGAAGAATATATTGATGAATGGGTTGTTAGGTTGGGGTTGGGTTCGATTTGGAATGAGTTGCTGAATGACGCAGGATGATGAGAGGCTAATGCGTTCCAAGTTGTGAAGTCATGACAGGATTTATTAACCGTCTCATAGCATTGGCGTGGACTCTGACTCAATTGGCAGGTTGGGAAAAGTCGTCTAATATGGCGGTAGGCAATGCATCGCCACTGTAAGATGGATAACTTTTACATCTTGAAAAGTTGAATGGCTGGAAAATTTGTTCACCGGCAATGGAGTGCACCGCAAGTACCAACGTTATTAAATTGGTTGGCTGCGTTTGATAAAACATAAAATAAACTTTGGTAATTCTATTACCTTCTTACTTGATCGACCAAAGAACAGGAGACTGAAATGGACGCCCCGAAATCACAAATTCAGTTCGATAGTCCCCGGGACCTGAGATCGTATCAATTGACACAGACTTACATGCCCTCGACTGTATTGAAGAAGGAGACTGAACATCTTCATAAGAGAAAACGGCCTTGTTCGACTTGTCATATATCACAATGGCAAGACTGTCATATTGTTTTCTGCCAACCTCCACCCATGCAACACAAATGTCATTATCCTCCCCTGCCGAATAGAATGTAACAGTATCCGCAGAACACATCTGGGTCTCAAAGCTTTTGCAAGACACCATTTTTACATCCTCAAGGTGATAAGTCGGCTCAAGTCTGAGTTGAAAAATATAAGTGGCTAAAAAGCTGACCACAATACACAACAAACAAAAGATGAATATTGCGATTATCCATACCAGCCTGTTCTTTTTAGGTTTATACATGTCAGGTCCTTTTGGTGTAAGGGCATGATCTCTAAGAGAGTGTCTGAAAACTCAACCATAAAGTCTTAAAGACACGAAAACAAGAAGTTCTTTTTCTCTGTGAGTCTTGGCGCCTTTGTATCTTCGTGGTGAAAAGCGGGCTTTTCAGACACTTTTCAAGATCATGGGGAGTAGTTTCTTTCCAATTTCCACTTTATCGTCTCACTATACTGTCCGGAGCGAAACTCGGTGGAATAATCTCCAGCAGGCAAAGACTCATCAACAACAACGTACTTGCATTCACTTACTTCGCTGGCACCTCCCTCCTCGACGATCTTATCCACATAAGAAAAAACCTTTTTTTGATTTTGATCATATATAAATATGTTCAAATCTTCAGACGCAGGGCGATTCACCTCGGTCCATACAATACACACATTCTGTTCGTTGGAAGGCGAAAGAGAAGTTTTTTGGGAAAGCGAACAAATCTGCGAATCTGGCTTGCAGAGCGTCATGCGTGGTTCTTCTATCTGATAGATTGCCGACAGGTTACAAGCCAGCACACCAAAGAGTAACGGAATCGCAAGAATAAGCAGGTTGACAGTTTGATTTTTAGTTTTCATTTTACACACCTAAACCCCAGATCGTTTGAAACATTCCCAAGGTCATAGTATGTCCGATAGGTGGAACGGGCATCTATCGAACTATTGGCAAACGACCCACCACGCAATACCTTGTAGTTCCCACTCTCTGGACCAGTGGGGTTCCGAGCAGGAGAGGCGGTATAGTAGTCGGCTTTGTACCAGTCTGATACCCATTCCCATACATTTCCAGACATATCTGCAACACCATATTCGCCATCAGACAATGGGGAAAAACTGCCAACCTTCATCACGCTTCCATTGTTGCCAATATCGGCGTTGGCTCTTGTAGCGTCCCATGTATCGCCCCATGGATATGTAAGTCCCGCAGATGGCTCAATACTGCTTCCACGCGCAGCCTTTTCCCATTGCGCTTCGCTGGGAAGGCTTCCACCATTCCATTCACAGAACGCAAGACCATCTTTCCAGGCCACGTGTGTGACGGGATATGACGCAAATTCATCAGTGGCATAAAGGTTATTAGCAGGGCGATTACATAATCCCGCCTTTACACACTGGTTATATTGCTGATTAGTGATTTCATACTTGCCAATCGAATATGCATCCAAATAAACCTTATGGACGGGCTGTTCATTGCGGACATCACAACTTGGGCAAGCCTGTTGTACGGCCAGTATTTCCTTGTCGCTGCTGCCCATCAGAAAATCACCGGCGGGAATTTCAACCCACACGATATCCAATGGGCGATAGATCAAACGTGAAAGCTGGCCGGTTAGTCCCATCGTGGTTATCACTGAAATTGAGATCAGCGCCAAAATGATAATGGAGGCTACCACAGCCCGTCGAAGATATTTCTCCTTTTGCTCTTTTACTCGCAAAAATTCACAGGCGTTCAAGTAATTTTGCTCTGAGGTGTTCAAGCGGCTGGACGCTTTTTTATTTATTGCTAATGCCATTTCCAAACGTGCGCCACGATGGTTGAGAAGTGATGCATCCCTGCCTGAGTTCTCCCATTCACGCGCATCTTCACTTACACCTTCACGCAGGCGTAAATAATCACGGTCTTCGTTAAGCCAAACAATCAATCTGCTCCAGTGGCGGATAAGCGCTTCGTGCGCGATTTCGATTTCGGTTTTGTCGTCATAGACCGTCTTCACAATCAGCCGTGCGTTAGCCAATTTATCGAGAAGCAATGTGATCGAAGCTATATCGTGTTCCGAGGGGATTAGGCCGCTCAGCGGGATGCGTCGGCGCGTGTCGCGTCTTTCATCGCTGTCGTCAAGACGGGTAAGGCGCAAGAAAATATCACGCAGTTGTTCCTGTTCTGCTTTGATGCATTCCCCATAGACTTTCTCGGCGGTGTTGGTAATCGCCTGCTTGACTCCGCCAAAGGCGCGGTATTCTGACGCACGCAGGTTGCGTCCATGACGGCGATTCCACAATTCCCACAACGCATGTTGGAGCAGGGGCATCGCACCAGGCTCACCTGCCACATCGTCGAGGATCTGCTGGCTGAGGTCTGCTTCAAAGCATAAGCCCACTACACCCGCCTGCCCCTCCATCGCGCGGCGCAGTTCGTCCAAGTCCATAGGCGGGACGTTTTCAAGATGATTCTGTACCTCGTCATTCAAAGTGCGATATTTTGCCACTTCACCTAAAAAGTCAGAACGCAGGGTGATAATTACTTTGTTATGTCCGATGGTTTCAAATAACCTGGCTATGAACTCCTTACGCAAAACATCATCTCTTGTGAGCGTGAACAACTCCTCGAATTGATCCACCACCACGAGGGTATTTTCTTTCATCGTTTCCAATGCTTCCAGCGGATTTGTCCCTGGGCGAAAGATAACATGGTCTGAACCGAGTGCGGGGATCAAACCAGCCATCACCAAAGATGACTTGCCGCTTCCCGATGCGCCAAGTACGGCAAGGAAAGGATGGGAGTTTATCTTGCCAACGAGTTTCTTGGTTAATGCCTCACGTCCAAAGAAGAACTCGCTGTCTTCGGGGCGGAAGGATTCCAGTCCGCGGAACGGGGAGCGTGGGTCGTATTCGGGTGGTTCTTCGCCGAGACACAATGCATTGAACGAAATGTCCAGCGCTTCCATGCACAGGCTGTTCACCTGAGCCAGTGCTTCGACGCGTTCCCTGTGGGCATGGTCACTTAGGGATTTGGGGTTGGTTTTGAGCGAGGGGCGCAGACGGCGAGTCTGTTCTTGGAATTGGGTTAACAGGATGGGGGCGCGGATTGGGAGTTCGGCTTCGAGGCGGTTTAGTCCCGCAGCGATTTCGTCCCCTGTCAGGTCACGATCCAAATCTCCAAGCAGCGAGCGCCCGCCTAGTCTATCCAAGGCGGCAGGCGAAAGCTCCACCGTGTTGCCGCTGCCGATGATGATGACCGACTGGTTGACATTCCCGCCGATGGAAATCTCCCCGCTGGCAAGTCCGCCTTTTAGCAGGTTGATTTCCTCTTCTGTTGCCGTCCCATTGAGAAGGTTTTGAAGCGCCTGGGTTTTGTCCATTATTATGGCTCCGCTGATTACCCAATTCTGTTTTATACCAGTGTATGCCAATTTAAGGGGGTGGGCAAGGGATGAAATCATTGCGACAAATAACATCCTGTCACCCCAGCCACCTCATGATTGATGCGCCGAACAACATGGGTTTCGTCAGGTGTAATCTCCCGTCCGCACTTCTTGCGCTAGTAGGGTGACGATATTCCGTCTATTGGATGCCCACTGCGCCAGCCCAACGGATCAGGCGTGTCGACAACCGAGTCGCAATGAAGATTTGGGAAACGATCAAATACAACGGCCACCAGGAAATAAATTCTGACAATAAAAGGGGACGAAAGATGATGTGTGTCAATAATAAAGTCAACAGAGAGAGGACATATAAACCCATTAAAGCCAGCGGACGATGAAAGACCAGTCCGATGGCTTTCCATAGCGTTTGAAAAGTATTACGTGTATTGCCTGAGACTGCGAGTAAGCGCGTATATTCAAGGATTGCCAGCCAGGGGACCATGATAAAAACAAAGATGGGGATGGTGATCCAATTGGCCCAGCTTCCAATTGACGAGAAGGCAAATCCGATTCCGATGAGCAGTAATATCACCAGCACTTGTGTAACGATCCCCAACAGCATGTTGATCAGCAGAAATGTCCCGAACCAATGCCAGCAGCCCCACAGGAATCGTCGCCACGAAAACTCCTGCGGCGCCTCAACATAGGTGAGCAAAGTCCCACCAGCGAGGAAGCTGGATGGAAGCCAGGATAACAAGGGGATGACAAATAATGTGCCAACGATTACCAGCACACTTTGTCCCAGCCAGTCAGGCGGAAGCGTTTCCGACAAACCTTGCAAGGCAGGGTTTGTTGTTGTGGACATGATCAGTTCCGTGACCAGCCACGTGTCAATACCATCGGCGGCTGTCTGGATCGTGGTGTATTGGGCAGGCTTGAGCAGAAAGAACGCGGGAATCAGCAAGAGAAGCAGTGCGCTTAACAAGTTGAATACATAAGCACTGAACAGGAGTTGCGGGTAACGTGCGAAGCGTGCCAACCCCGTTAGGAAGGCTTGCAGTCCATTTACTCTTGTATTTTCTTCCATGATCACAACCCTCCTTGTCCGAGCATCAAGTTTTGAATCTGATACAGGATGCGCACGTTAACTGCCAGCCAGGAGAGAACATCCATGCGGCGTGACATGCCATTATCAGACCATTGCAAGTCAACGAGTATTTCCCGATTCGGGTCGATGACTGCCTGACGAATGGACGGGCGATCTGGATATTCAAAGGTGGCATTTGCTTCGACACCATCCCACTGTTCGAGCACAGTACTACCGTCGTCAAATGTGACTTGGATTTCGGTCGGGATGACCAGCTGTCCCTGGCGTTGAACCGTGATGCTGTGTTCATCCACTTTTGTAACGGCGTAGTTCAAAACCTTATCACCATAGACCATGTCCTCGAAGAACCAGTCGAGTTTTTGACCCGCAACTTCCTCGGCAACAGCGCGGAAGTCTTCAGTCGTCGGATGTGCGAACTTATATCGCTCAAAGAACGTGCTCATGATCTTGAGCATGGTTTCTTCGCCAAGTACGTTTTCGAGTGTGCCCAGCGAAAGCATTGGCTTTGAGTAGGTGGCAATACCATATTCAAGCTCGCCAAAGTCCCACGCTTTGCCATACATGGAGACACTTGGACTGCTTAGGTAGTCCATGCGGCGCAGCTCCGTGTAATCCATCCTGATCCCGCCAAGTTGAATGGCGTTGTTGGGTCCGTAGACTTCGTTCATCAGCCGCATGGTGGAATAATCTGTGAAGCCTTCATCGAGCCAGGGCTCTTCTGCCTCATTGAAGGCGACCACGGCATACCACCATTCATGTCCAATTTCGTGAACCGTGACCACTTCAAGCAGGCGGTCAAACTGCCCATTCATAATTCCCAGCCCGGTAAAGTCTTCCAATCCAGCGGCGATCAGCATGGGATATTCCATCCCTCCCGCGCCGCCAGCGCCATCTGGAACGTCAACAATTGTCAGCCGCGGATAGGGATATGCTCCATACCAATCCCCAAAGTTGGTGATTGACGCTTCCGCTGCGTACAAAACCCGATCAACGGTGAATTCATGTTCGGGCAGGTAAACGTAAACAACCTCGATCCCGTCCACGTTGCGGGTGACCTGTTTGAAGTTGGGCGAGGCAGACCAGGCGAAATCGATCACGCCTTTTGCCTGATACTGCACGGTTTGTGTGCCATCGCCGTTGGCTTCGGTTGAGATGGGCAGTCCAGTCGCGGCAGTGACGTATTTTTCGGGCAGGGTGATGCGAACATCGTAATTTCCAAAGTCAGCAAAGAACTCCGAGTTGGCATGGAAGGGATAGGCATTCCAGCCGTCCTCCTGCCAGACGCCCAATTTAGGGAACCACTGACCCACCATGAAGAAATCTTCGTAGAAGCCAGTACGGGCAAAGACTTGCGGCAGTTGCGATTCGAATTCGATATCCAGGGTGAACGTCTCGCCGGGAGCAATTGGGGTGGGGAGTTGTGCGTGGGCAAGTGTCTCATCTTCGATCAGTTCAAGGGAAAGCGGTGTTCCATCCGCGAGGTGAATGTCTGTGATCTTGATCGAGCCGGGATATTCTGCACTCAAAGAAAAACCACGATGATTGGGACCAGCTTCCTGCATGAATACGCTGCTGTGGTCGTCTCGAAAAGCGTTCAGGTATAAATGGAGGACCGCATCCGTAATGGGGGTTTTACTGGTGTTGACGTAGGTGATGCGCTCCTGCCCGGTCAGGGTTTTGTTTTCATCGTCCAGTGTGACTTGGATATCATACGAGGCGACAGGCGCCACATCCGGCCATTTTGGCGCAGGCTGCGTGGCAGATTCTGGTTGCCGCACAGGTGCGCCACATGCAGAGAGACATAAGGTCAGCAGGGAAATGATGATGATCGAGCGGAGCATAGTGTATCCTCCATATTCCATAACTTGATTATATGTGATTTGAAATGTTTGGGTATCGGTGTATTTCACAAACTGTCTGGTGGCGCGATTTGCATCATCCCCGTGCATGTGCAACATCGCGGCAGGCTCTTTTTACCGTTTGTTGATAATAACCCCGGGACAAAGGTGATTTTGCTTGTTGTGATAACCAGATCAAGGATCCAACTATTTGGGAATAGATCTTGTAATATAACAAACCAGCCGCCTTGCGGCGGCTGGGGCAGGGTGAGGGGGGCACCCTGCAATTCGAATTATAGCCATCTGAACTAATAAGTCAAGTGCTTGTTTTTGTAGTTTCTGTAACAAAGGCGGTAGGCGAAATTAGGGAAAGGGAAAGACAAAAAGGTTTATAGGCGGGGATTAAATTTAGCAATTGTAGGTACCAGCCAACATCAGACCAGATTGCGTGCTTTGCCAGGATTTGTGACCTCGCCTGGTTCTGGCACGCATTTTCATTCGCCCAATGGCGTGTTCAGCAGCATGATTTGTCCAAGGCGCTTGGAGTTCAGATTGAAAAGTGCAGTATATACACCAATCGCAGCTCAAGCGCACAAGCAAATCGCGAAATTGTTCCATAGCCGAACGTGCCTGGTCGGGTCTTTAATTGCGGCCCGACAATTGTTTCCAGAGCACTTGCAAGCGCTGACTACCTTATGGATGCAGGACATCGAGGAGTTGTCGAACTTCCTACACAACTCAATAGATTATCGGTGACGATGACACTGATCCCGTTTTCTTGCACCAAAGGTCTTAGCCCGCGAATAATTGCTTGTGGATCATACTCATTGATATATCCAACCGTGATTGGTTCGCCTGCTTCCAAATCTATAGCCACCTACACAGGTTGTTTCTCGCCCTCAGCCGAGGACATAAGCACCGTCCAACCCTGGAACGCGCACAGATTTCCATTGTTTTCTTCTCTTGACCTTCTCTGCTTGCACATCCCGCCAGATCGTCATGAAACTGACCATTCTGGATAATATCGAAACGTTTGCTTGCAGCGACAACAGTGATAGCGATACACTTTTACATTCCGTACTTGTACATCTTTGACTGGTTTGCTCACTTGTTCCCACCGCTGAAATGTATTCCGCATGAGTTCCTTGTAGACTGGCTTCGACATCCATATCTTGCAAGAAGCTCATCTCTCTTTTCAAGTCAATACCCACCACTTTTGTTACGAAAACATAGGCGTAAAATCATGTGCATATTATTGAGAATACATCGTAGGTTCTATACAACCTGACCAATTTATGAAACAGCAAATTCAATTAAGTAGCTAAATAAAGAAGGGCGTTTCTGAGTTTCTCAGAAACGCCCTTCAATACAATTACCATTACTATGGCAGGCTGAAAGCCCTAACCAGGAAGACTGCCATTTCGGCACGTGTCACGTTTGAATTCGGACAGTAATTACCACCGCCACACCCACTTGTAATCCCTTCCGCAGCAAGTTGTTCAATCCAATCAACTGCGAAGGATCCCAGTGGAACATCACTAAAAATGGTTCCAGTTGCCGCCGGGGGAATATAAGCACTTCCATGTTCGCCACGCAGAAGGAAGATTGCCATTTGCGCACGAGTGATGGTTGCATCAGGGCAATAATTTCCATTGCCACAGCCCGCTGTTACACCTTCAAGAGCCAGTTGTTCGATCCAATCCGCCGCAAAAGAGCCGAGCGGAACGTCAGCAAAAACTGTTCCAGTGGCAGGTGGAGGGGTATAGGCACTACCATGAATACCACGCAAAATGAAGATAGCCATCTGTGCGCGTGTCACTGTGTCTTCCGGGCAATAGGTTAATGGAGAAGAGCCACACCCACCAGTAATACTGGCATTGTATAAGCTTTCAATATATGGCCATGCCCAATAACTGGATGGGACATCGTAAAAAGTATAGGTGCCGGTCAGATGGAACGGCACAATTGTATAATCTTGAATAAAGTTGGACGCCGTATCATATACCAGCACCTGAATATCATACGTGCCGGTCGGCCCCTCGTAAGGCATATTGAAATTCACCGTAACCGGAGCACTGGCATTCCCCGCTACTTCTTTGGAGACCAAGGACTGATCAATAACCACGCCATCCAGAATTACGCCCTTTGGATCACGAAGGTTAACTTCAATCTGGACATTTTGGCTGGACAGGATGGTATCAACAGCAATATCAACCTGCAGGGGGGCGCCAGATTGATATTCCACCTGGTCCAGGGTTGTGGCAGTTATGTTTGCAGTACCGCCAGTTTCTCCATTGAGTAAGAGCTGTCCCCAATCTGTCTGAACCGCCCATACATCAACATTAAGGACATCGATATTAATCTTTACAAGATTATCGCCAGCTTTGACCCAACTGGGGTCAAGTGTAAGAAATGTTGTAGACCAGATGCCGTTTGCGCCGGTAAGCGAACCTGCATAGTTTCCGTTGAAATAAACCTCGTCCACTTCACCATCGGTTTCATCAACATCCCATTGTTTGAGTAGTAATCCTGCGCTTGCAACACTGGTACCACTCGGCACATTTATAGTAAATTCGATGGGCTGTATTGACGATGTATTAAAAAGATATGTATCCATATCGCAATCGCCAACGCCGCTTCCCGCGTTATCTTGATTATCTTGGGTGGTAAATAGCGGGCTATTGGAATCGCCAGAGCATGAACCTGTGCCAGTCTCCAAAGGAGGATTATTTTCCGCGAAGTATTCGTGGTTGTCTGCGTTCATGACCGCCTGGGCAGGGTTGCTGATCGCCAAAGCTTTGGCCGCAGACTGACCGTAGGCATAGTCATCGGTGTCAGCTACTATTGTGAAATGGGTGACTTCATGAATAAGTGTCCCGGCTTGCGAGTCTGTACCAGTGGTGGGAGCAGTCCAAAACGCATCACAAAGGTGAATAGTATAAGGTTGATCAGGATAGACATAAGCAAACCAACCACTCTGGCAAGCGTCAAGGCTGCAATCAAAAGTCATGGGGTTTGCGTTATCAATCGCATTCTGTACATTTGCAAAATGGCCCGCCACCGAACTGTAACGCCCACTGTCATAGACACCAAACCAGGTTGTATAACGCGCGCCTTGTTTGTTTGCGTTGAAATATGCCACTGCATTGGCGGCATACGTGCTGGCCTCATTTCGAGCATTAATGAGGTCCGTTTGTTGGGAAGCGGAACAGGAAACAAACCCCGTTGTCCCGGTGACAACCAATGGACTCATCTCTGGAAGCACCTGACTGGCGCGACCTTCAACAAACAAATTCAACGCGTTCGATGCCAGAAAGTCAGTGCTCTTCAATTGCTGCTTATCCCCGTTTGAATACAATTCAGCCGATACAACGCTGTAATTCACATCATAATTACCCGAGCTTGAGAGGTCATAATAGTCGGAAAGGTTTACGTCGCCAGAGAGGCTTTCCCCGGGCTGTAAAGTGATGTAATCACTCTCTGTGGGAGCCGCGCGTTTCACCAGTTTACCGAGATAGGCTACATCTTTTCCATCCAGGCTGACTTTAAATAATGACTGTTCAACACCTGCCGTAGGGGTGAGCCATTTCAATATTCGGGCTTGAGAATCAGTTGGATTTTTAATATTCACGTGAACAACTACATCGTCCCCGCTGCGAAAGGAAGAGTTGTCAACACTTATGCTAACCGCCATCCCGTTTAACGATCCTATTGATGGAAGCTCCTGTGCATGAGCGCCTGACGCACCCAACATGCCAAAAGCAACAAGAATTACCGCAAACATCATGAACCGAAAAAGGTTTTTTCCTGTCAAAGAAATCCTGTTCTTTATTTGCATATTTTCCTCCAAGCTACAATGATGGTTTATGAATAATCCCCGATTGGGGCTGCTGTAATGCTGAACCTTCAGGTCGTTCTTTCGTTTTACATATTTCCTCCAAATTCCAGAAAATCTTGAGTATTTTCTAGCGAGCAGGGGCTTCGCGCCCTGTGATAAACATTTTTATCGGGGCCGAACTCAAACGGCCGTTATTCAATTCGCCGATCTCCTTCTCCACATACAGTTGAAGCGAGGTGACATCGTATATCACTTCATAATCATCTGAACTTGAAAGCTCATAATATTCTGAGAGGTTGACATCGGCAGTGACACTTCCACCTGCCTCCAGCGTGATGTAATCGGCTTCAGTCGGCTCGGCGCGTTTGATCATCCTGCCAATGTAAGGAACGGATTCGCCGTTGCGGGTAACGGTGAACAGCGAGCGTTCAATCCCATTCAGCGGCGTGAACCATTTGAGAATGCGGATCGGGTAATTGTTCGGGTTTGTGATGGTGACGTGTACCAGGACATCGTCGCTGCCGTCGAAGGATTCTTTGTCAACGCTTAAACTGACTGTTGCGCTCATCGGTGCTCTCGCAGAGGCTCCCAGGGTGCTGAAATTCCTGAAGGCAAAAGCGGCTGCGACAATCACAAGGACAGCAGCCCCGATCAGGGCCATACGTTTCATGTTTTGATCTTTTCCGTTCATTTCTTTCTCTCCCACAAAATGCTCCACCCTGACTTTGTTTATATAAGTACCATTGAGACAACGTAAGTTCAGTATAAGTCAAACCAATAAAAAAACAAGAGACGAAAATAACTGTTTCTGTAACAAAGGCGGTAGGCGAAATTAGAGAAAGAAAAAGACCAAAGGGTTTGTAGGTGGGGATGGAATTTAGCGATTGCGGGTGACAGCCAACATCAGACCAGATTGTATGCCTAGTCAGGATTTGTAACCTCGTACGGTTCTGGCACGCATTTTCATGCATCCAATGGCGCGTTCCAAAACGACACTTCCCCCATACCTCTTTATTTTCTCTAATATCATGAGCAACCAATGACCTGGTTGCTTTTGTATCTGCTAATCGTAAGCCTGTATGATCTTCGCACCCATCGCATCCCGAACTGGTGTACTTTGCCCCTGATCCTTGCGGGTTTCCTGGCGCACTTTCCCGGAAGCATGGATCTGTGGCTTGCCTGTTTTCTGCTGACTCTGGCGTGGTCTGGCGGTTGGATCGGGGCAGGGGATGTCAAACTTTGGATGGCAGTGCTTTGGTCACTGCCAGAATCGAACTTTCCACCCATAACCCTGTTGATCCTCCTTTCCTTCCTTCTCACAGGGATCGTCCAGATCATCTGGCGACTCATTCAGACGAAACCCATTACGGGAATAAAATCCCCTGCTGCCTGGCGGGCCATCCCCTTTCTGCTGGCTTTTTGGTATGTACACTGATCTCTTCCTTGCCCTGCTCAATCGCAAGAATGCGCGCGAACACCACATCCTCTCTGCCATGTTGTATGCCTTTTGCCCCGCAGCCGCTCGTTGGTGGCTTGTGGGAGCCGATCCGATTCCTCCCTTTGACCCGGTCTGGAAAGCGCTTCAAGATCTGGTTTCCGGCGAAACTCTGCATGATGTTCTTGTTAAATACGGGTTTGATGGATTGAAGGAAGAAATCAAGGCCTATATTCGAGAAGTGGAGGAATATCGCAGGCAGCATCCCGTCCGATCCCCTGAGTTGATGCCGCTCTTTCGCGGAGGAAAAATCCCTGCAGGTCGACGCTTTGGTGCGCAAAATGCGATCAACAACCTGGGCGGCGATTGGCGCAACCTCTTCATTTATGTCCGTACCTGGGCTTTTCTATCCCAGGATTGGCGCATCGGAATGCAGATTGAACGGGCCTCCGGTTACAAACTGGCCGGTGAAAAGGTATGCCTCACCCTGCCCATCACCCGAATGCCAATTCAGTTCGATACCTGGATCTGGAAGATTCCCAAGGGACATGTTATGGAAACCAGGATCGGGTTGCTGGTCTCCAATCAGGAACAGGATCAATTGCGTTTTTCCCTGATGAGACGTTGCACCTCAATGGGAAAACAACCCTGGCCAAACACTCCAACCATCTTTGGTCTGGATCGTGAAACTGGTGAGGCCACACACTTCGATCAAATACTTTCCGACGAGGACCTCGAGCAAGTGGTTCAGTCACTTTCCAATCAGGCAAGGAAGGGTCCTCATCCACCACTGAACGCCCTGAGTCAGCCTTCCATATGCAAACAATGCGGATTCCAACATTTGTGTTTCGATAAAAATTTCATCTCCTCACACGCCCTATCCACCCTATGAAAAAAGCCCGCTCCTTCATCGTACTTGTCCTGTTCATTTCAGTGATGTCATTAGGCAGTCTGGCAATGGCGATTCCGCCTGCCCAAAGTTTCAACGTAATTCGTGATCTCACCTCAACACCCACCCCCACGCCCACTCCGGATCCTCCAGATGATGGAGGTGGAACCACCATCATCTCCGACATCTTTCATCACCTCGTATTTCCCGCTGAAACGATCTCAGAAGCACTGGCTGGCATCTTCGATAAGGCCGCTGACGAGGAAATCAGCGCCATGGGGGAGGAAGTGGCGCGTTGGACTCTTGTCATTGGCGATATCGTCCAGGCTCCCAACAATGGCGATTACAGCAAGGTGGCACAATCGAGTCTGCCTGTTGCTGCCGCACTGGCCCCAGCTTTGTTCATCCTGCGTCTGGCGTTATATCATTGGGGAAGGCTGTTGGGAGATGAAGACAGCGGGTTGCGTGTCATCGGCGATTGGGTCGGCGCTGGAGCATTGGCGGTTGTCTCCGGTCCATTCCTTGACATGATCGTCCGCCTGGGCTGGTGGATGGTTGGCCGGGTGATCGGTGAAACCAGCAGCCTCGCAATGGATTTCGTCAGTTCCACCACGGCGACCTCGGTTGTATTGGGTCTTGCCAATCTCACTTTTCTCGGCAGCCTGATCGCCATTGGACTTTCCGTTGGATCCCTGCTCGCGATTGGCGGAATGCTTTTTGCATTTGCCGCCGCGAATGCAGTTCTCTTTATTCTGGCTGTGCTTGCTCCGCCTCTTGCGATTGCAAGTGTCCTGCCGCAGGCGGGATGGCTGCGCTCTCTATGGATCAAGGCAGTCGTCCTGATCGCCCTGTTACCCATTGTAGCGGGTGGTGTGTTCAAGGCTGGGCTGGCGGCAAGTTACGTTTTTGGTGAACAGGGACTTTTCTCCGCCGTTATCCGGGTCATATGGCTATGGGGCGCTACAGGGTTGTTACTGTCTTTGGCTGGCATTCTCGGCAAAATGACAATCTCTACAACCGCAGATGCCTTTGGGAAGATGGTCAAAACAGCCCAGCAAATTGTCTCGATTGGAGCCCTGGCAGCCAGTGGCATTGGAGCGGCAGGCGCTGGCGCAAGTGCAGCAGGAACTGGCGCGGGTGCAATGGGTGCGACAGGAACTGCTGCCACAAGTGGATTAAGCGGTCCGCAAGCCGCAATGAGCCATTTAAACGCAGCACAGGAATATACCCAACGCGCAGGAACACTGGATGCGATGGGGCTTCATGCTCCTGCGGCCTACAACCGCTCCCTTGCACATGGGCATGAACTGGCTGCAAGACAGGCGGAACTCGGCGAACGCATGGAACGCTTTGGCGGGAAACAACCCCAAACGCAGGATTTCGGATTTTCCTCCTCTGTAAACACAGCCATCCGATCCAGCTTCACCGGGTCAGCCGACGAATTCCACCGCGGCTTTCAAGCCTTATCCCAACATGTCTCACAACATGGTCTTGATCCAAACGTACTTGCCGCACAATATCCCGAAGATACCGCCCACATGGTAAAGGCTTATCTCGATCATGCGGATGAAATAAGCCAATCCCCAGATCCGCTCTATCGGGCTTCCGAGCTCGGCCAGGCCAACCAGATTAAAGGCATGCTCACTTTTTCGCCAACCCAGCAAACGGGGGAAAGAGACGAAGCATGACTCTGGTTGAATCCTTTGCTCTGGCATCCTTCGCCCTGTTTAGCTATGCTGACCTGCGCTATCGCCTGGTTCCAGGGGTCGAAATTTTCCTGATCGGGGCTATTCTGTTGAAGTTTCCCACCGCACCATTTCAAATTGGAATGATCGTTTTGGCCTGCTCCTGGGGCGTCTTCCGAAATATCCCAGGATTGTTTTCCCTGCCTTTGTTGTTTTACCCTCCCACCTGGCCCGTGTTACTCACTGGATATGGGTACCGCAAGAGCATGATGGGCAGGGCAGACCTGCTTGCGATCAGCGGGCTTGCCTGTCTGTTTCCACTCCCTGCTGTTTTATTGTCCCTTTTTGGATTGGAACTATGGCGCAGGCTTTGGATTCGGCGACATGCTGGGAACATCCCCGCCTTGCCTGGACTTCTGTCGGGTTTGATCATCTATCTGATATTGCGTTCCCTTCTTCGAATTTCATAACGACACGATTGCCACTCCCCAGTCCACAATTGCATATCATGACCCCATGCCGCGCTCTGGAACCCTGGGCAACCCCCAACCCTACACTTCCTTTGGTGTCTTTGCTGGCCTGCCCTTCTGGGGCGGCGGCCTGACTCTCCTCGCCGCAGCGCCAGGAATAGGCAAGACTTCCTGGCTGCTGCGGATGTTATTTGAGGCTGCCTCCGCTCACATCCCATCGGTAATTGGATGTTACGAACATACCCCCGAAGAGTTGCGTTATAGATTGTTCCTGCAGACCGAGGCGAAACTCAATGGTCCCCATGCGCGAGTCTCGCAGGAAAAGGTGGAGACGGCCCTTGTGCGTGCCAGTGAAGCGGTTCTGCTTTCCCTTAATGCTCAGGAAGATACGGTACGGGCATTGGAGGATACGCTGATCCATGAATACGCCTTTCCCGTCATGGGTGCCGCATTGGTCGCTGTGGATTATCTCAATCGCGTTCCGGTAATTGGGCTGACCGGCATGATGCAAGAGGATGGCCGCAGCGGCGAAGCCGCGGCCTCGCTGCGAGAGATGGCACGCCGCCGCGGCTGGGCCATTATTGCCGCCGCTGCATTGAAGTCTGAGCATTTCAACGAAGGCGACGATCTGTCCGCCCTTTTGGGGGATGAACGTGTTCCCTATGAAGCAGACCGCATCCTGATCATTCGAAGAAGCGGCGAAGTCCGTGGATGCGGATGCGCCTCTCTGGAAGTCATCACCCTCAAGGATCGCACCGGGCCCGCACGCCGTTGGGCAATGCAATTCTGGGGTAAGCGCTTCTACCCGGCACTCGAAGTCGAAATGCACAAATACGATTCCTCCCATGCTTGATGCTTCCTCCCTGTTATTGACCTTTCTCCGTGAAGCCTGGATGGCACTTGCAGGTGCTTTCCTTGGCTTTGCACTTTTGGCGGGCATCTCCCAATTCTTGCGCGCAAGTTCGGCAAGCGTGATGGGAGCCAGTCACTGGGTCTGGTCCTCTGTGTCCACATTGTTGTCCATTCTGGTTTTGGGGCTGTTTGCCTTTTTGGGAATTCCCAGCCTTGTCAGTGCCCTGCAATCCTCATTGCCAGGCACAGGTGGATGTGGACCGATCACCGAGTTGGGAACGCTTGCTTCGGGCTTGATCGGAGGATTGGCTGCCCTGCGAATGTTGAAAGCGGCGTTTGCTTCCATGGTATCCGCTTCACTGGGTGGATCCTCCTCATTGGCAAATGCATTGCTCGAATGTGGTGAAACCATTTTTGGAATGATCCTTGCAAGCATGGCCATTCCATTGACCGCATGGTTCCTTGGAACCTGTTGAATTTTGAAAGGAGAAATACCCCATGTTTGAACCCATCCTGGAACAAATCCTTGCCATTGCCCGTGACGCCTGGGCGTTCATGGCAGGACTCTTGATCGTTGTCGCCTTACTGGGCGGTTTGTATTTTGTTCTACAAGGCACGGCAGGCGTGGCCTTCGGCGGCAGCCGCATGACATCCATGGCCATCATTGGCGTGGTTGGGCTGGTGATCATCGTTTTGTTCGCATTTTTATTTTTGCCGCAAATTGGTGAGATGCTGAAAAGTTTCGAGCCGCAGGCGCCTTTCTAGACCCCATGTTCAACGACCGCGATCTTGGCATCCTGGGCGCTGGTGCGCTGCTGGCCGTCCTATGTTTATTTCTACCCATTCCCTTTGCAGGGAAAATGGTGGTTGGATTTTTGGTGTTGGTTGGGTTTATGGCGCTGGCCCTGCTCAGGTTGGGACCGGACCGTGTTCCTCCTGAAGTCTGGCTTGCGCGGCGTTTTCGTTATTCGATGCAGGCCCGACGGTATGTCAACCAGCAGTCCGCGACTGGCAAAACGGAAAACATACACCCGCCGCAACAACAGCAAAAACCGAAGCGTCCGACCTTTGATCAGGAACCGCATGAACCGTCATTTGTTTCGCAAACTTCAAACCGTCTCATCCGTCCCATTGGTCTGGCATGGGAGGAAATAGGCGCCTACTCGTTATTGACCACGCTCCTTGGTGTCATAGGAGTGTACTTTGTGGTCTGGCTGGCAAATGGCGGTGCCAGGGAACTTTCAACATGGTTCAGGTAGGAGAACATTTATGATCACCTTGATTTCATTGATCGCTGCGTTGGCTTTGGCAGCCATCCCCATCACCATTGGCTGGCGACGGACCGTGGATGAAGCAGGCATGGCACGCGCCATGGGCATTGCGCAGCCAAAGAAAAAATTCGACTCTGAAAAGTTCGCGCGTCAGACAGGAACCGGATTGGCTTTCAATCAGATTGCCTATGGGTTTCTGGCATGGACCGGAGGCGGGCTGATAAGCGGAATGTTCCTCGGAGTCTTTCCAGCGATCTTGTTCGCAATTGCGGGAGGTTTGCTTTATGCAGGCACGTTGTCTGATAAGAGGCAGGAATTTCGCTTGAAACAGGCCAAGGACATTTTGCGCGGCCTTGGCGTAGTGGAGACTTTGCTATCACAAGGCAGGCCGTTGGGTGATGCTCTGGACGATGCGGCACAAGCTGTTGGACCGGATGGCAGGCTGGTCCTGAGTGATCTGGTCGTGCGCCTGCGTACTGCGCCTGCCGATGAAGCGGCGCTTGCCGTGCGGGAGTGGACAACTGCCTGGGATAATCCCGCGGTCGATATCGTAGCCACTTCACTGCTGGCCTCCCTGGAGGGGCGTATCGAGATCAGTCCCCTGGTTGCCTCACTACGCAAGACATTGGGAACGGTGGTGGAGGTGCTTTCGCGGGCTCGTGCCGCGGCAAAAGGCGTGGAGTGGCAGGCTAGATTCCTGGCACTATTCCCCCCTGCAGTTTTGGTGGTGATCGCCATCACCACACCCGAAACCGGCAGGCTATATTCGGCAAATCCGTTTTTGTTATCTCCGGTGATCATCGGCTCAAGTCTTTCATATTGGCTCTCAATGAGGATGATCCGCAATGGCCTCTCCATCGAGGCCTCGATGGGGCTGCAGGCTGGCGGTCAGGGTGAGATTCACCTGGATCGTTTAGGCCGTGTTTTGTAATGAAAGGTTACTTTCGCTTTTCGATCATGATGATGACCGCCCCGCTGCTCTGCGGGGTGGCATTGGTCATTGGGTATGTCCTGTTGATCGTACTGACCATTCCACAATTGCCCGCCTGGGCACAGACGGGAGTGATATTGTGGCTTTTCGATGTCCCTCAATATGCAGAGACAGTTGACAACGGTTCGGATGACGGCTCCACCCCGGCTGAAATGAGTGCGGTTCCATGGGATGGCTACATTGGACCGGAAGCGGATATTCATGGCCTGCCGCTTGTGGGACCGGTCCAACTTTGGAGCACCTGGTATGACAAGCCATTGCTGGGGTGTGTTTTTCAGGATCCAAATTATCAAACCCATACAGGTAGTGACTTTCCTGTAAACGAAGGAACGCCAGTCCACGCCACGATGGGTGGGAAAGTGGTCTGGGCTGCGGAGAACGGTCCATGGGGCAATCTCGTCGTGGTGGAAAACAACGGGTACCAGATCTGGCTGGCGCATTTGAGCAGCATTCAGGTATCCGAAGGTGATATTTTGAATTACGGAGATGTGGTTGGTTTGAGTGGGAACACCGGTAACAGCACGGGCGCCCATCTGCATTATGGCATCAAGCAGCAAACGGGGGAGGGCACCTACGTTTGGCTTAATCCTCAATCCTTCTTTACGGAAGAGGAATATATCTATATCGGCTGCTCGGACTGATCCATGAGCGTTCGCATTGGCAAAATGACCTTCTCCGATTGGGTCAGCCTGAAGTTTGACGATGGCTGGACAGATACTTTTATTTTCCACATTGGCGCTTTGAACGGCCTTCCACCTTTTGTTTATCACCCCCTTTTGCAAAGATTGACAGCCCATTTGAAAACCAAAAGACCCGGTGCCTCGCTCTGGGTTCAGGTGGATGGACCTGGGAGTGGTATCTGGCAGAGGTCAAGCATTCCCTGCTATTTGGGCTAAATGCCCCTTGTGCGATTACACCCCTGGGAAAACAACCAGACTGGACGGCTTTTTCCCGTCCGCCCCGGTTATGGCACGATGCCCCCAAACGGCCACCCGCTGTGGAGGATAAATATCTTTCCCTGGCTCCTGAGGAGTTGAGTTGCCTGCGAGTGCTGGCGAGAACCATAACAGGGGATGCGCAAGAGATCGCTTCTTTATCTGACCTGTCAGAGGAGAAAACACACCAATATCTTGCGGCCCTGAAAGACAAACATCTGGTAAACCATGTAATCCCTGTTGAAGAACCAAGCGGGGAAATTAATTCGCCATCAAAACAAGACAAAGAACCTTTCTGGAGTTTGGAAGACCGCGGGCTGTCACTTGCCCTGCGGAGTTGGGGAGCACCCTCTGGTGTGGAGTTTACGGCTCGTAAAGAAGAACAACCACATCATGCCCAAACGCCGCACAGACATATTTCGCGCCGATGGCCAGCATGGTTACGCTCTGCCTGGCCCCATGCGGAAATCTGGACCGGCTGGAGTGAAGTACGTATGCCGGAGATGTCTGTCATTCCAGACTGTCTGGCATGGGGCAGAATACACGGGTTCGAGACTTTGTTCTGGCTGGAGGTGGGGGATGAGCATAAAAAGAAGGTACATATAGAAAAAATTACGAGGACAAGACTGTACGAAGCTGTGCGATTCTGTCAGAAAACAGGCGTGCGGCTTGTGTATGCACAGTTGAGTATGGATTGGGTGGAAGAGGCCGCTCGATGGGGAATTACCAATTTGCCCGCAAATGCAGCTGTGGTAATGGGGAGTATGCATAGGTTTGGTGAATTGCCTATGGTTGAGTGGGGGGCGATTTCAACGCTTTGAAATGAATCCGCGAAAGACTGGGGCTGTAAGCGAAAAAGAGGTCGTATAATATAGCGAATAGCGGGGATAACCGCAAAGGGGAAACGGGCGGGCCGGTAAAAAACATCTCCATCAGCGGAGATGTGAGAGGGATAGCAACGTCTTTATCGGGGATAACAACACCTTTATCCAAAAGATTCTTCAACATCTTCAAAAGCGACTCTGAAACCCTCGAGCACCGCAACCGCCGCATCCTGCTGGGACACGTCGAAAACGCGTGGATCAAAGGCGTACTGGACGCCTCCCTGCATGGCGCGGCGTTATTGGACTTGGGCAAAAAACAAAACCCCGAAGCAGTGACCCAATATCCGTGGACGATTAAAAAAGAATCCACAGATGAAACCCTCCCCGCTGGGATATCCATACTGGAGATATTCGACTCGATCGGCATGGGACGTTCTCTGCTGATCCTCGGCGCGCCGGGCTCAGGCAAGACGACTGTGCTATTGGAGCTCGCTCGCGGGTTGATTGCACGCGCCAGAGAAGACGTGACCCAGCCCATCCCAATGGTGCTCAACCTCGCCTCGTGGACAGAAAAATTCTCCCTCGCCGATTGGCTGGCACAGGAGTTGAACAACCTGTACAGCGTCCCGCGCAAAACCGCGCCCGACTGGGTGAAGGGAGATAAACTACTCCTGCTCTTGGACGGCTTGGACGAAGTGCGGCAGGAAAGCCGCGCCAAGTGTGTAGAAGCGATCAACGCCTTTAGAAAAGAACACGGCTTGACCTCGCTTGCCGTGTGCAGCCGCAGTCAGGATTATGCCGACCTCAAGGCGAAATTATCCTTTGAAGGCGCAATCGAAGTCCAGCCGCTGACGCAGGGACAGATTACTGAATTCTTCAACCGCTTCGGGAATGAGTTGGCGGGCATTAAGCAGGTGCTTGAAAAAGACAGCGCCCTGCGTGAAATGGCAGAGACACCCTTGTTTTTGAGCATTATGGTCCTGGCTTATCGGGATAAGCAGGATGAGGAAATATTGGTATCAGGGGATCAGAAGACAAGGCGTAAACATCTTTTTAATGCCTATATTGAACGGATGTTCAAACGCCTGCGCAAAATAAATGTGCCTTCTCGAAAACAGGATGTATTACGTTGGCTCTCGTGGCTTGCGGGAAAAATGATTGTACACAATCAGGTTCCGTATGTACTTGAGACAATGCAGCCCATATGGCTCGATAAAAAAAAGCAGGTTCTTCGATACAGACTTATATATATATTGCTCATTGGAATAGTCATCGGACTTATCTTTGGGCTGACCAGTGGGTTGTATCCTGATCCATATTTTGCGCTTGTTTTTGGAGAATGGTTCGGGCTAAGTGTCTGGCTGAGTATCATACTAACTAGCATCAAACGCCAAGAAGTTTCTTCTTTTGAACCCGTATCTTGGGATTGGAACAATGCAAGAAAAGGCTTTTTGGGTGCGCTGCTTGGCGGGCTGCTTGGTGGACTGCTTATGGGGCTGTATTACGTGTATGAAGTGCTGACCGGCGGCAGTCCGCTTGAAGATCTGCTTTGGGGTTTTAGTGCGCTGCCTCTCGGGCTGATCTACGGGCTGCCTGCCGGGCTGCTTGGCGGGCTGCTTGCCGGATTGAACAGCAAGAAGCAAGAAATATCTACTGTTGATGCTATATCATGGAATTGGAATAATGCAAGAAATGCCTTTATTGGTGGGTTCATGGGAGGGGCAATCCTGTCGATACTTTCCATGATACTTTCTGTGATACTTTCCTTATTGACGGATGAAATATTTGGGGAACAGTTTCTCGTCATGATTCTCGGCATAATCTGTGGCGGACTGGTTGTGAGTACGACGGCCTTCGGGCTGTTCTTCGGACTTATTGCCTGGCTGCTTGGCGGGTTGAGTGCACAGCAGATAAATCAAATTACATATCCTGGGCAAATGCTTGTTTTTTCAGCAAAAAGTTTCCTTTATACCTTTCTAGGTTCTGGGTTGATTAGTGGGTTGATCAGCGGGTTGATTGTCGGGTTGTTCACCGCATTTATTTCGTGGGCAAGTGATGAGCCGAGTAACGGGCTGGTTGCTGGGTTCGTTGCTGGGCTTTCTGTTGGTCCGATTGTTGGGCTGTTTGTCGGACTATATTATGGAGGCTTCGCTATAATCCAACACTACTCCCTCCGCTTCATCCTTGCCCGCAACAACCTCCTCCCGTGGAGACTCGTCCCCTTCCTCAACCACTGCGTTGACCTGATCTTCCTGCGCCGCGTCGGTGGCGGATATATCTTCGTCCACCGCCTGTTGATGGAACACTTCGCTGAAATGTACGCGGAAACCCCAACGTCAAAGGGAAACTAAAAATCATGGTTCATCACAACTTAAAGCTTACCAGCAGAAAAGGAAATCGAAGCAGCCCTTGAAATCGGCATCGAACAAGAAATGTCCATTCATTATCGTGAAAACGGCACCCATGGACTGAGTTGCCGACAGTCATTCAGTTAGAAGAGCTCCCGCACATTTGAGCGCACAAATTGCATCGGTCTGCTGGCAATCAAAGTTTACAGTCTCAAGAGGCTAACCCAAATCTATTGGGTCAGCTTGCTGAGTTGCAATCATGGTAACCATCTCGACATCCTTCAATCAAGTAAATCAAGTTCCAGACCGCTATACACTTCGTGAATTTACAATCCCTTACCTTTCTAAAAACCAACTTATGAATTGCCAGAAACGAAATTGAAATCTTAATAAGCCAATATTGGATTTATCGGCAAGCCAAACTTAGAAGTTGACGACAATTGCAAACTCGCAAATTCAAATCAACTGACCAAATCGTAATTGCTCAACTTACCCAATTGGAATCAATTTATCAGATTTACCAGAATGGCTTGGACTCATCCAATTGAAATCACTAGATTTCAAATTAGACAGACTGAACTTGAGTGGTTTGGCAACCTCAGATTATCACGAAACTTCATCAACATTGATTGGATCAAGATTAAAAGAGTGACTCTCTAGAATAATTAACAACGACTGACAATTATTGTCGATTGACAACCTCTTGATTGATATTGAGCAAAAACAAACCCCCCCCCGCCCCCTTCCAACAGATTACATAAGGTTTTACCCCGATGACGGACATTGGTTATCCAAAATGAAGCTCAACTTAGAAACTTATGTCTCGAACAACAACCCCTCAACCCCGAACTTGCCGAAGCCTATAAACAAGGTCTTGACGCTGTCAAAGCCTACTTGCGCGCCAAAGCCGAAGGGCAAATCACTCTCAACGAAGCCAAACTCATCATCATCGGCGAAGGCGAAGTAGGCAAATCCTGTTTACTTGACGCATTACTCGACAAACCCTTCCAACCCCACGACTCCACTCACGGCATAGAAATCCAATCCTTCAACGTCACCACCGAATCCCAAACCACCATCACCCTCAACGCCTGGGACTTTGGCGGACAGCGGGTGTACCGCCCCACGCACCAGTTATTCTTCAGCGCGCCCGCCGTCTATCTCGTCGTGTGGAAACCGCGCGAAGGTTCGCAGGCGGGACAGGTCAAGGAATGGATTCAACTCGTCAAGCGCCGCGAGCCGAGCGCGAAGATTCTCGTCGTCGCCACGCACGGCGGACCGCAGCAGCGTCAGCCCGATATTGACCGTCAGGAACTGTGGGACTTGTTCGGCAAGGAAACCGTCGTGGACTTTTTCTTCGTCGAAAGCAAACCCGACGAGCACGGCAACCGCAAAGGCATTGATGAACTCAAACGCGCCATTGCCCAGGTCGCCGCGAGCCTGCCCGAAGTCGGTCGCTCCGTGCCGAAGAGTTTTGCCGATGTCCGTCAAGCCCTGCAAGACAAGGGCGCGCCGTATCTGCCTTTGCGTGAAGTCCTCGACATCTGCCGCGCCCACAACATGGATGATGAGATCGCGCGGCTCTTCATCACCATCTCGCACCGCCTCGGTCATCTCACGCATTACGAAAACGACCCGACCCTGCGCGACATCGTCATCCTCCGTCCCGACTGGCTCGCCACCGCCATGAGTTACGTGCTCGACGATGAAGCGACGCGCGCCGCGCACGGCTTGGTGAAATTCTCGCGCCTCGCTCAATTATGGGATGACAAAAACCGCGCGGACGACGCCTCGCTATCCTGCGACTCTCCACCCGATCTTTCTCCGCCTGATGGAACGCTTCGATCTTTCCTACCGTGTGGCTGATCTGACATCCCGAAGCGACTCTGACCCGATCAGTCTCATCGGTCAACTCGTCCCCGATATCCGCCCGCAGAATATTTCCGACGCGTGGAAATCCTCTCCCGCGTCTGGCGACATCCAACAGACGCAGATCTGTCACATCGTGGACGCAAGCAACGGTCAATCTGCCAGCGCGGAAGGATTGTTCTACCAGTTGATCGTCCGCCTGCATAAATATTCCCTCGGTCGCGCCGATTACAACGCCAGCGTCCACTGGCAGCGCGGGCTGGTGCTGGAGGATGAATACAAAAGCCGCGCGTTTCTTGAACACGTGGGCAACGACGTCCGCATTACCGTCCGCTCGCCGTACCCCGAAGGACTGCTCGGCATGTTGACCCGCGAAGTGAAATTCCTCGTCGAAAGTTTTTGGGAAGGCTTGCGCTGTGACGTGATGGTTCCGTGCATTGAACCCTGCGGAAAACACGCGCCTGGCACGGGTCTGTTTGAAGTTGAAAAATTGATAGACAGCAAACGCAAGAACAGGAATGAGTTTCCATGTCCTGTTTGCAATGAATGGCAGAACATTGATTCGCTTCTTCGCAACGCGCCCGCCGCCGCGCAGCAAATCTCGCTGGTTGATTTGCAATCTGAATTCGCCGCCATCAAAGACAAACTGGATGAAGTCAACGTCACCTCGCGCCGCATTCTCTCCCAAGTGGACAAAACCTACACCGACCTCCTGCAAGTCCTCACCGACGAAGCCAAAGAAGGTCCGCGCCTGTTCAGTTTCTTCCCCGTTGACCGCAGCGCGTTCAATCCCAAAACCTGGATTCGTGAAAAGTTCCGCCTCGTCTTATGGTGTGAACATTCGCGCCTGCCGCTCCCCGTTTTGAACAACGGCGACATGAAGAAAGGCGTCTACGACCTCGAACTGGAGCGTGAATGGTTCAAGAAAGCCAGCCCCTATTTGAAATTCCTGACAGGCACGCTGGGCATGGTGCTCCCCGTCGCCTCCTCCGCCGTCAAACTCGCGCTGGATGAAACCGCCTACAAACTCATCGAAGAACAACTCGACTTCGGCAAATCCATCATTGACGCAACCCTCGGCGAAACCGCCAAGATCGGCGACTTCCTCGGCACAGCGGATTCCACCAATCTCGAACATGGCGTCGCCCTCCGCTCTGACGGCTCCACCCTGCGCGAACTCCACGCCCTGCTCAAAGCCAAAGACCCTGGCTTCGGCGGTCTCGTCCGCGTGATGAACAAACGCCAGGAATTCCTCTGGGTCCACGAGAAGTTTGCGGGTGAGTATTAGAATATGGATTCAAGGCATATTGCAACCTCGATTGGCAGTCCAGGAGCCCCCCCTTGACTCCCCCCCCCGAGAAATTTGAATTGCAAGCAATACTAACATTTTGGATCTAAGAACAGAAATTCAAGAGGCCACAACATTGGCGATTTTCTGAGTTGAAATAGATAACTTCGCAAATCAAGTCACTTCCGTTTGAATTAACTTCAACTTGAACATTTTTAAACAACCGATTTAATTTTCAATTATAAGACACTAACTAAAACTAAATTGCTAGAATTAACGATGTACAAAGTTTTAAAACAGAAAGTGAATCAACTAGCACAAATAAGTTGGTCCTGAAATTGATAGAATTCCGAAGAATTTGGTTCAATTCTTGCAACTGAAATTGTAGAATGATTTGCCAAATTACAAATCTTACGAACTTAAGAACTTAATTTCTTCAAATGAAATTTAAGTCATACCAGACAAATTGAAAATTTCAAAAGCCTAATCAACCTGTTATGATACAAGAATTGAATCTTACCAAACAATCATGGAAAACTGAAAAGCTTTGAGGTAAAGCTTTCGGAAATGACAAAATTTCCCAAAAGCCTCGGTAATTTCTTAGCAACCTATTTTCAGGTTTCACTGAAAAACTCAAAAGAGCCAATCAAATTTAAAACTAGGGAACTCTTAAGTTGGATTTAAATTCGCAAAAGATAACTTCCTCCAGAAATTCTAAAACAGTGACGCAAAATTTAATTTGGGAGGAGGTTATATCCGTTCGGTAAAACATCCACAAATTCCCCTCAACCATTTTGTTACAGGTTCAAGGCAAAACGCCTTTGAAGAAAATCAACCAAAACTGAGGGTATCTCAATTAGCCAATGGAAGGTCAATAAGTCAGTTTAAAACGAAATTCAAATCTAAATCTTCAATCAACATCTGGGATTTCGGCGGACAAGAAATCATGCACGCCACCCACCAGTTCTTCCTCACCAAACGCAGTCTTTATATGTTGGTTCTTGATTCCCGATTAACTCAGGAAGAAAACCGTGTCGAATACTGGCTCAAGATCATCCAATCCTTTGGCGGCGAGTCGCCTGTCCTGATCGTTGGCAACAAAATTGACCAGCACCCGCTCGACATTGACCGCACAGGCTTGCAAAAGAAATATCCCAACATCGTCGGTATCCTCGAAACCTCCGCCGCCACAGGCGCAGGCATTGAAGAACTCAAAGCCGCCATCACCGAGCAGGTCAACAACCTGCCGCATGTCCGCGATCTGCTGCCTGAAACCTGGTTCACCGTCAAAACCAAACTGGAAGAACTGGGGCGCCAGTCCAATTTCATCACCCACGATAAATATCTCGAACTGTGCGCCGAAAACGAAGTCAGCGATGAGACCAGTCAACGCACGCTGATCGGCTTCCTGCACGACCTCGGCGTTGTCCTGCACTTTCAGGATGATCCCCGCCTCGAAGCGCTCGGCATTCTCAATCCGCAGTGGGTCACGAATGGCGTGTACAAAATTCTCAACTCGCATACCTTGTTCCAAAACAAAGGCGTGCTCACCACGTCCATGCTCGATGAGATTCTCAACCTGCCCGAATATCCGCGCGGCAAACGTCTCTTCATCGTGGACATGATGAAAAAGTTCGAACTGTGCTACGACATTGAAGCCGATAAAACCTTCCTCGTCCCTGACCTGCTCCCCAAAGACGAACCCGCCGAACTGAAATTCAACGGCGTCCCTGCCTTTGAGTATGCCTATCCCGTTTTGCCCTCCAGCGTCATCACCCGCTTCATTGTCCGCATGAACCAGAAGATTGAAAATGGTTTCGTCTGGCGCACGGGCGTTGTGCTCAAAATTGGCGAGAACAAAGCCCTGGTCAAAGCCGATATTGAAGACCGCAAGATCACCATCGCCATTGATGGTCAAGAACACACGCGGCGAGACGCCCTGTCCGCGATACGGTATCAGTTGGATGAGATTCATGCGTCAATCAAAGGATTGAATCCCGAAAAAACGAGTCCCTGCCTGAAGCCCTCGCAGAACCATTGAAATATGAATACCTGCTTCAAGTTGGAAAGCAAGAGGTCAAGAGACTAATGTGACCACTATTTACAATGTCAACACTGGCGGTGGCGACTTCACTGGCAGAGACAAAAACATTAAAGCTGAGAATGGTGGTATTGCAATTGGTGGAGATTTATCTGGCAACCTGATTTCTGGCAATTACAACAAAATCAACTCCGCCGAGATTGCCCCCGAACTCAAAGACACTCTGCTGCAACTGGGCGAAGCGGTAGACGCCATGATTCAAAAACTCCCTGCCGAACAAGCCGCCGAAGTCGCCGAAGATTTTGGCAAACTGGCAGATGAAGCCGTCAAACCCAAGCCGAATCAAAAATGGTACTCGGTCAGCATTGAAGGTCTCATCAAAGCAGCGGAAAATCTCGATAAGTTGGGCACGCCCGTGATCAGTTTGTCACGGAAGGTCTTGTCCCTGCTGACGGGCGGAGCGAACAAACATGCTCGATAAATATAAGTTCAAAGATGGCGCAATCATTGCTGGCGATGGTAACGAAATAAATGTGTAGAGGCGTTTGTTCAGCTTGCATTAACGATTAAAAACCAGCCTCCCTTTTCGGGGAGGCTGGTTTGCAGGAAGATGAGATGCTATCCAACAGGCTGTTTCTGTTTCAGCGTATGTCTGTCATCAACTGGGGGCTGAATGATGTCATTGACCAACCACGCTTTGGCGGCGTCCAGGTCGTCAAAGCGTTTGGGAACACGCTTGATAATCATGTTAAATGAATCGAGAACGATGCTCCGCGCATTATTTGATTCGATGACCAGCGCGCTTTTGCAAAAGTAGGGAGCCGCCAAAGACGCATTTCGCATCAGCACCATCAGCGCATTATTGTTTAGGTTTGTGTTGCGCAAATCCGCAACCGCTAAAACCGAGTCTTTGGGCTCTGTCTTTAGTAGGGCGATCAGTGTTTCCAAATGCGCGTTTAATGTGACGTGGTCATTCTCCAGGTTGGAGACATCGATGAGGAGGATTTTTGCTCCCTTATGTTCAATCCACTGTATGGGCATGGGGGTATTATACATGATAGGAACGGACGATGCGGGGCGCAAAGCTAACTCGCAGGGCCTCCGACGGGCGGGTAATCAAGTAGCGCAGTATAATAACAACATACTGTCATGATGACATAAATCTCCTTCATTCATCCCTTATTAGCGCAACATCCAATATAAAAGAAGCCTGGCCACAGGATTTCTTTGTATTGGCAAATCCCCGTTGCGCGAAATAGGAGATTGAAATGGATACCATCAAATTCGTTATCGAGCAGTACGTGGATGAAGAGGGCGGGTATCGTTTTCCTGTGATCAATATCTACATCAACAACAGCAACCTGATCGACCTGGTTACAAAAATCGAAAAGAAGGATTGGGATGGGGATATCAAGACCCGTTCCAGTTACATCGGTTTTGAAGTGCCGCGCTTTGGGCAATTCCGCAACGAAATGCTGGGCAGGAAAATATACGCAAGAAGCGTCCTTCTGACCTGCACCTGCACCATCGAGCTTTGTGGCAGCATTACCGCAGATATCGCCTTCAATGAACGCACCATCACATGGAGCGACCTGCGCAGTCCCTACCTCAGCAGTAACACCTACAGTCCTTTCGTGGACGAAGCGGATGCGCTCAAAGAAGGCTGGAAGCCGCTCGACTATAGCGGGCTGGGTCCGTTCGTGTTTGAGCGCGGGCAATATCTTTCCGCGCTGGATGCCGTGACACAGGAATGGCATCAGCAAAAACTTTAAACATTTCCATATCAATTCACGAGACGGAATATACTTGTCCATCATGAAGAATATAAAATGGTATTTCCGTCTCGTCCTGTTTGTTTTCCCATTAGCCATCCTCCTGCTTCTCGCAGCCCGGGTTAGCGATGGCAGGAGGCTCCCCGAATCTCTGCCAAATGCTACTTTAACGGTCTCCCCTTACGGTGATTTCACCGTCCATATCCCACAAAAAGCGTTGCTGAAAAATTACCTCACCGTTTCGGCGGAGGCAGCCCCGGGAACGGTTTGTAGATTGATCTATGTCCCCCCATCAGGTGAGTCTTTGCAAATGGAAGCAACCGCCGACTCAAATGGGCTGTGCGAATGGCGCTGGAAGATCGAAGAATCTCACAGGGCAGGCGATGCGCGTTTGATCTTCACCATCAACGGCTTGAGCGATACGCACTTCATCCAGATATTCAAGGAATTTTGAACCGACTTTGAGAAAGTCGACATAAAAGGGGAAAACACACCTTGACGCTGTAGAACGTTTATTCTACAATCAACGCCCTACCCCATTCATTGGAAAAAAACATGAGCCTTATTCACGTCAACAATCTTGCCAAGCACTTTAAAGTGCTCAACCGCCGCGAAGGACTGGGCGGCGCATTTCGCGACCTGTTCTCGGGAGATTATCGCACCGTCAAAGCGGTAGACGGCATCTCGTTCGATATCGAAGCGGGCGAGATCGTCGGGTATATCGGGCCGAATGGCGCGGGCAAATCCACCACCATCAAAATGATGACGGGCATCCTCAAGCCGTCGGGCGGCGAGATCCGCATCAACGACCATGTGCCGTTCGAGAATCGCATCCGTCAGGCACAGATCATGGGCGTGGTCTTTGGTCAACGCACACAATTATGGTGGGATCTGCCCGTCATCGAGTCGTTCAAGATCCTGAAAGAGATCTACAAGGTCTCACAAAAGACCTTCGATGAGCACATGGGCATGTTCAATGAATTGGTCGGGCTGAAAGCACTGTACTCACAGCAGGTGCGCACGCTCTCGCTCGGTCAGCGCATGTTGTGCGATATCACCGCCTCGTTCCTGCACAACCCGCAGATCGTCTTTTTGGATGAACCCACCATCGGGCTGGATATTTCCATCAAGGCCAAGATCCGCACCATCATCAAGGAATTGAACACGGCCCGCAAAACGACCATCATCCTGACCACGCACGACCTCGGCGATGTCGAAGCCCTGTCGCACCGCGTCATCATCATCGACAAAGGCAAAAAACTGTACGATGGCGATACGAAGAAGGTCAATGCCTTGTTCGGCGCATATCGCACATTGAAGGTTCAGGTCAACGATTTCGACGAAGGCACGCTCGATGCGCTCAAGAAAAAACTTGCCGAGCAATTCGGCGCGACGAACAAGATCACCGTTGCGCAAACCGAAGAATTCTGGACGGATATCACCATCGACCAGGCTTTGACGCCGCTGTCGGAAGTATTGAACTGTGTGATGACCAACTTCTCCATTCTGGATGTCCGCATCGTGGAGATCGCCATGGAGGATGTCGTTCAGCGCATTTACGATGGAGCGTTGGCATGAGAAAGTATCTGGCATTCACTCGCGGCTCTTTCATGGTTGGGCTGGTCTATCGCTTCGGTCCGCTGCTTTCGCTGATCGGCAATTTCATCTATCTCGGTGTAGCCTATTATCTGTGGCACAGCATCTACAAAAATTCAGATACCTTGCGCAGCATGACCTTCAACGAAACATTTTTGTATGTCGCCATCGGTTCCGCTGTTTTCATCCTGCTCAAAACCTATGTGGATTGGGAAGTCTCATACGAGATCCGCGAAGGCATCATCTCCACTTACATGACCAAGCCGCTGGATTATCAGACCTACATCCTCTTTACCAGCCTCGGTCAAACGCTGATGAGTTTGATGGTCATCACCATTCCGACGCTTCTCATCATTACATTGGTCTTCAAAGTGGCCATTCCTCTGGGAATCGGAACGCTTCTCTTTCCCCTCAGCCTGCTCCTCGCATTCGTCATCAGTTTCTGCTTCGACTATTTCATCGGCATCCTCGCGTTCTACACTGAATCGGTCTGGGGCCTGAGCACCACCAAGGAGATCATCATCCTTGCGCTTTCAGGCGCATTGATTCCCTTGCAGTTCTTCCCCGCAAAACTGCAAAGCATTTTGCTGCTGCTGCCTTTTCAAACCATTTATCACACCCCGCTGATGATGCTGACCAAGCCCGATCAGGATCCGCAGATATTCGTCAGCATGCTGATTGTTCAGGTTGTCTGGGCAGTCGTCCTGTACGCCCTGACCCGTCTCTTCTTCGAGCAGGCGGTCAAAGTCTTGCGGATCGCGGGAGGCTAGTCATGCGCAGCATCGGCGAATACATTCGACTGTACTTCATTATCGAGGCGCAATACATCAAGGCGCGCCTGCAATATCGCGTGGACTTTATCATCAGTTCGATCGGAATGTTCTTTTCGAGCCTCATCACACTGGGTGTGTTTTGGGTCATCTTCGATACTGTGCCCGACCTCGCGGGCTGGTCGCTGATGGAAATGGCTTTCATCTACGCCTTTTACATGATCGCCATCTCACCCATGCAGATCATCTTCGATCATTTCTGGCAGTTACGCTTCAACCTGCAGCAGGGAAATTTCCTGAAGTACTACTTCCGCCCGTTGAACATGATGTTCTACTACACCTCCGAAATGTTCGACCTGAAGGGCTTGACCCAGCTTTTTGTGGGGACCGCCTTGTTGATCTATACCGCCAGTCAACTTCATGTGGCATGGACGTTTGGCCGCGTGGGTCTGCTGTTCATTACCTTGTTCAGCGCCGCGCTCGTGCAAATTTCCATTGTGGTGCTGGCTGCCTGCGCCGCCTTCTGGGTGCTGGACTCATACCCCGTGCTGGGGCTGGCATGGAGATTGCGTGAGTTTGCCCCCTACCCCATGTCCATCTTCGACGGCGCTTTTCGTTTCACCTTCACATACGTCCTGCCGATCGGTTTCATCGCCTTCTATCCATCGCAGATATTTTTACGGCCCGAGGATGTTTCGCACCTCACTTACTTCTCCCCCGTCATCGGCATTGGCTTGTTTGCCCTCACCTATTGGGTGTGGACAAAAGGTGTAAATAGCTACACAGGAACTGGGTCATAGCAATGAAAATTCTTTACACAGCGTTCATCATTCTGCTCCTCACAAGCTGCACATCGGCACCCGCGCAAACTCCCGCCAAACTGGAGGCGGGCTATCGCTATTCACCTTATGGGCCAACCTTCAACCCAGGCAACGAGTATTGGCCCGATGTCGGCAAGCAGATCGCCGCGAAATTCGAAGGCGCAAGGCCAGCCGTGATCTGGATCGTCGGTATTATTTCTGGAGAAGGAACCTATCTCAACTTCAACTGCGAAACCGCTGACCCCAACATCACCTGCGGATACGTGGACATGAACGAAGAATTGCTCACCGCCTTTGACGAACAGGGATACGATGTCTGGCTTCAAGTGGAGGCAGGCAACGCCAGCATGGACGAATTGATCGACATCGTGCTAAACCAGTACAGCCATCATCCCAGCGTCGTCGGTTTCGGCGTGGATGTGGAATGGTATCAGTCAACGAAAGGCCCGCAGGGAGAACCGATCACAGACGAGGTTGCGCAGGATTGGGTGAGCGCGATCCGAAAACACAACTCGAATTATCGTCTGTTCCTCAAACACTGGGATTCCGCCTGGATGCCGCCCACTGTCCGCGATGGAATCGTATTCATAAATGACAGCCAGGGATTTGAATCTTTTGACCAAATGGTGGGTGAATTCACAGAATGGGGCAAAACCTTCGCGCCTGCGCCTGTTGGCTTTCAATATGGGTACCTCGCCGATAAGCCCTGGTGGAAGGATTTGCAGGATCCCTCGAAAGAGATCGGTCAGGCGCTCATTGATAACATTCCCAACACACAGTCACTGTTCTGGGTCGATTTCACCATCGTTGAAATGTTTCCCCCAAAATAGAACACCAGCCTTCTAACAAGTACCATCTCCCGCCCTCGATTACAAGGTTTACTTATTCATGAGACAAGCGATAAAATACACGCCATGCGACCATCTGACATTAGATATCTAAGTTTTGGGCTTGGCATCGGCGCGCTGATCGCAAGTCTTTTTTTTATCGGTTTTCTATTCGTCCCACAACCCACCGCCCCCAGCGGAAGTCTTATCGCGGGGATAAAGAGTACGCTGATTCCTGCCACTGCACTCCCAACGGGTACAAACACAGCCAGCCCCACAGCCACCGAAGCAGGCACGTCCGCGCCGACATTTACATCGACGCCGACCGCTTTGCCAACCTCCACGCCGCTTCCATCGGCGACCGCCACACTCTCCACCGCACAGGTCATGATCGGCACGGGAGAGATCGTCCCCGCGGGTCCGCTCACGCTCGAACAACAGATCAAATTATATGAAGCGTCCCTGTTCTTTATTGCTCCGACCTATGAACAAAGCAAACAAATGTCGGTGCTTATCAATCACGTCCGCTTTTCAGACCCAAGCAACACCTGCGGGCCGCTCGCCATCGCCATCCTGCAAAAAGCAGGCATCCTGAGCGAAAGCACACTTGAAGCACACGACTTCTTCCTCATCAATCCCGATCTTGGCAAAGACCAGATCACCATCAAAACCGCGTTCCCAAAAGAACTCTACACAAACACAAGATATAAAGTAAAGATCAATCAGTTCGATTGGCGCGCCAACCCGCTCCTGCCAGGGGATTTTGTTTATATCTACTCGGGCACGGAAGGCAATTTCGAACACATGCTCGTCGTCAATCGCGTCGACTCACAAGGGCGCGTGTACTCCGTCACCAATTACAATACCGAGCAGGGCTTCATCATCGACGAAGTCATGTTGTACGACCCATCAGACCCAACGCTCGGCATGTTCGCACAATGGACGGCAAAACCCCGCGCAAAACTCGGCTCCACTGGGTTTGCGGGTTTTGAAGTCTGGAGATTAATACAATAAATGGATTCCGCCATCACAACCATCATCTTTGACTTTGGCAATGTCTTCGTTAAGTGGGATGCTCACGCCGTATACGATCGCTTCTTCCCCGACCCGCAAGCTGTTGACTCTTTCCTCCAGGAAATTCGCTTCCACGAATGGAATGCGCATCAAGACGCAGGCCGTCCATTCAAGGAGGGCATCGCGCTTCTTTCAGAGCAATACCCGCATTACGCTGACCTCATCCAAGCCTATGACACGTATTGGGAAGACAGCATCACCGACGTCTATCATGGCACAGTGGACATTGTCCGCAGGTTGAAGCGCGAAGGCTGGCCGATTTATCTACTCAGCAATTTCTCCGCCGAAAAATTCCCGCTCATGCAAAAACGCTATGATTTCCTCGACCTCTTCGATGACATGATCATCTCAGGCGAGCACAAGCTCATCAAGCCAGACCCTGCCATCTTCCAACTCACATTGGATAGGATTGGCCGAAAAGCCAGTGAGTGCTTATTCGTTGATGACTCGTTTCCAAATATCGAAGTCGCCCGCAAAATGGGCTTCCATACCATTCACTTCCAGTCACCAGAACAGCTGGAAAGGGATTTGAAAATCTGGTAAAGTCGTGCGACGCACGCTCAATCCTGCAAAACGGAAATCATCATGACAAATATTCAGAAAACCATGCTCAAGGCTGTTGAAGAGGAATTACAACGCCAGGTCGCCCGCCTCGATCAGCCCCGCACCCAACCCTTCCACGAGATGCTCACCTACCACATGGGTTGGACAGGTGACGGTGCCGGCCCGGAAGCCACAGGCAAACGCATACGCCCCTTACTTGTTTTACTATCCACTGCTTCATGTAATGAAAATGAAGTAGAAACAACAACCTCAGACACGCACACATCTTACTGGCTACGCGCAAAATCCGCAGCCGCCGCGGTTGAACTGGTTCACAACTTCTCTTTGGTACATGATGATATTCAAGACAATTCAGATAAAAGGCGCGGTAGGAATACGGTTTGGGTCAAATGGGGTGCGCCAATGGCGATCAATGCTGGCGATGCCCTGTTTGTCATCGCCAACCAAGCCGTCGTTGATCTGATCGAATATTATCCAGCGGAGATTGTGGTCAAAGCCGCAAAAATATTGAATGACATCTGCCTCGACCTGACACGTGGTCAATTTTTGGATATGTCCTACGAAGAACACAGCGATCTCGGCATCGATGACTACTGGCCCATGGTCAGCGGGAAAACCTCCGCCCTGCTCTCAGCCTGCACCCATATCGGCGCGCTGCTCGGCGGTGCCGACGAATCCAAGCAGGAAGCTTATCGCTTGTTTGGTCACCATCTCGGGCTGGCGTTTCAGGTACAGGATGATATTCTCGGAATATGGGGTGACGAAGCCGTTACGGGAAAATCTGCGGCAAGTGACTTGGTGGAAGGAAAAAATTCCCTGCCCATTCTATATGGTCTAGGCAAGCAGGGCAATTTCGCCAAACGCTGGATGCAGGGACCCATCGCCCCCAATGAGGTTAAAGAAGTCGCCGCCCAACTCGAAGACGAAGGTGGAAAAAGCTACGCAAAGGAAGTTGCCGAAAAAGAGACCCAAAAAGCCCTCGAATTCCTAAACAAAGCTGATCCAAAAGGTGAGGCAGGCAAATCCATGCTTGAACTGGCAAACCTGCTGCTTAAACGGAACCAGTAAACAGGTCAGCAATAAAGCGTAGATTTTCCTCTGCTTGACATGCCTTTTCCATGTCGCTTATAATCCAATTCATTCAACCAAGCGGGTGTAGTTCAGTGGTAGAACGCTTGCTTCCCAAGCAAGATATCGTGGGTTCGAGTCCCATCACCCGCTCTAACCAAATCGAGGATTTGCCTGCCTCGATTTTTTATTCCATCTGTAAGGTTGCTGTTATGTAGGTAGGCATGACTTACAGTAAAATTCAGGTTGGAGGCAGCCGTATGTTACCGGAAACAAAAAAAGGTACTATACTTTATGTGGAAGATAATCCCGACAACAGAAGTTTGATTCGCAGAGTTCTTGAATCTGAGGATTATGTTGTTATCGAAGCCGTTAATGCAGGCCAGGCGCTGGAAAATCTGGAAAATGGCAATATTGACCTTGTCCTGATGGATATCAACATGCCGGACATGGATGGCTACACCCTAACCGCAAAAATCAAAGCAGTTCAAAAATTTACAAAAATCCCCATCGTGGCAGTTACTGCAAATGTGATGCGCGGCGATCGCGAAAAATCACTGGAAGCGGGATGTGATGGATATATCCAAAAGCCCATTGATATTGATACGCTTTCCCAGCAGATCGAACGCTATATAACAAGGAGTCCTAATGTCTGACCAAATTCCTGCCATATCAGATACACAGCCAATTCGCAAACCGAATATCCCAAAGGATGCGGCTGTCCTGGTTGTCGAGGACAATGTTTCCAACTTTGTGCTGATCGCGCGCATGTTGGGCTATTTGGGAATCCATTGCGAGTGGAAGACATCCGGCTACGAAGTAGTGGAATATGCCGACACATTGCCACGCCTTGACCTTATTCTTATGGATATCCGCCTGCCCTATGAGGACGGCTACGGGGCGTTGAAGAAGATCCGCGCATCCGAGCGTTTCAAAGCGGTGCCGATCATTGCCGTGACAGCAGAAGCCAGCATGGAGCAAATGACAAAGGCAAAAGATTCGGGGTTCGATGGCTTTTTGGGCAAACCGCTTGACCCAGACCGTTTTCCTGATCAAATTCGTCGTATCTTAAGCGGAGAGCCGGTTTGGGAGTATAGTTAACCCGTCAATGACAGCAACTCAAACGACGCCCGTATTGGACCCAAATCAAAAAAGATATAAGGGCAGTCTGGCAGGTACTCTTGTAAGAACGCTCTTAATCTTTACTTTTCTCCCTCTCGCTTTGATGGCGGGAACGGCTTATTTTCGTACGCGTGCGTTGTTACGTGAGCAGGCGGGCATCCAATCACAAAATTTGCTCACTTCCCAATTAAGGGTTATTGACCAGGAAGTTGGCGAGAAGGAAATCCAGTTTGAGAAATTGCTCAAAAGCAGCGATTTTCAGATCCTGCTTGAGCTTGCACTTCATTCAGACCCAAAAAGTGATGAGTTCCTGGCCATTCGGGAAGGCATCCTGCAAGAGTTTAATAACCTGAATCAGCAGGAGAGTATGCCTGCATTCGATCAATTCCTGCTTCTGGACACGGAGGGGCAAATAAAAATTGCCACCGATGAAACCTGGCAGGGAAAAACACTCGACCCATTGATCTTTGATCAAAAATTTGACAAGCACCCTTCCATGGCCCTTTATGGGCTTTCACCTTTATATGAGGAAGAGCTCATTCTTGTCACAGCACTAAAATACGAGACAGAACAAGGCACTGCGCTTGGATCCATTGTGGGGATTACCGAGAAGAAAAACCTTCAAGACTTGATGCAACCGTTAAGCGGTTTGAGTTCAACATATCTTGTCCTGTCAGATCAGCAATATTTACAAGGTTCGCCCGACTCCAACAAGTTTTCAATTCTTAAGTCAGCCATTGAATCACAAGACAAGATCAGTTCCACGCTTTTTGATTTAAAAACGCAAGAAGGGATTCAGCCCGAGGTTGTCGAAGTTGAAAGTACAAACAACGCCTCTGAATTGTTCCAGATTCAATGGATGCCAAGAATACAGGCCGGGGCAGTCCTAAAAGTAGACTTAAGCCATACATATCAAAACCTCGGAAGCCTTGCCCCGTTTACGATCCTGCTGTTTATGGGGGCATTGATTGCAACCGGTCTCGTGCTTGTCTTTTGGACCGTTCGCATCATTAAACCGCTGCGATCCCTCTCTCAAATCGCCCACGGTTTTGCTGATGGAGACTGGAGTCAGCGCGCGGAAGTTAAAGGAGATGATGAAGTTGGGCTATTGGCCAATTCCTTCAACCGAATGGCTGATGAGGTGGGAAGCTTGTATCGTTCCCTTGAGCAAACTGTTGACGAGCGCAGCCGCCAGATCCGCACTGCGGCGGAAGTGGCGCAAAACGTCACTTCACTTTCAAGTCTTGATGAAGTGCTCAATAAGACCGTTGAACTTCTTGTTCAGCAGTTCGGTTTTTATCAGGCAAGTGTATTTCTGATGGATCAAAACGGAAAGACTCTTGAATTCAAGACCGGGTTTGGCTCGGCGACCAGCGGGTTGATAAAAAGAAAGTATCGCCTGGAAGTAAATTCAGATTCAATCATTGGCTGGGTCAGCGCAAATAATCAACCGCGCATTGCATCAGATGTATCCGAAGATCCGATCCACTTAAAAAACGAATTACTGCCTGAAACCCGCTCTGAAGCAAGCCTGCCAATTTCCATCGGACATCTGGTGCTCGGCGTTCTTGATGTGCAAAGTACACAAGTTGGAGCATTTGATGACTCTGAAACAGTTGCCATGCTGCAAACGTTGGCCAGCCAAACAGCTACAGCCATTCAAACAGCCGGTCTGACCGAAACCAGCCAGGTCAATTTTGAAGAGTTGTCACATCTTTATCGCTCAAGCAGATTGATCGCAGAAGCGAATACTGAAAGCGAAATATTTGAGATCGGCAGCAAAATTCTGAAGGATGCGCCCTATTCTGTCAGCATTTTCCGTACGATAAACAAAAAACTGGAATTATTCTCTCATTCCAACGGAATTAAAGGGAACATCAAACTGCCGAGTCACAACGAGGCAAGCTTAGCCGAAATCGAAAACTATCTGTTTGGCGGACCGGTGATCGCTTCAGCCACAGAGAATGGTGTACCCGCCATTCTCGTGAGCATTATGCAAATGCTCAAACTCGACTCTGCCGCCTTTTTGCCCCTCAGAAAAAGCGGAGAATTGATCGCTTTCGTCACCATGGGCGGGAATCAACGATCTCTATCCAACGCGACCATGCAGCCTTACGCCAATCTGGCTGATCTCATGGCAGTAACGATGGAAAAAGTGGATGCAATCCAGCAAACAGAAAAGCATTTGCGAGAGGTGGAAGCTCTTGTATCCATCAACGAAGTTGTTGCGACATCTTCCGACTTGCAGAGCTTCTTCATGAATTTGCTCGCTAAAATACAGCAAGTCATCGGCGATTACAGCATGATCGTCGCGCTTTACAATGAAAAAGACAATACCATCAGAATTCCATTTGCATATGAGGATGGAAAAATCACCTCGATCGAATCCTTCCCCCTCGGAGAAGGCCTCACATCGATTTTGATCCGTACGCGTCAGCCACTAATGATCGTGGAAAATACGGAAAAAAGAATGATCGAAATGGGCGCGAAGTTTTCGGGCAAGCCCGGCCGCTCCTGGATGGGCGCCCCGATGCTTGTGCAGAATAACCCCATTGGCGCGCTGATTATTCAAGATTTGGAAGAGGAACATGCGTTTGATGATGACGACTTAAAGTTCTTCAATACCATCGCTGGACAGGTGGCGGGCGTGATCCACAACGTCCACCTTTTGGATGAAAGCCAGCACAGGGCGCTCCAACTGGAAACCGCAGCGGAAATCGCACGCGACATCAGCGGATCCCTCAATCTTGATGAACTGCTGATCAAAGCTGTGAATTTCATCCGCGAACGCTTTGACTTTTACCATGCATCCGTCTTTTTGCATGACCTGCCAGGCGAATTCGCTGTGATCCGCGAAGCCACTGGTGAGGCGGGCACCCAGATGAAGCGTTCCGGGTATAAGATCGGCATTGGATCAAAATCCATTGTCGGTTATGTAAGCAGCCGCGGTGAGATGCTCGTCGTCGGCGACACAACCAAAGATGCCACCTATTATGCCAATCCACTCTTCCCTGATACACGCTCGGAAGCAGCCGTACCTTTGAAGGTCGGTGAGCGAATTCTAGGCGTGCTGGATGTTCAAAGCGTTCATCCATATGCTTTTACAGAGGATAAATTGCGCAGTCTGCAAATCCTTGCAGACCAGGTTGCCATTGCCGTGGTCAACACTGAATTATTTGCAGAAACCCAGGAACATCTATCTCAACACCGCCTGTTGCACCACATCACTACGACTGCCGCATCCGGCACGACCCTTGAAGAGGCACTCGAAAACGCGGTCAACGGCCTCCAGGTCACTCTTGGCGGCGACCGTGTCACAATCCTGCTTGCAAATCGAGAGAAAAGCATGCTTGAAGTCAAGGCATCCATGGGATACGCTGAAGATGTTGCCAAAGTACAAATACCCATTGGAAGCGGCATCACTGGCTGGGCTGCTGCCCACAAACGCCCATTGCGCATAAAAGATGTCACCGACGATCCGCGATATATACGCGTCAGCTCGAACACGCGCTCGGAACTGGCAATTCCACTTGTCTACCGTAATGAATTGCTCGGCGTTTTGAATGTTGAGAGTGAACAAGCTGACGCCTATACTGAAAATGACGAGGAAATGCTCGGCACATTAGGCGGAAGCCTTGCAGCCATCATTGCCAATGCCCGATTGTTGGAACAGATCCGTGTACAAGCCGAGCGTGAACGTCTCATCTATGAAGTGACAAGTAAGATACGCAGATCAACGGATATTCAATCCATTCTAAACACGACCGCAAGCGAACTCTCAAGGCTTACCGGCGCGCATTACACAAAAATCCGCATCAAACCTGATGACACGAAACAGGAAAATAACCAATGATGGAAAGCAATTCCACCAACCCAGAATATAGTCCTGAAGAGGCCACACGCCAGTTGTACAAAACCTGGCGTGAACAATTTACGATGCCTCTACTAATCGGGTCGCTGGTGTTGGGCGTGCTTGCCTTAATTCCGGCACTGAGCGGTGCTGGCAACACGATCATTAAAGTGTTGTTCGTATCGGTTTATGTATTGACTGGGATCGTTACCGTTATTCGCTTTCCGTATTCAATACGCATGGGCGTTTTCCTTCTTAGTATTTTCGCACTGGCACTGGGTGAGCTATTTACACATGGCATCTTGGGCGACAGTCTTTTCTTCTTCCTCGGTCTGATCGTTTTCGCCACACTCATGCTTTCCCCCAGAGCCGGTATTGCGGCAATCGTTTTGGACATCTTGACGTTTGTGGTGATCGGCTTGCTCATGCAAAATGGGCAGCTCATTCCAATCAACCCAAACGCATCACCGGCAAAACCAAGCGACTGGATCAGTGCAGGCGCCGCCATTACCATGTTTGGTGTGATCATCATTTTGGGATTCCAGCGTTTGGAAGCCGCAATTTTCGAAACGCAGAAACAGATACAGAGTACGTTAAGCGTTCTCAAACACGAACGTGACAACCTCGAGAATAGCGTCACCGAACGCACACAACTCCTTCAAAAGGTCAATCGTGTCGGGCGATCCATTACCGCCATTCTTGACCCCAATGAATTACTCAATCATGCAGTATTCTTGATCAGCGATGAATTGGAATGTTATTACACGGCGATATTCATCATCGATGCCACTAATCAATGGGCCGAGCTAAGAGCAGCCACCGGAGATGCAGGCAGGGTGTTGATCGAAAACAAGCACCACTTGAACATCAATGGGAAAAGTGCTGTCGGCACCGCCATCCGCGTAAAGCAGGTGCGGTTCACTCTTGACGGGGGAACGGATTCCGTCCGATCTGATAATCCCCTGCTCCCATACACACGCTCACAGATTGCGTTGCCGCTAGCCATTGGCGACCGTGTTATTGGCGCCCTGGAACTGCACTCTACAAAAGAGAATGCATTCCTACAGCAGGACGCCGATGCATATCAAAACATGGCGAATCAGATCTCGATCGCGATCGAAAACTCCCGACTTTTCACAGAATCGCAACAAAGTCTCGCCGAAATGAGTGCAACCCAACAACAATATCTTAAGGGTGCCTGGTTATCGCTTGCAGCGGACCAAAAACTTGAATATGCAGTTGGCGATAGTGAAACGATTGAAAAACAAGAAATCGAGATTCCGCTTACCCTGCGCGATCAAATCATCGGCCAGATCAACATGTCGAGTGCAAACGATTGGACGCCCGAGCAGAAGAACCTGATCGAATCCGTGGCTATTCAGGCGGCCCTGGCTCTCGAAAACGCACGTCTTGTGGAAGAAAGTCAGTCCATCGCCACACGCGAACGGCTGGTAAATGAAATCACCTCAAAGGTTTGGGCATCCACGACCATTGATAGTATTCTCCAAACCACTGTCAGGGAATTGGGTCGTGCACTCGAAGCCGCAGAAGTAAACATTGAAGTATCCATGAGTGACAATAATGAATAGCAGCAATCCATTTTTCAAGTCACCTGCCGTGGACAGTTCGAATCCAGCCGCCTTTGATTATATTGGGTGGCGCGAGCAGTTCATTTCTGCCGTTTTACGTATTGCCTGTGTCCTGGGTGCAGCCTTAATAGCAGTTTCATTTCCCACCGCTTCAGTCACCGACCGTGTGTTGTTCCCAGTTCTGTATATTGTTCTACTCTCGATCACAGTTCTAAAGACTCCGTACTCGGTACGAGCAGCCACGTTGCTTTTTATGGTTTATATAATTGCAACGAATTCGATCCTCTCATGGGGGCCGTGGATCGACGGAAGCGTATTTTTTATCGCATTTATCATTCTTTCATCATTATTGTTCGATAAGCGTATTGATCTTATCGCGCTCCTTGTGAGTATTTTGACCTTTGCTTCGATCGCCACTTTACAACAACTTGGCATTTACAAGTTTGCGGCCGCTGGCGTACCCGTCACCACAATTGTGGACTGGGCAACATATGTGATCGACTTCTCCATTATTAGTGCGATTCTGCTCGTTGCCATCAACCAATTCAAGAAAGCGCTTACACGTGTTATTCAAGAGATGCAAAATGCATTCAGCGCGCTCACAATTGAACGTGAACGATTGGAAGACAGGGTCCGCGAACGAACCGAGGAACTTGAAGCACGCGCCTCCCAACTTCGCTCATCAACAAGCGTCACCAGAACGATCGCGGAGATCCAAAACATTTCCGAGTTGATGGAAGAATCAACCCGGCTGATATCTGATCAATTTGGTTATTATCACGCGGGTCTATACCTGCTTGATGAACGTAAAAAAACAGCCTTCCTGCAAGCTGCATCGTCCGTTTCCGGAAAACAGCTGATTGGACAGGGCTTCCGCATTGAGCCAAACAGATTAAATATGACCAACCTTGTCATCGAACAAAGGCGTCCGCAAATCTCCCTTGACATTGGCGAGACGAATTTTGTTCGTGACCCGAACTTCCCGCTCACACGATCACGGATCATGCTGCCTCTCACCGTCCGCAGTCAGGTGATCGGCATTCTGGATATTCACTCCGATCAACTCAAAGCCTTCGATTCACAGGATGCTGAAGTCCTGCAAACACTTGCTGACCTGATCGCCATTTCCATCGATAACGTTCGTCTGTTGGATGAAACAAAAAGCCTCGTCTACGAATTGGAAGCCAACACAACCCTGCAAGCGCGCGAAACATGGTCAAAGTTTACGAGTCGTCACAAACCTGCCTATCAATACACCCCCGCCGGAGTTCGTCCACTTTTCTCGAACCTGAAGGCCGACAAAGGCGATGGCATGCATATCCCCATGATTTTGCATGGGCAGAATATCGGAAACATCCTCTTGAAGCGGAAGGGAATTTCGGCCTCATGGTCTGAACGCGAACGCATTCTTGTGGAAAAAGTGGCCGCACAGGTTGCCCTTGCTCTTGAAAACAGCCGCCTTGTGGATGAAACGCAGAAAAACGCCATGCGCAATCAAGTCATTGCAAACATTTCATCGCGCGTTCGCGAAACTTTGGATGTTGAATCGGTAGTGCGCACAGCAACCACCGAACTACGCAGAGTATTCGACCTCAAGGAGGCAGAGATCAGCATCGGCGCACCGCAAACCGAAGTCCTGCCAGCAAGAAAAAACACCAGTTCACTTAAATTAAAGTAACAAAACCATAACTTCTAGTTCACTACAACAGCCATCCAAAGGAAAGTTACATGCTCACTCGCAGCGCCAAGACATCAGCCAGATCATTGACAATGCCTCCAAAGAGAGGCTTATTTGGCCGTCGGGTGAGTCTGCGAATCAAACTTCCAATGGTGGTGATTTTCCTGCTGTTATTTGCCTTGTTCGCCTCCAGCTACTTGAGCATCCAGGCGGCCAAAACAGCTTTGACTGATACCCTCAAGAACGAGTTGATCGCTCAAACGGCGTCCAAGGCAGAATTGATTCGATCGAATCTGATCTGGACAAAAACGTCAGCGGTGGATCTGGCTGCATCTGCCGAGGTTGGAAACTATGACGAAGAAAGTATTAAAAAAGCCATTCGCAATACCTTGAGCCACAACGAGCAAATATTCGGCTCCACCATTGCTTATGAACCGTTCGAATTCCAGGCAAATGCCTATTACTGGTCACCTTATTACAGCCGCACACCTGGCGGTGAGTTGCAGTTCACCCAACTTGGGAACCCGGAGTACAACTATTTTGGCTGGGAATGGTATACCCTGCCAAAAGAGAAAAATACTCCTGTTTTATCACCGCCGTATTTCGACGCGGGAGGCGGTGAAATTTGGATGGTCACCTGGAGCGCCCCATTCTATGATGATGCAGGCAAGTTTAGAGGTGTGGCAACAGCCGATATTGCCTTCTCGCAAACACAGAACATCGTAAACCAGATAACCGTTGGAAAGAGCGGTTACGCCTTTTTATTGAGTCCCGAAGGTGTAATCCTTGGGATCGGCGAGAATGGCGGAGAATATCAAACTATGGTGGACTCCATGATTGCCGCTGCGCAATCGCCGAAATCTTCAGGTTGGGCAAGTATGGTTTCCTCGATGATCAAAGGAAATTCAGGGTTCGCGGAAACAATCGACCCACAAGGACGCTCCATGTTCGTTGCCTACTCACCCATCGGATTGGAAACCGGTTGGTCGCTTGGGCTCGCTTTTCCACAGGCTGAACTTTTTCAGTCTGCACTGCAGCTGCAAAACACGCTTGGAATTTATACTGCCATCGTGGCTGTCATCATTGGCGCATTTTTGTTTGTATACACTTTATCGATCACTGAACCGCTGCGCCGACTCACCTTCTATGTAAACCGTTTTTCTTCCGACAAAATAACTCGGAACATAGAGCCGGTCCAAATTCACACACGTGATGAATTGGAAGATCTTTCGAATGCATTCCACAACATCACTTCCGACCTGCAGAATACATTCTCCAACTTCGAAGAGCGTATTGCCGAACGCACACGGGAAACCGAAAGACGCAGCATTCTTTTAAAGGCTGTGGCAGATGTTGGTAAAGCCATCACATCCTTCCGTGACCTGTCCGAGTTGTTGCAGCAAACGACCTATCTTATCAACGACAACTTTGGCTATTATCATATTGGCATCTTCCTGCTGGATGAGCATAAGGAATACGCAGTTCTGAGTGCGGCGAACAGCGAAGGCGGACGTCGAATGCTTGAGAGAGGGCATCAGCTCAAAGTCGGCGAGACCGGCATTGTCGGTTATGTCACCCAAAACGCAAAAGCCCGCATCGCTTTGGATGTGGGTAAGGACGCTGTTTACTTTGACAATCCAGACCTGCCCGAAACACGCTCAGAAATGGCGCTCCCTCTTATCGTCAGCGGACAAATCCTCGGCGCGTTGGATGTGCAAAGCACGGAGCCACAGGCCTTCTCAGATGAAGACAGCGCCACTTTGCAGATCCTTGCAGAACAACTCGCCGTTGCAATTCAAAATGCGAATCTGTTCAATGAAACCGAAAAAGCATTGGAAGCATCCAGGGCTGCCTACAGCGAATTAAGCCGTGAAGCCTGGAGCAAGATCCTGCGCAACCAGCCTCGTATCGGCTTCATTGCAACTCCCCCCACCACCACACGAACACATTCCGAGGTCGTGGAGCCGAGTATTGCAAAAGCGTTTGACACGGGCGACATCATCATTGGAAATGATAATCTTACGATCAGCATTCCTGTCAAAGTGCGTGGACAAACCATCGGTGCGATCCGTCTGAAAAAAGCCGAGATCGCCGAAGCTTGGACGCAGGAAGAGATCAATCTCGCGATCGCATTATCAGACCAAGTCAGCGGTGCTTTGGAAAGTGCTCGTCTCTATCGAGAATCGCAACAGACAGGTGCTCGTGAAGCGCTCGTTTCAGATATCTCGTCTCGCATCAGTGCAATCTCCAATACAGATGCCATCCTGCGTGAAACCGTACAGGAATTGGGGCAGGCGCTTGGCGATGCGTCGGTCACTTTCCAGTTGTTGAATCAATTCAATGGGCAAAAACAGGCCGAGATCCAAATTAAAGGAAGCGAGCCTCCTGGCGAAATCAGAAAGGCGAGAGAATAATCATGACAACATCCAGACCGCCTTTTAACAGCCAAAACGCATCCCGTTTTGAGCGCATTCGCGAAATGGCACAAAGACTGATCACTCCCGACTCCTCGATCAAAGAGGTGAGTGAGTTTCGCCGCGCACAATTACTATCCAGTCTCGCGCTTGTGCTAAGCCTGCTCTTTTTCATTGTGCTGCTTTATGGACCAAGCAGTTACGGCGTATTTATTTTCCTGACCCTTATCTCGCTTATATCCTATGCCTTGAGCAGAACCAAATACTACAAACTGGGAACTTACCTATTTTCCTACGCATTTACAGCGATCGGTTTTTTCAGGATTTACCAGGGCGAAGTTACCAGCATTGAAGCGTCTATTGCTTCGACTGTACACATTTCGCTCGTGATCTCGAGTGCATTACTTTCACAACGAGGGTTCCTCGGCCTGGTGATTCTTTCAACGATCGCGACCTTTACCGCTCCCTTTTATTCAGATATCTCCCTGATCGCAAATTCATCGGAGCAGCTTTCAGCCAACATCGGCCGCACCGGCGGAATCGTATTTTCGATCGGCATGATCCTTTACAGCATTCAGGTATTCCGCGCATATCTAGACAGGGAAAAATTAAAAGAGTTAACCGATATCAACCGTGAACTCGAAGATGTGAAAGAAAGCCTTGAACAACGAATCGATTTACGAACGGCCGAACTTGAAAAAGCAAATCAACAGGTACAGGAAAGAGCCGCCCGCTTTCAGGTCATTTCTGAGATCTCACAGGAAATTTCTGCAAATGTGGATCAAAAGCCCAAGGAATTGCTCAACCTGATCACAAGGTCGATCAGCGAAAAACTCGGCTTTTATCATATTGGAATTTTCCTGCTCGACAAAAATCGCGAATTTGCCGTGTTGCGAGCCGCAAACAGTCAAGGCGGTCAGCATATGGTTGAACGACATCATCAGCTAAAAGTTGGCGGTACAGGCATCGTGGGATACGTTGCACAGGCAGCCCGTCCGCGCATCGCGCTCGACACGGGAACTGATGCCGTCTTTTTCAACAACCCCGACCTTCCAAAAACCCGTTCGGAAATCGCCCTGCCGCTCAAATACGGGTCCAAGGTGATCGGCGTATTGGATGTGCAGAGCACCCAGCAATCCGCATTCAAGGATGAAGATGCAAATCTGTTAAGCACACTCGCCAATCAAATCGCAATCGTCATCAACAACATTATTATCGCCGAGCAAGGCGACTCTGGATTTGCTGCACAACAATTTTTCCAAGCTAATAAACAGCAAAGAAAACAAGGTACAGAATCTGGATTTTCCTACCTATCAGATGGGACAATCGCAACTGCACGCCAGTTAAATGATCCAGCCACGGAACAAGCCCTCGCATCTGGCGAGACCGTTGTACTGGCCCAGCCTTCGAGGAACATCCCCCCCACCCTGGCAATCCCAGTCAAATTCCGCGACCAGGTGATCGGCATCATTCACGTTCAGGCAACTGAAAAGAACAGGCGCTGGACCGAAGACGAAGTCGCCATGGTTCAATCCATTTCAGATCGGGCGGCGCTTGCGCTTGAAAATGCCCGCCTGTTCGAAGAAACCGTCCGCCGTGCAGATCAGGAAGAAACGATCGCGAAAGTCACCACCCAGATCGGCGCATCCACAGATTTCAAGCATATCCTGCAAACCACCATTCAGGAACTTGGACAGGTGCTGGGCGTATCGCGCTCCTTTATTCAGATGGGCCCGCTCAATAACGACGAGAATCAATAACGAGACCACTTTAATTTCAAACCGATCAAACCAAAGGTTGATATGAGTCAGAGCACAACAACACAAAACGCTTCAGCAAGAAGAAACACCACCCTTTCGCTTCAAACGCGTCTGGTGCTCTTTGTGTTGCTGATCGCCCTTGTGCCGCTGATCATCATAGCCGTCCGCGATACCATTCAAACTCAGGAAGCATTAACGAACAGCGCCAAGACCTCCCTAAGATCCAGCGCAGAGCAGACCGCCAACAGCCTCGATACCTTCCTCCTGACTACGTTGAATTCAATCGAAATTGAATCGCAGATATCGGTCTTCACGGAGTATTTATCCCTGCCGATCTCACAGCGCATCACAGGCAGACCGGAGCAATTCCGCGCCCAAGGGCTGCTGAACAAATTGAGTACAAAAGACGAAGTCAATATCATCTCCTACGCGCTTGTGGATGTGGAGGGAAACATCCTTTTGGATTCAGCCCCTCAACGCGCTGATAAAAACGAATCAGACGAGGCCTATTTTCCACAGGTCCGTTTCAGCACCGAACCGATCATCACCGAAGTCGTCTACGACGAAAGCGGAGTCACCGCCATAACATTCGCCAACCGAGTGCTGGGGTCGAACGGCAGTTACCTTGGAATTCTACGGGTGAAATACGATTCGAGCATTCTGCAAAGTATCGTTGTAGACAGCTCGAAAACCTCAGCCAATGCCTTGGTGTTGCTTTTGGATCAGGTCTACATCCGCCTTGCAGACAGCCGAAATCCAAGCCTTATCCAAAAATCGGTCGCCCCGCTGACTCAAGTTGACTATTTACTCGCTATCGAAGCCAGACGGTTTCCAGACCTGCCTCGCGAAGAATTATCCACGAATTTCTTTGAGTTCGAAGATGCGCTAGACAATGCCGTAAATGAACCTTTCTTCAGGGTCGATATCACACCCAACATTCCCGGCGACGACACCATTGCGATCGCAGCCATGAAAACTCGTCCGTGGGTCGTGGCTTATAGCCGCCCCACTTCGTTGTTCCTTGCAGATGTTCAGAGTCAAACTCGGGCAAATGTGGGGCTGGTCACAGGTGCATTGATCCTGATCTCCATTATTACGACTCTGGTCGCCAGAAATTTGACCGATCCGATCATTGCACTTACGAAAACAGCAAACGCCATCTCACAAGGTGATTTAAGTGCCCGTGCGGAAGTAAATACCTCTGATGAAATCGGCTCATTGGCTTCAGCGTTCAATTCCATGACTGACCAGCTTCAATCCAGCCTTTCAGGTCTGGAGGAACGTATCTTTGAACGCACCGCCGACATTCAAAAGAGAAACCTCGAAATGGAAGCCATCGCAGATGTAGCCCGCGAAATCGCCATCATCCGAGATATGGATACCCTTCTCAACGTTTCCACAAGCTTGATCCGCGAAAAGTTCAATTTCTACCATGTCGGCATTTTTCTTGTGGACGAACGCGGCGAATATGCCATTTTGCGCGCAGCCAGCAGTGTCGCCGCTGAAAAGCTATTGGAGAGAAAATACAAATTACGAGTAGGCCAGACAGGGCTGGTCGGAAACGTGACCGGAACAGGTCAGGCGTATATCGCGCTCGATGTGGGTCATGATGCCGTACATTTCGAGAATCCATTTTTGCCAAACACACGCTCAGAGATCGTGCTTCCGTTGCGCAATCACAATATCACGATCGGCGCACTGGATATTCAGGTTGATATTCCTACAGCCTTTGATGAACGCGACATCCAGACATTCCAAATCCTTGCAGATCAACTCGCCGCTGCGATCGAAAATGCGCAATTGGCACAGCAAGTGGAAGAGAACCTGGCAGCTTTAACCAGTACAAATCGTTCACAAACGCAACAGATCTGGCGCGCGATCGTAGATCAGCAAAAATATTCTGCATATGAATATGATGGTCTGCAAATCAAGGCTGTTCCACAGGATCTTCCTGCCGACATCATGGCACAACTGAATAACGGAAAGCCGATTGCCTACATGCAGAACGCCGACAGCAAGAATGCAAAAAATACCCTCATGATTCCATTAATGGTGCTTAATCAGGTCATCGGTGTAATCGGCCTCGAACAGGAGAATCCGAACCACGTTTGGACGGAAGAGGATATTGCCGTTGCACAGGCCGCGGCAAATCGTGCTGCGCTAACACTTGAAAATGCGCGTCTTCTGGAAGAGAGTCAACGACGAGCCACAAAAGAGCGCGCCATCTTCGAAGCTACATCGCGAATCGGTGCCGCGCTGAGTGTTGAGAATATTCTACAAGCCACGGCTGAAGAGCTGGAAAGGATTGCAGGCGGGTCTGAGATTACCCTGCAATTCCAATCAGATAATGACGCAAAGCCTGAACAATAACGGTGAAATTATGAGAGCAGCACAATTTTCCAATTCTGGCGAAGGTAATTCAAGCGCCAAACTAATAAAAAACCTTCTGATCATTTCGATCATTGCAGATGTAGCGGCTTTGGCTGCTTCTGCATTTGCCGGTTTTGGCTGGGCTTATATTATTCCCATTGGCTCATTGTTATTGCTCGCAGTGGTTAGTTATGTATTTTTGACACGCGGTAATCTTATACCGGCACAAGTCATTCTACCTAGTTCGTTGTTTGTTGTCATTACTTACATTATCGCCTTTCCGCCAGGATATGGCCTTCATGACATCAATCTTCTGGCTTATGCCGTGGTGATAAGTCTCGCCAGCCTCACTCTTGGGCAACGCGGCGCATTTGCATTCACTTTCCTGATCATTCTTGCTGTCATGGGGATTGGGTTTGCAGAGATACGTGGAATTATTGTCTCTCCGACCAGCTCATTGACATTGCCCATTTCGCCTGTAGCGATATCCATCGTGGTTCTCGCGATCGCATTTATCCAAAGGGCACTTATCAATTTGTTGAGTGAAAGCGGAGAGCGTGCCCAGATCAGTGAAAAGGAAGTCATTGAACGCAACCAGAAATTACAGGAATTCAGTTCCAATCTTGAAAACCTGGTGCAAGCCCGTACAACCGAGCTTGATATTGCCAATCGCGTCAATGAACATCGCGCGCACATGTTTCAAGCAATCGCACAGGTAACCCGCGCCATCATATCCACTCAGAATTTACAGGATCTGCTTCCGCAAATTACTCAGGTGATCAGCCAGCAGTTTGATTTTTATCATGTTGGTATCTTTCTGCTTGATTCGAATAACGAATTTGCCGTGCTTTCCGCAACGAACAGCAAGGGCGGACAAAAGATGCTTGATCGGGGTCACAAGCTACGTGTGGGCCAGATCGGCATTGTCGGAACGGTGGCAGAAAACGGGAAACCGCGTATCGCCTTTGACGTTGGAATGGATGCCAATTTCTTCAACAATCCCGACCTCCCGGAGACACGCTCCGAAATGGCTCTTCCGCTTTTCAGCAGCCGCCAGCAATTGATCGGCGTTCTCGATGTCCAAAGTGTCGAGGTGAACGCATTTAGTCAGGATGATATTCAGATCCTCACAACGCTGACAGACCAGGTTTCTGTTGCTATAACCAACGCCCGCCTTTATGAAGAAACTCAAAAGGCACTTTTGGAATCAGACCTGTTATACCGCCGCAACATTCAAACAGGTTGGGCAAAATTCACCCGTGCACAAAAGCTTTCGGGAATTCGCAAACAAGGTGTAAAGGCAAATCTCCTTTTTGAGCCTGTAGAATTACCCGGTTCTCAGGAAGTCACCCATTCCGGGGACATTTTCCAAAAGAAGGCCGACCAGGACGATCAAAACACACATATGACCATCCCAATGAAGTTGCGTGGAGAGGTGGTGGGGCTCCTGAATATTAAAACAGACGGCGACCGCGAATGGTCTCCAGACGAAATGGATATCATCAATGCGATCATGGAACGCGCCGCCTTGTCCATTGATAATGCACGTCTCCTTGCGGAAAGCCGCAAGATCGCCGAAAAAGAACGTGTTATCGGCGAGATTTCATCCAAAGTAAGTTCCTTCACCAACCGCGACAATATTCTGCAAGCGGCAGCAGCAGAAATTGGACGTGTCATGCCTGGCGCTGAAGTAATTATTCAATTGCAAAAGAAGAACGATCAAGACAGGTAAGCGGAGAACAGCCATTTCATGTTAAACAACTGGTTCTCAGATCCCGAAGATACAAACCCGTCATTTGTACGAATGACGAGGAATATCCTCATTTTTACAATTATCGCAAACCTGATAATCCTGCTGTTGATAACCGGTTTGATATTTGACAATTCCCAAAATACGGCATCAAGCATTGCCTTATCAACAACTCTTGTTTTGGAGATCATCTCATTAGCATTTGTTTTGCGCGGAAATCCCCTTCTTGCCAAGTTAGTCGTTCCGCTGGCGCTGTTTATCGCCGTTACCTATTCAGCCATCAACGCCAACGGCTTGCACGATCTTTCAATGCTGGGCTTTCCCACTGTCATTGTGATTGGCGCGTTGCTGCTTAGAAAGAGGTCGATTCTCATCACCACACCCATCGCCGTCATATGCGTGGAAATTGTGGCATTTGCAGATATCACAGGTATTACAAAATCTGACATGGCCCAAAAGACCGACGCCGCTGATGCCTTAATCGCTGGAGTTCTGGTAATTGCCATTTCGGCGCTACTACAGCTCCTCATAATACGGCTGAATGAAAGCGCAGAGGAGGCTCGAAAAAATGAAGCCATGCAAGTTGACGCCAACAAGGAACTCTTATCCTTACAAGCCAACCTTGAGAATCGGATTCTGGAACGAACAAGGGAATTGAATGAAGCAAATACATTCAATGAGCGGCGTGCCGCAAACTTTGAAGCCGCTGCGCAACTTGCACGCACGGTTGCCAGTTTCCGCGACATCAACAAACTTCTTCCTGCGATAACCGAAGTAATCAGCAACAAATTCAATTATTACCATGTGGGCATATTCCTAAACGACGACACACAGGAATACACCATCCTGACCGCCGCCAACAGTGAAATTGGAAAGCGGCTGCTGGCTGACGGACTTCAGATCAAGATCAGCCAGACGGGTCTTATCCCCTCGGTTGCACGAACAGGCACATTACGTGTCTCGCAGGATGGCAAGCAAAGTTTTAACTACTCTTCTGACGCCGTGGACTTCGTGGATACCCAATCGGAACTTGTCCTCCCAATGAGAATCGAGAACACCATCATCGGCGTTATTGACATGCACAGCGAAAGCCTGAATGCATTCGATGACATCGCCATCAATATTCTATCCATTCTGGCTGACCAAACCGCCATCGCCATTCAGAATACGCGCATTTACGAAGAGACACAAGCAGCTCTGGCGGAAAGCCAGATTCTTTACGGCACTGTGATCAAGCAGGCTTGGCAGACAAACATCCGCTCAGAGACCAAGCTGGGGTACCGTTTTGCAGGCTCAACACCCATGCTGCTTGAAAAACCGATCACATCCAATGAGATACGAACCGCCCTGGAAAGCGGAGAAACCGTCATTACTCAATCAGAAAATCGTGATGGCACCAGTGGGAGCGTACTTGCAGTACCGCTGACGCTTCGCAACGAGACCATTGGCGTGATCCATGTAAAAATGCCTGCGGACCTGGAATTGGGAGAAGACGAAGCAGACATCGTGCGCGCAGCCGCGGAACGTGTGGTTCTGGCGCTGGAAAACTCAACATTGCTTGAAGAATCGCAGAGGCGCGCATTGCGTGAACAGACCATTGGACAAATATCCTCGAAGATCGGGGCAGGGACCGAGATCGAAACGATCTTGAAAACGGCTGTTCGGGAATTGGGCAGTCAGATTAGCGGCGCCCAGATATCGGTTGAGATTGGAAGCGAAAATGAATAACGGTATCAATCCAACAAACTCACCCAATATCCGCACGTCAATTCCGCAGACGGTGGATAAAACGCTTGTGCGTAATGCTTATAGCATCAGCATTATGCTCATTATTGCTGCGATCCCAAGCGTTGGGTTATTTGCATATTACGGATTACAGGTCGGTTCATGGCAGATATTAATTGTTGCTGCAATCATGTTCATTGCCAGTTTCGGAGCCGTCGCCGCCCTCTTTTTGATTCGGCGTAACAGATCAAGCCTGGCTATGATGATCGTGATCACAAATTTCACGATCACCTTTGTTGCCATACCTTTCTTCATTCAAGGCCTTGGACTTCTGTTGGCCTTGTCTATGTTCATTCTTGCGGTATCCATTACCGGCTTGGCAATGCCTACCCGCTATGCTGCATCAGGATTAATCGTCGGGTTGTTATCCGGCTCGACAATCCTCATTCTCGACTATCTTATCCTTGGCGAAGCAAGAGTTCGAGTTCCTGATCTGGAAAGAAGTACTGTATTTATCGTAATTGGCTTTGCAATATTCTTTGCTGTCTTCACTGCCCGCCACTTTAATCGCTTCAGCCTGCGCATCAAGATCACCATCAGTATCCTGATTACTGGCAGTGCGATTGTCACCGCATTGACCTGGTTTGCTGCAAATCGAACTGGAACGATCGTCAACATACTTACAGACAGGTACGAAGCCGCATCCACAGAGAATATCCAAAACCAGCTTGTCGGGGTCGCACGCGACCAGGCAAATCTCGCAAATTCATTCTTTGAAGGGATGTTGAATGATCTTGTTGCGCTGGCGAATTACCGCGCAAGCCTGGAGCAGCAGAGTGCCGTTTTTGTCGAAAGCCCATACTGGAACGCAGAAACCCGTATCTCTCAATTTCCCAGTGGACAGTACGGGAATTCCGCCACAGACGTTGCTTCAATTTTTATTCCATCAACAATTTTGGTTGATGAAGCCATTTACAACGAACTGAACACTACAGCCTATCTGGATTTCTTCGCGCCGAATTTCCTAAAAACGCACCCGGGCGCGGTCGCCGTCTACTATATCGGAAAATCAGGTACCACAACCTACTATCCAAACATTAGTCTTGCGCAAAATGTGCCTGCCGACTTTGATGCAACCAAGGAAGACTTCTACACCATCGCGACCCCGGAAAACAATCAATCACGCGAACCTCGCTGGACAGATACTTATCAGGACCCGGCAGGCAACGGACTCGTTACCACGCTCTCCATCCCGGTATATTCCAACGACACATTTCTGGGAGTGATGGGACTCGATGTACAGCTTGAGCAAATTGCCCGAACCATCGCCAATGTCCAGGTTGGAGATACGGGGTACGCATTTCTTGTGGATAAAGCCGGTCATATCCTGGCCATGCCACCGCAAGCCTATTCAATGTACAGATTATCGCCGGAGGAAGTATCCTCAAATTCCGCCCGCGAATTATCGGTCCTCGCAAAGGGACCCTTCGATCTTCAGGAAGCAACCGCAAGGATGATCAACGGTGAAACTGGTGTAGCAACGATCGAAGTAAACAACTCCAATTCGTTTTTCATTTTTTCACCTGTGGTAACGCCAAATTATCGCCTGGGTATCGTTGCCCCTGAATCCGAATTTACAGGCGAGTTAATCGCTTCAAGGAGCGAGATCGAACAGACCATCCAATCAGCATTGCAGGGCGTTGCCATCATTTTGATCCTGCTGCTCATCGGTGCGATTATCATAAGCCTATGGATCGGACAGTTGATCACACGCCCGCTCGTCCGCCTAACACAAACAGCGGAAACAATCGCCTCGGGCGATTTCTCTGCCCGTGCCAATGTGGAAACCGAGGATGAAACCGGCGTCCTCGCCCGATCTTTCAACAGTATGGCAGAGATACTGAATAACACGCTTCTCGGTCTTGAGCAAAGGATTACCGAGCGTACCAGCGAAATCGAAAACGCAAATGCAAGTATCGCACGCCGTGCTGGTCAGTTCGAAGCCATCGCCCGCGTAGCTCGTACCATCAGTTCTGCTCAAACATTGGAAGCACTCCTTCCACAAATCGCCGATACAATCTCCGATCAATTCGGTTTCTATCATGTAGGCATCTTCCTGTTGGATTCTCACAGGGAATATGCAATCCTTGCTGCCGCAAACAGCGAAGGCGGAAAAAGGATGCTGAACCGCAACCACCGGCTACTGGTCGGAGGGACCGGCATCGTGGGCTTTGTGACCAACTCCGGGCAGCCCCGCGTCGCTCTTGACGTCGGAATGGATGCGGCTTTCTTCAACAATCCCGACCTTCCAGAAACCCACTCCGAAATTGCCCTCCCCCTCCTCATCGGTATGGAAGTCATTGGCGCATTGGATGTACAAAGCACAGAAACGAACGCCTTCTCTCAGGAAGATGTCAGCATTTTATCCACGCTTGCTGACCAGGTAAGTATCGCCATTCAAAATGCTCGTTCTTATCAGAAGAGCCGTGAAGCACTCAACCAGGCGGAAGCCGCTTCGATGCAAATGAGTGAACAACAATGGGGACGCTTCTTTGCAGACCAGCCTGCGAATGGGTATGTGTTTGACGGTATCGACGCGAAGGATATTAAATTCTCGGGCATTCCAAGCAACAACACTTACACCGTCCCGCTTATCCTGCGCGGCACAAAAATTGGAACGCTTAAACTAAATGCAACCAACCCTGACCGCACCTGGACAGACGATGAGATCGCCATGGCACAGGCAACAGCAGAACGTACTGCCCTCGCCATTGAAAACGCCCGTCTGCTGCAGGAGGCACAAAAACGAGCCGCGAAGGAACGTGCCATTGGGCAGATCACAGCCAGGATCGGTGGTTTGGTCAACATCGAGAGCATCCTGCAAACTTCAATTCAGGAATTGGGAAACACACTTCCATTTACAGATATCGCCATTCAAATATCCCCTGAACAACCAGAGCAAAAGTAAAGGCTCAGGAGAACGATATGCTTTCAAAAATGTTCGCTTATTTTAGAGACGAAGAAGATAACGATCCGTCATTCATCAGGCTGGTACGAAACATTGTTGTTTTCGTATTGCTTGTAAATATCGCGCTCCTCCCACTCGTCACGGGTTTCATAGGCGAGGGATCTCGAAACCCGCCCGCTTTTATCACGCTGACCATCACACTGGTGCTCGAGGTCATTTCGCTGCTCCTTCTATTTCGCGGAAAAGTCGGAATGGCAAAAGCAGTTGTCCCGTTCGCATTGATCGCGGCGGTCACGATCATCTCTCTAAACACCAATGGCCTCAAAAACGCATCCATGGTGGGCATGCCCATCGTCCTTGTGATTTCCGCGATCCTTTTGGGAAAGCGGTCTATTTATCTGACCGCTCCTGTTGCCATCATTGCTGTGATCTTTGTAGGCGTGGTCAATTTACGAGGTGATATCGTCAATGTGCCTGTAGGCCTTGACGATGCGATCATTCTTCCCGTACTCTTAATGGGCTGCGCCGGGATCGTTCAATTGCTCATTACCCGTCTGAACGAAAGTATCAGCAGGGCGCGAAAAAGCGAGCAGATCCAAAAACTTGAAAATGCAGAGTTGAATGAATTAAGATCCCAACTTGAAGAACGCGTTAGTCAGCGCACAGCCGAGTTGGATTTTGCAAACCGTAACAACGAACGGCGCGCCAAGCAATTTGAAGCCATCGCGCAGGTCGTACGCGTTGTTTCATCCATTCAGGATCTGGAATTACTGATTCCACGAATTGCCCAGGTGATCAGCGAACAATTCGGTTTTTATCACACCGGCATCTTCCTCCTGGACGACGAAGGCGAATATGCAGTCCTTCGCGCCGCCAACAGCGAAGGCGGAAGAAGAATGCTCGATCGTGGACACAAGCTGCAGGTCGGGCAGACCGGCATTGTCGGTTTTGTAACAGCAACCGGCCAGCCCCGCATCGCATTGGACGTGGGAACAGACGCTGTCTTTTTCGATAACCCCGATATGCCCAACACCCGTTCCGAGATCGCCCTGCCGCTTCGCTACGCCGGAAAGATCATTGGCGCGCTCGACGTTCAAAGTACTGAGGCGAATGCCTTTGGTCAAAACGATGTGGAAACCCTGACAACGCTCGCCGACCAGATCTCGATCGCGATCAATAATACGACCACCCTCGAAGAAGCACGCAAGGCCTTTGCAGAATCACAAAGCAGGTTCGGCGATACAGTGATTGAGTCCTGGAAGGTCATGCAGCCCGAATCAATGGGGCTCGGATATCAATTGGTAAATTCATCGCTTAAGCCTTTGGAAAAACCTCTGGAAGGCTCGCACATTCAGGAAGCGCTTGCCCAGGATAAGACGATCCTTTCCACTACGGAAGACAAGTCATCGGCCCTGGCCATCCCAATTCGTCTACGCGGAAAGATGATCGGCATCATGCATCTGCGCTCGAAGAATAATTATTTATTAACACAAGACGATGCGGATATTGCCGAAGCAGTATCTGAACGTCTTTCGCTCGCTATTGAAACAGCAACCCTTCTGCGCACCACCCAACACCGCGCAGATATCGAGCGTGTCACAGCGGATATCTCATCCAAGATCAGTTCATCCACGCATTTCGACGCCATTTTACAGATTACAGCCCAGGAACTCAGTAAGGCGCTGGGCGGTTCTGATGTTTTAGTGCAGATCGAGCCGGTATCCATGGAATTAGGCATGTCCAGCTAGCATAGGCAAAACACTTAGATGAAACAAAAATTTTTCACTCGATCTCTGCTTATTTTGATTGCCACAGTTGTTCTGTATGCCTGCGCCACACCCCAGGCGGCCACACCACTCCCCCCGCTCCGCGTGGAATTTACAAACTGGTGGGGCGACTATACGCTATTGGTAGCCAAAGAAAAGGGCTTTTTTGAAAAATATGGTGTGGAAGTAGAGCCTGTGTATTACGAGATTTTCTCCGATACCTACCCAGACCTTGCAGCAGGACAGATAGACGCCGGTCTCATTGCTGTTGGAGATACGATTAACATTACCCGTATCGCGCCAATGAAGGTGGTTGCTGTGCATGACAACGGCGGTGATGATGCCATGGTCGCCAGGCCGGAAATCACCTCAGTGGAAAACCTTAGGGGTGCAACCGTCGGAACCCAGATCGGCTCGCAATACGAGTTGATGGTCACCGAAATGTTACGAAGCGCCAATATGGACACCGCGGACATTAACATGGTTTCCATATATCCTGAAGACGGTCTGGCGGCGCTTGAGAGTAATCAAGTACAGGCGGTCTATATTTGGGAGCCATATTTATCAGAAGCACTCTCAAAAGGTTACCGGGTTATATATCCTTCCGAGCAATTACACCTATTCCCGGATCTGATCGTATTCCACAAAGCCGTTGTGGACCAAAGACCTAATGATGTCCGCGCATTTCTCAAAGCCTGGTTCGAAGCCGTGGAGTATCGCCTGCAAAACCCCGAAGAAACCCGCGCCATCGCCGCCAAATATCTTGGTGTAACTGTCAACGAAGTGCAACCTGATGACAATTTAAAAATCCTCACATTGGAGGATAATAGAGCCATCTTCGATCTTCAGGATGCAAACTCGATTTACTCCATCACAAAAACGACCTCCGATTACCTCATTTCCATTGGCACGATCACCCAAATGATCGATCCGCTTGAATTGCTCGACCCGGAATTTCTGCCTTAGCCGATAAGAGAGCCTTTATATATGAACAACCCGACCAGCCAGCCTAAGCAATCAGAAAAGAGACGCAAACAAAATGCGCTTGTGATCAGTCTTGTCACTGGCATTTTGCTTACGCTCGTCTTGGCTTATCTTATTCCCGCAGCCTATTCTGAAAATGGAATGGATGGCCTATGGGGCATCATTCCTGCAATAGCGGTGGCACTGGCGGCATACGGCAGCGTTCTTATGATCATTCGCGATCGTATCACTTTGGGGATCGGCGTCTTAATTTCAACCATCTTATTGGCGAGTCTAAGCCTGCCGATTTTTGCACACGGACAGGGACTTTCACTCGGTGTTATGGTTCTTGTTCTAGTGGCGGGTATTTCTTCTGCCACGCTCTCGTCCCTGTGGGCAACGCGCGCGATTGGCGGCGCATTTGTTATTTCACTGATCATCGTCCTGACTGATCTGTATTTCCCTGGCTCCAGTCTGCCGACCGACCCCCGTTACACGAACGCCATTGCAGTGATCATGTCGGCTGTATATGTTTTCTTCATTCTCAGGCGTTTCAACACATACGGACTGCGGGCTAAGATCATCATAGCCTTCATATTCATCGCAGGCATTCCGTTGATCACTCTGGGATACTTTTACAGCCGGTCATCTGCACAGGTGTTACAAAATCAAAGCAGAATCCAGCTTACAAACATCGCAAAGATCGAAGCAAGCAGTGTAGATAACTTCATAACAAATCAGATCGACAGCGTGCACGCAGACGCGAAACAACTGGCATTCCTTGAATACCTGAGATTACCCGTTCCAGCACGAGCCGATAGCGTGAAGGAAACAAATGCGCGGCTCGCACTACTGTCCCTGACCCGCAAAGACCCAGTCTTCATCCATTCGATCGCCATTCTTGATGTAGATGGTCTCAACCTCCTTGACACCTTCGAAGAGTACAAAGGTCGAAGCGAAGCCGACCGCATTTATTTTCTCCGCCCCATGCAAACCGGATTGCCCTTTGTATCCAATATCCTTTTCCAGGATGACCGTGAAAATATTTACTTTTCTGCGCCTATAAAATCTCAAAGCGGAAATATTATTGGCGTTTTACGGGTTGAGTATCACGCAAAAATAATTCAGGCGATTATTCGTTCTGTTGACCCGCTTAATCCTGGCACAACACTTTCGCTCATCGACACAAACACCTATCTGCGCGTGGCCTACACCGGCGACCGTGATGAATTGTTCAAGTCGTACAAGAACTTTACAGACCCGGAACTCTCGATCCTGCAAATCGAAGGCCGCCTGCCTGCTGGCACAAGGGAAAATGTATTGTCGGAAACAGACAACTCAATAGTGGAGGGCATCGACAATCTGCAGCAACAGCCATTCTTCGACGCCACATCACAATCTCTTGGCCCTTCCACCAACACAGGCATCTTCCTCCAAACACAACCATGGGTTGCAGTGGTTCGCCAATCCAAGGCCAATTATCTTGCCCCTGTCGAAGAACAAAACAGAATAACGATCCTCATTTCTCTTATTTTGATCATTCTAAGCATCGGAGCAGGCTTTCTCGCTTCACAAGTCCTCACCGCACCGCTTATCACGCTTGCAAGAACGGCTGAGAAAATTGCAGTAGGCGACCGTACCGCACGTGCCGAAGCCAGTACCGAAGACGAGATCGGTCTGCTTGCGTCGTCGTTCAACCGCATGACAGATGAATTGAATCAAACCTTCAAAAACCTTGAAATTCGCGTGGTTGAGCGAACTACTGACCTTGAAATCGCGCGGCGTCAGAGCGAAAAACGCGCAGGCGAACTTCAAGCCATTGGCGAGATCTCGAAGGTCATTACCGGAGAGCAGGCGCTAGAAAAGCTGCTTCCGCTGATCTCCAGACTCGTAAGTGAACGCTTCGGCTTTTATCACACAGGAATCTTCCTTCTGAACGATACAAATCAATTTGCCGTTCTACAAGCCGCAAGCAGCGAAGGTGGACAAAAAATGCTCGCGCGCGAACACAGGCTCGAGGTCGGTGGAAGCGGCATTGTCGGCTATGTTGCAAAATTTGGAACACCCCGCATCTCTCTTGACGTTGGGCAGGATGCGGTTTTCTTCAACAATCCCGACCTTCCAAGCACCCGCTCCGAAATGGCTCTGCCTCTCAAAGTCCGCAACCGTATCATGGGCGTACTTGATGTACAAAGCGAAAAACCAGGTGCATTTACCGAATATGACGCAAGCACACTTAGCATTTTGGCTGACCAGATTGCGATTGCTCTCGAAAACGCACGGCTATTCACACAGACACAACATGCTTTGGCCGAGGCACAGGCACAATATCGTCAAAACTTGCAGGGGAGCTGGAAAGCCTTCAGCCGCGAAGAAGAAACCATCGGATACCATCAGAGTTTGATGAGCGGCAAAAAAATATCCAAACCGATTGAAACAGACGAGATCCGCGAGGCGATCAATCGCGGCGAGGTTTTGGTGCTCAACGCCGATAAAGATCGACACGATGCAACCATCGTCGTCCCCATCAAACTGCGCGGACAGATCATTGGGACGATGAACATCAAAGCTCCGACTACTAATCGTCTTTGGTCAAAAAATGAAGTTAATCTGGCAGAAGCCATCTCAGAACGCCTGTCACTTGCGCTCGAGAACGCGCGCCTCATTCAGGAGTCGCAGCGCCAGGTTATCAAGGAACAAACGATCAGCGAAGTCACCGGCAAGATCGGCGCGTCCATCAATTTGAAGAACGTATTACAAACTGCAGTGGAGGAGTTGGGCCATGCAATCCCAGGATCAGAAGTAACGATCGAATTCGAACAAAAGAATGGGAATGTGGAACAATAATCATGGCTACCACTTATTCTGAAACCCCGATTTTCCAAGACACAGATAAGGAGCAGCGTCAGCGCATCGCCCTGACTGTTGCAGCCGCGTTCCTTGTTACAGGAACGATGATCTCCTTTACTGTTCTCTATATCGCCATCTCTCTAAAAAGCTGGCATTTATTTGCACTATATGGCAGCAATATACTATATCTATTTCTTACATACATCGGTCTAAGGCAGATCCAGAAAAAAAATATAGTCCCCGGCGTCTTCCTGGTTTCAGGTTCGATAATCCTGACCATTGCCATTCTCCCCATCCTCTTTGAGGGGATAGGAACCCTCGTCGGCCTATTCTGCATGCTGGTTTCATCCCTGATTATCAGCCAAACCCTGGATTCAAAGATCGCGCGCAGGGCGATTCCGGTCAGCGCCCTTGGCGGCGCTCTTATCATCCTGCTCGGCTCCCTGCCATTTTCATTTCGCATTCCCATCCCCAGCATACTGGTCATTACAGTTGGCATCCTTGCCGTCCTGGAAACGGCGATCTTTATCGTTCTTATCTGGCGTCAATTCAAGACATTCAACATCCAGACAAAATTAATCCTTGTTTTCGTTACCATGCTTGTAACCTCATTACTGGTCACCGGTGGCTTTAACGCCATCCAGAGTTACAGGCTTCAACGCACTCAAACCGCTACAAACCTTGAAAATGACCTGATCGTAAAACGTGCAGCGATCGTCGATTTTCTCGAAGCAGCCAGGCAGGATGTAGTCTTCCTTGGCGAAGCCGAAGTTATCCATAGCTACGTAAAAACGATCGACGATATTGCTGATCCTAACATCGTGGTCAGGGCGCGAACTATTATGGAACGCGAATTCCGCCGATTCACCGAAAGTCGCGGAATTTACCAGGAAGTTCGTTTTCTAAACAATGACGGCAACGAAATCATTAGAATAGAAACCGACCTGAATGGAGTGTCCTCGATCGTACCGCAGCTGGAATTGCGCAAACGCGAGGAACTTGATCCCGCAAAAGACTTAAACTACTTTACTCAAACAAGCCTGTTGCCGGCCGGAGGCTTATTCGAGTCCCCGATCAGTCTGACGACAGAAGGTGGTCAGATCATCACCCCGCACGAGCCTGTTATTGAGTTTGGCGCGCCATTGGTGATCAACACACAAAAGAAGGGTGTCATTCTCACGAATATTTATGCTGAAAAATTCCTTGGCATACTATCCGCATCAGGAGCAGATACTTTTCTTGTGGACATAGATGGATACTATTTATTTCACCCGGAAGATTCCAAGCGCTGGGGCAGAGACCTGAACACCAGTATGACCGTCGGCAGCGACTTCCCTGACTTGCTAACCAATCTAACCAGTGGTAACGCCGGGAGTCTGGAATCGAACGGTTACCTCATCATCTACGCCCCTGTGACAATGCCAAATGAAGACGCACCACGCTGGTACATCGGAACGTTTGTCTCAATCGATACCATCACAAAGCCGATTTTCGAATCGACCTATACCTCATTATCCCTTCTATTATTGACAATCATCGCCGCTGTTTTCATCATGGCTTTACTAAGCAATACGATCACCTCTCCGCTTGGAAACCTTGCAACAGCAGCACAAGATGTGGCAGCAGGCAGGCTAACAGCCCGCGTTAATATCCAGACAAACGATGAAATTGGCACACTGGCTCAGGTGTTCAACTCGATGACAAGCCAGTTGCAAGGAATGGTGTCAAATCTTGAAACTCGTGTTTCAGAACGCACTGCCGAGCTTGAAAAAGAAAAACAGCAATCTGATACACGCGCAAAGCAATTCGAGGCCATTACAAAAGTGGCTCGCGCGATCAGTGCCACACATAATTTACAGGAATTGCTCCCCCAAATCTCCAGAGTAATCAGTGAGCAATTCGACTTCTATCATGTGGGTATTTTCCTAAACGACCCCGCAAACCATATGGCGGTGTTAAGCGCAGCCAACAGCGAAGGCGGACGGAGAATGTTGCGCCGCAGCCACCAGTTAAAGATCGGTGAACAAGGCATCGTGGGGTACGTTACGCAAACAGGTAATCCACGCATCGCATTGGACGTTGGAGAAGATGCCAATTTCTTCGACAACCCTGATCTGCCAGATACCCACTCTGAAATGGCACTCCCGCTCAAAACAGGTGACAAGATCATCGGCGCCCTGGACATCCAGAGCACCGAGGCTGGTGCATTTACAGACGACGATTTTGAAGCCCTGTCGGCGCTGGCTGACCAGGTCAGTCTCGCAATTCAAAATGCCCGCCTGTTCGACCAGACCGAAAAATGCTTGCGGAATCCAACGCAATTCAACGCCAATATATCCGCGAAACATGGAGCCGCCTCCCCAAGGAAGAGAAGCTGAGAGGCTTCCGATATTCGATCATTGGTTCCAGCCCGCTTGCAGAAGATGACTCGAGCTTTTCGCAGGAAGATGCCTCCGAGAAAAGAACGGTCAAAGTACCTATTAGTCTGCGCGGCGAAACCATCGGGAACCTTTCGGTTCAAATTCCAAAACATGAACACCTTACTGCCGATCAAACCGACTTGATCAAGGCGGTCGCCGAGCGGGTGGCCTTATCTGCTGAAAATGCCAGACTGTTCGAGGAAACAACCCGCCGCGCGGAACAAGAGCGCATCATTGCCGATATTTCTTCAAAGATCGGCACTTCAGTCCGTATGGAAAACATTCTCCGCACAACTGCAGCAGAATTAAGCCAGCTACTGGATAATGCTGATATCTTTATCGAATTACAGTCAGCAAAAATAAAGAGCAGGATAATCAGCAAGCAGACCATTAGAGGCCAGCATGATGCAAGAGAATAATGTCAACAACCACCCAATAGACAGGCAAAAGCAGGAACGCAATGCGTTTAGCATCAGCGTTATAACTGCCGGATTGCTTACTTTAAACCTGATCGCAGCTTTGGTTTTCAGCCGTTCTTCCTCATTGGATATCATTAGTCTTGCTGGCTTAATTGCAAGCATCCTTGGGGCGCTCATCAGCGCATGGCTAAGCCGTCGCAACAAAAGCGAATTGGGAATTGGGCTGCTCATTTCCATCTTAATCCTGGTTGCAGCAAGTCGTGTATTCATCACAAAAGGTCAGGCGGTCTCCACTGGGATTACCAATATCATTATTGTCTCTGGAATAGCCTTCTATACCCTGAGTCGAAGGTGGGCCGGGGTTGCTATTATGGTTTCCTCACTCGTTACAGCAGCGACCATTATCATAGATCAGTATACGGTCGGAGTTCCCACCTCATCCTCTCCACAAACAGCAAACATCATTGCCGCGATTCTGGGTGTTGTCTATCTTGTAGTTATCGCCACACAATTTAGGGACTTTCCCCTGCGTATCAAGCTAATCTTCGGATTCTTGCTTCTAACAACATTACCGTTGATCATCCTCGGCTGGCAATCCTATACAACAACCAGAAATATCCTGAGCGACCAGATCAAGGAAAAAATATTGGAAAGTTCGCTTTCAACAAGCGATGCATTTCAAGAATTCACAGACTCGCAGCACAAGATATCGGGCGAAATCGCACACGCCCCGGAAGTTATCGAATATTTAGGCCTCCCACCTGCTGAAAGAACAGGCTCACAGGCTGAGACTGTTGTAACAGACACACTAAATGCGTTGAAGGATAAAAGCCCAACAAATATTCGTTCCTATGCCCTAGTCAGCCAGAACGGAATTAATTTACTGGACACAAATCCAGCCAATGTCGGCGTTAATTTTTCTACACAGCCATTCTTCTCATATGTTGTTACAAATAACAAGCCATATGCGTCTGGCCTGACCTTGACAAATGACCGCAATGATCAGGTCATCTATTTTGCATCACCCATCACCTCCAAATCCAACGAAATGCTGGGCATGGTTGTCGTCACCTATAATGCAAAGATCCTCCAGGCGGTTATGGATGCCATGCTAAGAGCACGACCGGCCGTCGCCATCAATGAATACGCATATCTAATAGATGAAACTAACTTTTTCATACTTGCCCACTCGACCTCCTTAACGCTCGATTACAAGACCTACCTAAACACGGACGATCCACGGCTGATGTCTCTACAAGCACAGGGATTATTAAGCCCGGAGGATTTGCAATCGATCAGCATTCCCCAGCCTGAAATCGTCGAGCGATTAAGCAATATAGACAACATCTCTGCATTTCAGGCCCCATCTGCTGAAAATGACAATGAAACAGCAGAAACTTCCGCAATAAGAATATCAAACTCAAATTGGATAGTGGTTGCGGTCAACCGATTAGCACGATCTCAAATATTACACTTGACCAAACTCGCAACGCCGTTCTCATCAGTGTAATCATCACATTCCTGGCTGCGTTAAGCGCTGTGGTCATCTCCAACATATTCACAAATCCGCTCCTGCAGTTGACCAGAGTCGCTGAAAATATCTCGGCTGGAGATTTTACACAAAAAGCGGTGGTAAACACAAGAGATGAGATCGGAATTCTTGCAAACACTGTCAACAAGATGTCTTCGCAAATACGCGATCTTGTTTCTGGTCTTGAACAGCGTGTGGAACAGCGCACTCGAGAACTGGAACAACGCACCACCGATCTGGAAAAAATCACAAAGCAAAGTGAAAAACGTGCAAGCGAACTGCAAACCATTGCGGAAATATCAGGCTACATCTCAACTGAAAAAGACCTTGAAAAGCTCCTGACTTTGATCACTCAGACCGTAAGTGAAAGGTTCGGCTTTTATCATGTTGGCATTTTCCTGTTAAGCGAAAATAGGAATTTTGCCGTCCTTCGCGCAGCCAATAGCCCGGGTGGACAGATCATGTTGAGACGTCAACACAGGCTTGAAGTTGGTCAGGTCGGCATCGTCGGAAACGTGACCGCCACAGGCATCCCCCGCATCGCATTGGATACGGGGGCGGATGCTGCTTTCTTTAACAATCCTGACCTTCCAGAAACCCATTCAGAAATGGCTCTGCCGCTTAATGCTCGTGGCGCGATCATCGGAGCATTGGACGTGCAAAGCACTGTTCCAAATGCATTTACTCAAACCGACGTATCGATCCTCGGTCTCCTGGCCGACCAAATTGCCATTGCGATCGACAACGTTCGCCTGCTTGAAGAAACCAGAAACGCTCTTGCAGAGTCTCAATCTGTTTTCCGCGATTACCTTGCTGGCGCATGGCAAAGCAAATCTGCATCTGAAATTTTCGGGTATTATCAAACCCTTACAGGCGGCCAACTGGTCACTGGTAACAAAGCCGCTGAAGTTGACGCCAAAACTCAGGATGGCGAAAATACGCTGGCGATCCCCATTCAATTGCGTGACCAGGTGATCGGTACCGTTCACATCCGCCCGAGCAAGGAAGATCGCACCTGGAGCAAGGATGAGATCAATATCGTAAATGCGGTCGCCGAACGCCTTGGTCTGGCCTTGGACAATGCCCGCCTCTTCGAAGAAACATCCTCACGCGCCTCACGTGAACGCCTCGTAACAGATATCACCACCAAGATCCGCGGCACGAACGATCCACAGGAAATGATAAAAACCGCGGTTCAGGAATTACAGCGTGTGCTGGGAGCCTCCCGTGTTGAGATTGTCCCAAGAAAAAATGCCCCGCCGCCGGATAAATAGACTGGATGAAAATCATGATTAAAAAAATCGCAATCTCGAATGAAAAAGGTGGGGTGGCAAAAACCACAACCACGATCTCCCTTGGTGCCGCTCTCGTGGATATGGGAAACCGTGTTCTGCTCATTGACCTCGACGCACAGGCCAACCTCACACTCGCGCTCGGCCTTGAGCCGGGTGAATCAGAGATCACATCCAGCGAAGTCATGCTGGACAATGCGCCCTTGCTAAGCGCATTGCGAAAAACTGAAGTTGAAAATCTCGACCTTATCCCATCCAACTCGCGCATTGAAACTGCCGAGCAGTTTCTGCCCGTGCGCACAAGCTACACCACCATTCTCCAGCGTGCCATCGCCAGTGCTCCAAATCTGCATTACGACTATATTCTCTTCGATTGTCCGCCTGCCCTCGGTGCCATAACACAAAATGCCCTCATTGCATCAGACCTTCTCATCATCCCCACACAAGCCGAGTACTTCTCCGCCTATGCACTTCGGAATATGATGACCCTCATCCGACGCATCCGCGAAGGAGAGAATCCCAACCTTGCCTATCGTGTCCTCGTCACCATGCTGGATAAACGCAACCGCACACATCGCAATATTCACGACCAGCTTCGTTCCACATTTGGCGAAGGCGTCTTTAGCACAGTGATCGAAACCGATACAAAATTGCGCGAAAGCCCGATTGCCGGTCTGCCTATCTCACGCTATAGGCCAGGAGCACGCGGCTCCATTCAATATCGCGTGCTCGCCCAGGAGTTGATTGAATATGCCAAAGAAACCGAAAATAGACAAGCGGCTTAATAAGCTCTTCAAAGACATCAACCTGGAAGAGAGTGCCTCCAGGTCGCAACAGGTTTCGAAGGATGGACAGGAATCAACACCTCCGACGACAACTCCCGCCTCCGCATCAAAACCGGACCCGAAACCTGCTTCGAAAAAAATTGATACGATCCCCTCCCCGAGGCAGGCTCGTATTCACACGTCTGCGTTAATTCCCCCGGAACCCGTCATTACGCAAGAGCAGGAAAACATCGCATCCACATACGCGATCAACATCCAAACTGGCTATCAAGACTGGGCCACACTGCGCATCACGGATGAAACAAACCAACGCCAATGGTCGCCTGATGAAGAGTTGCTGGTCAAGCAGGTAACCGATCAACTATCACTGGCGCTTGAAAACGCGCAACTCTTCCAGGAAACACAGAAAAGAGCCAGCGAACTGGCCACCTTGAATGAGATCGTTCAGGCAATTTCCGAGCAGATCGAGCTCAAGAACGTTCTCACTACAGCTTACGAACAAATCGTCAAACTCATCCCACTGGATGCGTTCTTCGTCGCACTTTACGATGAAGCATCGAATCTGATTTCATATCCCATCGTCATCGACGAGGGAAAATCCTTTGAAGAATCCAGCGAGCTATTAAATCCAGATAACTTCACTGGAAAAGTCATCACATCTGGCAAACTAATATTCGAGACCGTCAAACCGGAAGACATTGCACAAAGATCGGTTAACGGAGAATCATTCGGCAACAAAAACAAGAATTATGGAACCATGCTATTTTTGCCGCTTCGGTCCGGCGCAAAGACAATGGGCTGCCTCTCGATCCAAAACTATGATTACTTCGCCTACAAACAGGACGATGTGGCCCTGTTGGAAAACATAGCCAATCAGATATCCATCGGTATTCAAAACGCCCAGTTATTCAACGACGCAAAACAAAGGAATGAAGAACTCGCCGTACTCAACGGCCTTAGCGGTGAGCTTTCCACACTTTCCGGTATCACCAATATCTCCGATTCCGTTTTCAAGTACACAAGCCAATTAATGCGAACAAGCTCCTTCTTCCTGTGCTTGCTCGACGAAAAACAACTGGAAGTCAGCTTCCCGCTCGTAATTGATGATGGTGAAAGAGTGGAAGTGCCATCACGTAAAGCCAACGGCAACGGCCTGACAGATTACGTCATGCGCACGAACCAAACCCTGTTTCTGCCTAATCAGGTGAATGAACGCTCACGGGAACTGGGCATTAACGTTACCATCATCGGAAATCCCACTTCGGCCAAAAGCTGGATGGGTGTGCCACTATCCATTGGTAACCGTGTGCTCGGCGCAATCGTAGTGCAGGACCCTAACGAAGAAAACATCTACACCGTACATCAACGCGACATCTTGATAACCATCGCCCAACAGGCTGCGGTCGCCATTGAAAATACGCGCCTGTTCCTTGAAACTCAAAAATTTAAACTTGGTATCGACAGAACAGACAATGCAGTGTTTATTACCGACCCAAACGGCGTCATTCAATACACAAATCCAGGTTTTGAAAAGGTATACGGATATAAAAACGAAGAAGCGATTGGTAAAACGCCGCGCATTCTGAAATCCGGGATCATTCCGGATGATCAATACAAAAATTTCTGGGGAACCCTGTTGAACGGTGGCACGATCTCTGGCGAAATCATCAACAAGACCAAGGACGGCCGTATCATCTCGATCGCAGGGACGAATAGCCCGATTCTTGATGATAATGGAAAGGTGCTCGGCTTCCTGGCCGTGCATCAAGACATCAGTGAGCGCAAGAAATCCGAGGAAGCCCTCGCCAAATCTGAAGCAGATCTTCGCGCCTTGTTCTCATCCATGGAAGATGTGGTTTTGGTATACGACCGTGAGGGTCGATATGTCCGGTATCGCTCCTACAAATCCATCGCGGCTGATCAAACCGCCCGAGGAATTACTTGGTCATCTGATGCATGAAGTTATGCCAAAAAAGAAACAGCCGATCGTTTTCTGGAAGCCATCACAAAAACGCTTGACAGCGGTGAAACCAGTCAGATCGAATATGACCTTCAGGTCGAAAACGAAACATACTGGTTCCTTGCCAGCCTTTCAAAACTTGATGACAATAACGTCTTCTGGGTGGCACGAGACATTACCGAGCGCAAGAAATCAGAAGAGGAACTGCGCAAGAGTCAGGAACAATACGCCCTGGCGGCAGAGGGCGCCAATGACGGCCTGTGGGATTGGAATATCGCCAACAACGAAATTTATTATTCACCGCGCTGGAAATCCATGCTCGGGTACGAAGTGCACGAACTCACCAAAGGCTTCGAAGATTGGGAAAATCTCATCCACCCGGATGACCATGAGCGCGCGATCACAGCCCTGAACGACTATCTGTCGGGGAAGGCCGAATCGTACGACGTCGAGATCAGGCTCAGGCACAAAGATGGTATGTGGCGCTGGATCCGAGACCGCGGAAAAGCCCTGCGCGACGCGAATGGCGTTGCGATTCGTATGGCAGGTTCGCATTCCGATGTCACAGAGCGCAAAGTTGCTGAAGAATCCATCCGCCGCCGCAATGAATACCTTGCAGCTTCATCTGAGATCGGTAAGATCGTTACATCCACATTGGATTTGAACACGATCTTCGCCCGAACCGTGAACCTGATCAATGAACGATTTAGTTTCTACCACGCAAGTATTTTCATCGTGGAAGAGACAGGGTTCAACGCATTGTTGCGCGAATCAACAGGTGCGGCTGGTGCGGAGATGAAAAGGAACAAGCACTCTCTGCCTGTGAACGAAAAATCCATCGTAGGCAAAGTGACACTGGACGGAAAGGCTGTCGTCGTGAACGACGTCAGAGTCGACTCGTCTCACAAATACAATCCGCTTTTGCCCGATACTTTGGCAGAAGCCGCCATCCCGTTGCGTATCGGTAATCGCGTGATCGGTGCGATCGACGTTCAATCCAAGTCTGCGGGCGCATTTTCCGACGACGAAATTTCCGTACTCCAAACAGTTGCTGATCAGGTGGCCGTAGCCATCGACAACGCCCGCTCCTTCGAACTCTCGCAGCAAGCCGTTATGGAAATGCGCGAGATCGACCGCCTCAAGAGTCAATTCCTTGCGAATATGAGCCATGAATTGCGCACGCCTCTCAATTCGATCATCGGCTTCTCGCGCGTGATCATTAAAGGCATTGACGGTCCTGTGACGGAACTGCAACAACAGGATCTGACAGCCATCTATAACTCCGGCCAGCATCTGCTTGGCCTGATTAACGACATCCTTGACCTTTCGAAGATCGAAGCAGGCAAGATGGAACTGGCCTTTGACGAAGTGAACATTGTCGATATCACTGCCAGTGTTCTCTCCACCATGAGCGGCTTGATCAAGGACAAACCGATCCAGATGAAACGCGTGATCGAGCCCAACCTGCCCACGGTACGCGCCGATGCGATCCGTATCCGACAGGTTATGATTAACCTGCTCTCCAATGCTGCCAAATTCACCGACGAAGGCGATATTCTCGTAGAAGTTGGCCTCCAGCCCCAGGGCAGCACACGCCATGAGTTGAGAGTGAGCGTAACTGACACCGGCCCTGGTATTTCCAAACAAGACCAGACAAAGCTATTTCAACCCTTATCCCAAGTCGACGATTCGCCGACACGTAAGACAGGCGGAACGGGACTTGGTCTTTCCATCTGTCAGCACATTATCAACATGCACGGCGGCCGCATCTGGATCGATAGTGAAGTCGGCAGAGGAAGCACATTCCATTTCACCCTGCCTCTCTATCGCAAGGAAAAAGACGACGATACCGCAGGCGGTCAAAAGACCATCCTCACAATTGACGATGATCCACAGGTGATCGGCCTATATGAAAGATATTTGCAGCCTCAAGGCTATCAGGTGATTCCGCTTTCCGACCCATCGTTGGCAGTGGAACGCGCAAAACAGATCAAGCCATTCGCCATCACGCTGGACATCATGATGCCCGGCATTGACGGCTGGCAGGTTCTGGACAAATTGAAAGGCGACCCGGACACGCGCCACATTCCGGTCATTGTCTGTAGTATCATTGAGGAACTGGAGAAAGGTTTCAATCTCGGCGCAACAGATTATCTTGTAAAGCCGATCCTTGAGGATGATTTGGTCAATGCGCTTGACCGTCTGAACTCAGACGGCTCAATCCGCGAAGTACTTGTCATCGACGACGATCCCGATGACCTGCGCCTGATCGGAAAACTCCTGACCAATGACGGCCGATATAAAGCCACCCTTGCCGAAGGCGGGCGCATGGGATGGGATATCATCTCATCCGGGAACCCGCCGCATGCGATCATCCTTGATCTGTTCATGGAAGAGATGGACGGTTTCAGGATACTTGAAAACATGCAGGCAAACCCGAAACTTCGCGATATTCCTGTAATTGTCGTGAGCGGTATGGACCTTTCAGCAGAACAAAAGAATCAATTAAACGAATCTGGTCAACGCCTGCTCACAAAAGGATCCTTTAGCGAAACGGAGTTGCTAACCTCCATTCAACGTTCGTTGGAGAAGGCCCAGACGAAAAACGTATAGGAGTTTTCATCACCGTGTCATTTATCATAAAATGTCTTGATTGCGGACATAACGCGCCGTATTATCCCACGTCCACCATCTGCCCAAAATGTAACAGCCAGTGGCGCGAAGCTGAATACGATTATGAGCTCATAGGAAAATCCCTGCCAGCCAAGCTGGCAGGGCGTCCTTTTGATCTTTGGCGTTATCGGGAGCTGCTGCCCGTCCGAAATCCCAATGTCAGCTTATCGCTCGGAGAAGGCGGCACCCCGCTTATCCGTGCAGTTAATTTGGGCATGATGCTGGGATGTCCCAACATCTACATCAAGGATGAGCGTCAGGGTCCGACATCTTCATTCAAGGACCGGCAGGCGTCGGTTACGATTGCTGCGTTGAAAGAGGCGGGAATTACCGAAATGGTGGCGGCATCCACAGGCAATGTTGCGATCTCTTATTCAGCATATGCATCCCGCGCTGGAATGAAATTATGGGCGTTCGTCACAAGCCTTGTGCCCGCCACAAAAATGCGCGAGATTGCATTATATGGAAGTCAGGTAATCAAGATCACCGGTTCGTACGACCAATGCAAACAGGTTGCTTCCGAGTTTGCGCGTCAACGCCATTTGTATCAGGACATGGGCGCACGCACCATCACCTCCATTGAAGCCATGAAAACCATTGCCTTTGAGATCGCCGAACAGTTGACGGCCATTCAAGGAACGGACGGGGCCGCCCCGTGGCGTACACCGGATTGGTACGTGCAAGCCATCAGCGGCGGCATGGGACCCCTTGGAGTTTATAAGGGTTTCCGCGAAATGAAGGATATGGGATGGGTTAACCGCATCCCCGCATTCGCGCCCATTCAAGCCGAAGGCTGCGCCCCAATGGTGGATAGCTGGAAAAAGGGACTGGAAAAAGCCGAGCCGGTTACGTCTCCGAAAACCCGCATCGAAACTCCTAGCCGCGGCGATCCCGGGTCGCGCCTACGAATTCCTGCGTGCGTATGTCAACGGCACGAATGGAGCATTTGAAAGTGTCAGCGATGAAGATGCCTATCGCGCCATGCATGTGCTCGCCAAAATGGAAGGCATCTCCGCCGAACCCGCCGCCGCGGTGGCATTCGCCGGTCTTTTCAAACTGATCCGCGCTGGCGTGATCAAACCAAGTGATACCGTTGTTGTGAACTGCACCGGGCATACCATGCCCGCCGAACCGATCATCCTCGGTGAGAATTGGTCACGGGACGTGAAGCTCCCCACAAGCAAGGAAACTCCGCAGGAAGGCCTGCTTTCCGCCCTTACACAGGTTGCCCCTGAGCGCTTCCCCAAGATCGCAATTGTCGAAGACACCGCTGAAGCACGCCGACTCATTCGCCGCATACTACAATCGCAGGGCAATTTCACGATTTTGGAAGCAAGCAACGGCCGCGAAGGACTCGAGCTGATCCAGCGTGAACTGCCGGACCTGATCATCCTGGACCTAATGATGCCTGAAATGGATGGCTTCACCGTGATCGAAGCGCTACGCGCCAAGCAGGAAACCGCAACAATTCCAGTAATCGTTGCAACCGCAAAAGAGTTGACCCCTGATGAGAAAAACAGGCTCAGCGGGCAAATTCAATCCCTCATGCAAAAAGGCGACTTCCTCAACGATGAATTCCTCGAAGAAGTTAAAACACTGATAAAGTAATTCCCTCAAATGACCATAGGCTGGTACCTTTGCAGAAAAAACAAACGGCTGGAGTTCTGGCCGCTTTAAGTTCAGCAGCATTTCTCGGTTTGGCGCCTGTCCTCGGAAAACTGGCGATCACATTAGGCTTCACGCCTTTTGCAGTCGTGGCACTTCGTACGGGTTTTGCAGCTGGCATTCTTCTGCTGGCTATCAGTTTGTTTACCCCCCGTTATTTATATATTTTTCCCGTTGGCCTGTTCGGTTGTATGCTTGCGGGCACGATCAACGGTCTCGGCTCCCTGCTCTACTATCTCGCCCTGCAAAGACTGCATGCCAATGTGGGTCAATTGCTATATTCACTCTATCCATTCTTCGTCGCGTTATGGTTGATTCTTGATCACCAACCCCCGAGCCGACTTACGCTATTTCGCATCAGCCTTGCAACAATCGCAGTCATGCTGCTCACCAGCACGCCAAAACAGGAGATCGATCTTGTCGGCGTGACAATGATGATCGGTGCAGCCATCCTGTATGCCATGCATCTGCCGATCAACCAGCGCGTGCTTTACGAAGTGCCTGCGCCAACCGTTGCGCTTTACACACTTCTTTCTATGAGCGCCGTGGTTGTTCCTGCTTATCTGATATTCGACCGCGCATGGCCAGCAGAAAATGTGCCCTGGCTACCCGTGATCGGACTGACCTTCGCAACCGTTTTCTCCCGCATCGCTCTCTTTCTCGGGGTCAAGAAGATCGGTGGAATGCAAACCGCCTTATTGGGACTTGCCGAACTATTGATCGCGATCATCTTCAGCGACATCTGGCTCGGCGAAAACTTGACTCTGCTCCAATGGCTTGGCGCAATCGGACTCGGCCTGAGCCTGACTCTGGTTATGTATGAAAATACCCCCGCCCTGTCATACAGCAAAAAAACAGGCTGGCTTTCGTGGATCCGCTCGCCAGACCTGCCGAAGGACATCTTCGGGCCTTACGAATAAATAATATCAAGGCAACAAAAAAGACCACCTGTCTCGGTGGTCTTTTTCATGATCGCTATTTATTGCCTTCGTATAAATACCCCGTTCCGCGTACACTCACCACGCGTTCGGAAAGCGAGGGGAACTGATCCAGTTTGTGCCGCAAGCGGCTCACTAGAGGGCGCAGGATCTCCGGAGCTTCACGCTGCGAAGTGTCATAGCCCTGCACCAGTAAAACCAACTCCCGATGTGAGAAAACCTTACCTTCGTTCTCAATCAGAATCCGCAACAACCTGCCTTCAGCAGGCGTAAGATGCTCCACTTTATTCTTGTGTTTGATCTGTCTGCGGGAAAGATCGACTGTGGTGCCATCTTTTAGCGAGAATATCGACATCGCTTCATCGGCATCGGCCACCACGGCGCTGCTTGTACGTGATTTCGAAGTGCGGCGCGTCAGCCCTTTCTTCACACTCGCCAACACCTGAGCGGGAGAAGCGGGCTTTAAAAGATAGTCGTGAATGCGCAATCGCAAAGCCTGGATGGCAGTCTCGGTCGAACCATACGCCGTGAGCAAGATCACCTCTGTCTCGGGCGAGATCTGATTCACCACTTGCACCACTTCCAAGCCATCCATGCCGGGCATGCGCAAATCCACGATCATCAGGTCGATGGGATGGGTACGGACGTACTCCACTGCGGCCTGTCCATTCGGAGCGGCTGTTACGTTGTGGCCCTCAAGCTTCAAAATATCGGCTAGAGATTGACGGGCTACGGGTTCGTCATCGACCACCAGAATATTGGACTTCATTGATGTTCTCCTCCTATGGGTAAGAATATTCGAAAACAAGCACCGGGGCCGCGCTCAGGGAGCAATTCTAATGCGCCGCCGTGTGCGGTGATTATATTGTAACTCACAGTTAATCCCAAACCTGTCCCGCCGTCTTTTGTGCTGAAAAATGGTTCAAAAATATTAGGTTGTTTCTCTTCGGGAATTCCCTTGCCCTGATCTTGAAACATGAGTTCGACACCTTCTTTGAGTTGACGCGCAATGATCTTTAACACACCGCCTTCGGGCATGGCATCCACAGCGTTCAATATCAAATTGATGAACACTTGCTGGATCTGACTGCCCACTGCCTGTATGGGTGATATCTTTCCAAAAAAGTCCACAACAACTTTCACGTTGGCTTCTGAAAGTTGTTTTGACATCAAGTTCAGAATATATTGGAGCATCTCAACCAGATCGACCGTTTCAAGAGAGGTTGCGCCGGGGCGGTAAAAATCGAGCATGCGTCGAACGGTGATCGTCAGGCGCTCAAGTTCAGTGCGGGCGAGGTTGAAATACTCCTGACGCTTTTCGGCAGGCAGGTCTTCGCGCCCCGCGAGATGTAGACAATTCTGCACGGCCTGCAACGGGTTGTTGACCTCATGTGCAATAGATGCGCTTAAGCGCCCTGCAGCGGCCATCTTCTCGGCTTGAAGCAATGCCTTTTGCGAATCTTCCACCTTGCGGACATAGTCCAATTGCTCAGCATATAAACGCGCATTTTCCAGAGCAGCGGCGGCTTGGCGGGCGAGGATCTGGAACAGTTCGAGGTCAGATTCGCGGAAGTGCAGCTCGTTCAGGTTGCGTGCGGCATACACCACCATGCGTAGGTTTGGGCGCTGAATCGGCGTCAGGATCGCCGCACCAAGCCGCAGGTCAGTGAGAATCGATCTCAGGGTGGTCTGGCCCGGTCCACTGGCATTGATCATCAAAGGTGTGGCAGATTCATCCACACTGGAAATCAAGTCATAGAATTTTTTCGGTACCTCCCTGCCGCGGGATGCCAGCAAAGAGAATTCTTTTGTTTCGATATTCTGTTGAAAACAAGCGGCATGCGAACATTGCAAGTGAGTGCAAATGGCGCTGATGATGAGATCGAGCAATGGTTCACGCCGCGTTTCGGAAAGCAGGGACTCGGTGACGGAAAAAAGCGGGCGCAATGCCTGTGTGCGCGCGGCATCGCGCTTTTGCTGACAATCAACAAGCGCCAGTTTGACCGCATCGACAAGGTCACTGCCTTTGCCGAAGGGCTTGAGTAAAAGACCATCCACGCCCTGACGCAGCGCACGAATGGCGGTTTCAACTGTGCCGTGACCAGTCATGATGAGCACAGCCGCATCAGGCTGAAGCCGTTGGGCATGCTGAATGACTTCGAAGCCATCCACTTCGGGCATGCGGATATCGACCAATAGCAGGTCAATCTTATTTTCTTTCAGGTAGTTTATGGCCTTGCGCGGATCGGTCTCTGTTTCCACCATGTAGCCCGAACGCGAGAGCAGGCGTTTACAAAGCAGTGCAATACCGGGTTCATCATCGACGACAAGAACAAATGGAGTTTCCATGCTTAGATCGGCAGCCAGACTGTGAATGTAGAGCCTTTGTCAGGCTCACTTGAGATATCAATGCTCCCGCCGTGATCTGTGACAATGCCATAGGTTACGGAGAGACCCAGGCCTGTACCGCCGCTGTCTCCTTTTGTGGTGAAGAATGGCTCGAAAATACGGTCTTGATTTATAGGCAAAATACCGATGCCGCTATCTTTGACCGCCATGATAACCCAATCGCGCTCAGCACGCACGGCTGAGGCTGTATTTACAAACAATTCGCCGCCTTTGGGCATGGCTTGCAAAGCGTTGTGGATCAGATTTAGCAGGACTTGTTTCATTTGATTACGGTCAATCGAGACCCAGGGCAGGCTGTCGCTCAACTCCAGTGTTAGATTGACGCCGTTCGTTTGAATGAGATGCCGCGTCAATGCGATGACATCGTTGACCACTTCGTTCAAGTCGGCGCGGGTGCGGATGCGCTCACCCTGCCGCGAAAAATCGAGCAGACGATGAACAACATCACTGGCGCGGCGCGCCTCACGCAGAACCATTTCCAAGTCATCGCGATGTGCTGAATCAGCGGGCAGTTCCTCCAAAACTAGTTCAGAGAAGCCTGTAACCGTGGTCAGTGGATTATTCAACTCATGAGCGATGCCCGCCGCCATTTCACCCACCGCAGCGAGTTTCGCAGCCTGAATGAGACGATTTTCTGCGGAACGCTGCGCCTCCATGCGTGAATTCAACTCGATCTCGATCGCACGTAACTGACGGATGGTCTCTTGTAACTTTTGGTATTGGTTTGCGCTGGAAATGACCGAAGCGAGAATCCCAGCCAGAGATTCCATTGCGATCAGATCATTGTGTGAAAAGGCGTTCTGTTCACGGCTCTCTACATCAATGATGCCCAGAATATTTTCGCCATCTTTCAAAGCTACGCAGATCTCGGAGTGCGCCTCCCAGCCTTTGATGGGTTTATACAGTTTTTCTTGATTCGTATCGTTCGTTAAAACACTTTCACCGGTCCGCGAGACATAACCAGTGACGCCATCAGGAATGATGAATTCATTGTTCTGATGCTCGGCAAGCGCCATTTGGACGGTTGCGGCCTGGGTACCACCGATGCCTTGAATGAAAAATGTACCCGTGTCATCCACCAGCAAAATGGCGGCAAGTTCATATTTGAAATACTGTGCGACCAATTCAGCGGTGATGTGTGCGACTTCTTTTTTATCGTTCAAGCCGATAACCTGTTGAACCACTTCATGGATCAACCCCAGACTTCGGGCACGACCTTCGGCTTCTTCACGCAGACGGGTGTACTCGATCAAGCCTGCCATGTGACTGGTGATCACAACCATGAGATGTTCGTCGTACTGACTGAACGCCTCAGCATGCAGGTTCTCGATGATGAGGACGCCGATGGCTTGTCCACGATATTTGAGGGGAACAATGAGTACTGAACGTGCGCCTTTGAATACAGGGACAAGTCCGTCTTTGACGGCATCCATCACACGGCGGACACGCGCTTCTTTTAGTACAGGCTGAATGGAATGCCCCGCCAGTGAAACGTTGAGCACATTCAATTTGCCTTCTAGCATGCGGTAATCGCGCAGCACACGTCCATCACTGGAACGCAGAAAGAGGGCGATCAACTCGGTGTTGAATGCACGCGCCAGCAGGCCGAACATACGTCGTGCCACCTGGTCCAAACTTTGAGCGGATGAGACCGTAAGGACGAAGTCGTTGAGCAGGCCAAGTCTGCGCAAATGCGCGGCCATTTCTGAGAAAGTAACCAACACTTCCACAGAAGGTGATACGCGCGAAGCAAGATCACGGAGCTGACCGAGTTCATTGCGTGAGAATTCACTTTGACGCCAAAGCGCAATCACACCGATCAAGCGTTGACCGATGACCAGTGGCAGGCCGACCCATACTTTTGTGGCGGGCTTCATCGGACCGACGGGAAGGGTCTCCCAGTTGGGATGTCCACGCGGGATGATCAATTCGGTCAGACTGCGATTCACGCGGCGGAGAATGGGATTTGTGTCAATGAGCAGGGAGAGGTTTTTGGCTTTCGAATCGTTCCATTCCGCCTGAATATCGAGCGATTCCCCGCGGCGGATCGCCAGCCATGCACCCTGACAGGGCACGGTCTGGACGATGGTGTTCAAAACTTTTTCGATGGCGAGCGGCAGATCGGAGGCCAGACCAGATTGCAGGTCCGGTAAGAACGGCTGATTGGGAACAGCCGAATGACCGGACAAAAGCGATGCAGTTAATTTCCACACTCTTTGGGCGTTGACCGTCTGCTTATCCGCCCCCACTACAATGGCCTGTGATGTACCTGAAACGGGAAGGACAATTTCTCAAGTTGGAGACGGATCTGGGTCAACAGCAACTCGATTTCTTTCCGCTCTTCGATGGCAAGGCGCAGAGAGGCCTCGAGGAAGCCTTCTCTAATTCTGGCAGGGTCTTAACCAAATGCTCATCGCGCGCGATCTGGGTGATCTTGTGATTCAGCTTTGTTTCGAGGCGCTTGCGATAGCCGTCGTAGAAATCGAATTCATTGACCAATTCAGGGCCTGCGGGGGCACCCTGGTTAACAATTCCTCCACGGTGGGCAGGAATTCCTCCAGCGCGACAGGCTTCTCGAGAAAACGGGTTGCCCCGATCGCGATGGCAAAAGCCTTGTCTTCGGGGGCTACATAGGTTGCAGAGAGGAATACCACGGGGATGTCGCGGGTCTCAGGGTTGATGCGCAAACGGTGGACAAGACTAAACCCGTCCATTTTGGGCATCAAAATATCGGTGATGATCACCGCGGGGTGTTCCTTTTGAATGATCTCCAGGGCTTCCTGACCATTCGGGGCGGTGACCACACGATAGCCTTTGAAGACCAGGGTCGCTTCCAGCAGTTTGAGAATGTCGGGGATGTCTTCGACGACGAGTAGATATTTCTGTTGTGTGTCCATATTTTTATTTTAATCCCGTATGCTTGTTTCGGTTATGTCAATATCGTTGGCGAATGCGGGTGGTGCAGAATTCTTTTATAAGATTACCAGATTTTTTGTTGGTGTCAATTGGGGTATTGGTTTCATTCAGTGCGGATGAATTTCGCCCACTTCCCGCTCAAGTCGACCAAATCGACCTTCCAGCCAGCATTGGTCCACGAGCGCCCATTGACATGGTTGCCTTCCTTTTCATGTTCCCACCACTTCTTAGATTCATAAGCCGAAAACGGCAATTTGCCATTCAAGATTTCTTCGATCTGCTCAAAGCGAAGTGTAACTTCTCTTTGGCTTTCAGGAAGACCGCGCAGGTATTTTTCAAGCGGAATATATTTGCCAGCCATCGTTTTTCCTTTCTTTAGGGAATAAAACGGCTTCGAAAACATTTCTGCTTCCAAAGCCGTTCGTGTTTCAAATATTCAAAAACGAGGTGGAGTGAGTTACTTCCGAGCGTTGATCTCGGTCAGCACTTTCTCTACCATCTCCTCGGTTAGCCCAGCGTCTTTGGCCTGCGGCATGGCTAGGATCTGCTTCAGGGTAAATCCTTTAGCCATTCCGATCATGGGATTCTTGGAGATGCCCTGGTACGTGCTTCTCCAGAATCTCCAACGCGTGAGTGTCTTTCATAATATCGCCGACTTTGGTGTCCAATGAATATGCCATTTTTTTCTCCTTGGTTTATAGGTTTCAGAAAACTTACAACTGACACATTGATTATACGGCAACTTCGTCCTGAGCGAGTGCTTGTCGCTTAACCTTCACCATCATCGCGTTCTCCCATTGTAAATTCTTCCATCCCATAGCCACTCTCGATTAATTCTTTGAGGCGCTGAGTAAACCGCGCAGCAGGCGCACCGTCAATAATGTCATGATCGAAGCTGATGGTCATGCACAGGTATTCGCGAATCTCAATACGTCCATCCGCGACGCCAGGTTTCTCTGCAATACCGCCAAGCGCAACATCAAGCGTATGTAGGCCAAATGGAATAGCCCAGCCACTACCCATTCCAAACATTCCAACCGAGGTCATACCAACGGTGCCGAAGCTCTTTTTTAACCAGTGTGGATTCTTGAAAATGAACCAGAAGAAAATATCCCAGACAAATGCAGGCAGGAGACCAAGCCATTTAACCCCAAATTCACGGGTCTGTTCTGGTTTTGCTTTGGTCATACGGATCTCATCATGAATATCTCTTAATGTGCGCTTGTTTGCCGCACGAACCCAGTGAGGTATGACTCTTTTTCGTCCGCCTGCTTCAGCCTCTACCATCGTATTCACATCCACCTCATCAAAGATGATAAGCCTGTTCCGCCAATCACGATAGGCGTGCATCCGCTTATTCTGGTCTATGGCTTGGACGAGACAAGCGATGACGAAAGCAGTAAAAGATAGTGTTTCACCAGTGCGCGTTTTATGTTCGTGGATCATGCGGCGCGGTTTGGTCACATCCACTTCGATCAAGGCGTGGACTGTATGTTTCCGCGACGCAAGGCGGCCACCTTGAACCGTTACCTGCCGTTCCATCGGGAAGGGCAACGCTTCATATTTCACATGGTTTATATTCATCGTTCACCTTAAACGCCCTATCCAGCACGGACGGTAACAACGTCCGCCTTCGGCGCAATTCCTCTCCCGCAGCGGACTGTAACTCCCGTAGCGATATCATCCCCATCTGGGATGCCAGTCGTGATTAGATACTATCGAGACACATCGCGATGATCCATTTTTTACCTATTCGTCTTATACCCTTTTCCCAACCCTATCTTAACCTCGTTAATCATGGGCTCCAGTTTTGACTTGAGATCATCCAAGTTATCCCAAAATGTAACAGGGGTATCTGCAATGTCAAAAGGAAGTTTCGTACCTACTTTTGCAGTTGCAATAATGGGTCTTCCAAGTCCTTCTGCAAATCCAATTTCATAAAAAACATTTGGGCTGGTTTTTGTCACATCGGCAATTACAAAAGCAGAATGTCGAATACCGTTCAAAATCCGCGGGAGTATCTTCTCCAAGGAGTAGACTTTATCAGTTCTTACCACATCGAATCCAAAATCGTTGCACACTGCCTTGTATACCTTATAGAGTTCGTCAAACTCTTCTTTGAATGGCATTACAATAAAAACGGTGTTTGGGATGGTGAGGTTTTCGCAAAGGGCAAGTACGTCTTCAGCCAACTGAGATACATTATCAGTATCCTGATTGAGGTTGTCGAAATCTTCTATGGATACAAGATGTGAATATCTCCTTCCAAACTGCTCTCTTTCCTTTTCATAAAGAGATGCACCTGCCCCTCCAAATTGACCGACTCCGAGAACAGGCTTCCCTGCAATTCTTGCCCAATTTGCGGCGAAAAATGTTCCTTCACCACCCGCAACAAAGATGGTTACATCGGCATCAGAAATTTGTTCAGGAGAATCTAAATCAGGATGTGTAAGTTCCCAATCAGTTCGCCTTGAGACTTGAATTCGGCCAACTCTGTGTGCAGGCTCATCATTTTTTAGCCTGTAACTTATTATTTGCTTGCGAGCATCGCGCCCATTTCTTTCAAGCCACTGACCAGCAGCCTCAGCAATTGTTTTATCCAAAGACCCACGGCATCCAGTTAACAAGATGTGCTCGCGTTCTACAATTAATTCGCCTAAACGCTGAATAAATTGGTGCCCAGGTCTCCGTGTGTTGGAATATCCCGTAACGATCCACCGACGAATATTTTCATTTATTCCTCCAAGTTTAATTACTTTCACCTTACATAATAATCTTCTTGTACAGTGGTTACCACTATTCCTAAAACGCCCACTCCCGCAGCACTATGCCCGCACCCAGCCTCCTCCAAATACGACAGGCAAGCGCTTTATTGACATTCAAACTTTCAATGTCGTATTTGGGGGAGGTGCCGAAGGCGGAGGGGATCACAACTCTCCCTTGAACGCCCTATCCAGCACGGACGGCAACAACGCGGACAATTCCTCCCCCGTCGCGGACTGTAACTCTCGCAGCGATATCATCCCCTTGTGGGACGCCAGCCGCGCTTGCCGAAGGTCTCGCGTTAGCAAGAAGCTATCAAGATAAACCACAATGCATCCTTGTTTGTCGCGCCAATCACGATTGTTCATTTTTATTTTCATAAATACAGCACGAATGATCGCAACTTCCATAGTTGAGCACTTTACAATAAACCTGTGCGGCGAAAGCGTTCTAAAAGTGCGGTGCTCTTGCCGTATTTTTCCCGAATATTTTTGAAACGTTCGATAAACTTATTTTTTCTTTGCTTGAATTCCGACATATCGCGCAATTCAACCAACAGTTTTGTAGCCTCATCATAGGTTGTGCCGCTTTTCTGCTCAAGAAGCTTTTCCACATACGCCCAATGAGCTTCATCCTCTTGTGCGAATTTCTCCAATCTTTCGATTCTCTTGCGTTCGGCTTCCTCTTGCGCTTTGCGATTCGCCGCCATTTCAATTTTCTCGGCTTGTTCAAATAATTCGCGCGCAACGCGTGTTGACTGGAACTGCGAAGGCGGCTTTCCTCCGCTCAATTGGCTAAGGTGTTTTTTCAAAGACAAGATTGCGCCAGGTTCGCCACGAACGATTTGAAGCAGGTGGGCGTCGCTTTCTGCGCGAGTCAATTTTGCAATCGCAGATTCAAGATCTGGCTCGGGAGAAGATACCGCATTTTTGCTGGCAGCCGCCGCGGCAGCGATAAGGTGCGAGTCTATTTCAAAGAATTCTGCAAACGCTTGCAAGCTGGCATTCAATTTTTTTAATCCCGTTGGCACGGGCGGTTCGAATTCCTCTTCCATTTCTTCGGGATCATCCATCGAAATAACTTTGAGCCAGGCAAGATATAGCATGCGTGTATCGCCTTGCAGGAGTTGCTCGCGCAGGGGTGTGAGTTGACCGAGAACGCTATCCGATTCGACCCATTCAAAAAAGTCCGAATCTTCATTGAGCTGTATCTCAAGAACGAAATATTTGCCGTGTTCTTCGAGCATGATCCGATCTTCAAAAAGATATGGCTGGACGGAGGAAACATCCACAAGGTCTTTGGGCAGGCGGAACATGAGCCGCCGCATACCAAAGTTTGAGTCATACAGAAATGCGTCGAAGTATTTTAGTAATATTTTTTCGGGGTCATGTTTGAAATCTCCCCACGAGTAGGTGACAACCGCCTGTGTGGACGTGACTGTGTCCATGTGGCTGGAAAGCCCGCCTACTTCGCGCTGTTCAGACGCATTCAAGGGACGGTCAATCGTTTGCCATTCATAATATTGATATTCACTCATAGTTCACCTTTGAACGCCCTATCCAACACGGACGGTAACAACGCGGACAATTCCTCCCCCGTAGCGGACTGTAACTCCCGCAGCGACGCCGGCCGCGCTTGGACACTATCGAGATACGCCACGATACCCGCAACCATCAGCCACCATTACTTTCAAAGTAAGCAAGCGCTTCTCGTAACCCAATTATGGTTTTTGAGTCTTCAAATTCCTGATCTCTCAATTTTTCTTTTATAGTTTCAAGCGATATAGCTACTTCTCGAATTCTTTCATCGGCTTCCAATTGCCGTTCTGTTTTTTCAAGGTCGAGTGCCAAAAACAAATACATTCTCTCGTTTGAATTTCCGACAGAAGCAAAATAGGAAGCAATTGGAATTAGTTTGTTGGCACGGTAACCAATTTCTTCTTCTAATTCACGCGCAGCGCAATCCATTGGGTTTTCATTGGGCTCAAGCCTGCCCGCTGGCAGTTCAATCAGTTCACGTTCAATGGAAATTCGGAATTGACGAATCAAGATAACACTATCGTCAATAACTGGAACTATCGCAACACCGCCAGAATGTTGGATATATTCCCTGACAGCAATTTCTCCATTATCTAAAGAAACTTGCCCACCCATAAGCGAGAATATTTTTCCTTTATGAATTTCTTCTTTCTTAATCCATTTTTCCATGCTTTCCTCTCAATTATTTTAATGCTTGAAAAGCGATTGAAATCCAGGAAGCGATTGCAACAATCCAGATAATGCCAATGTATGTTCCCTGACCACGCCATGTGATTTTTCGGTTGAGATGATCTTTGGGCAACAAACTACGACCCTTAATATAAATGTCCTCTTCAAAGAATAAGAGGGCTTCTTCCACTTGAATAAACAGATTAATTCTGTCTTGATAGCTTTTATAGTTTTTCAACAAATAAACCGTTCCTCCAATTGAGAGAGCTAGCAATATTAAAGCAGCAAACAATAATCCTTTGTTTGTATAAACCGAAGCACCAGCGATTATAAGAAACGCTGAAACAAGCCAAGTAGTAAATCTCCAACTATCTTCACGCCAATGTACTGCTTCGTTCCAAAATTGGGGAAGAACCTGTCGCAGAATTTCAATTTTCTCAGTATCATTTATTTTATGTGTCATGATTCACTCCTTTCACAACTCTCCCTTGAACGCCCTATCCAGCACGGACGGTAACAACGCGGACAATTCCTCCCCCGTAGCGGACTGTAACTCCCGCAGCGACGCCAGCCGCACTTGCAATGTATTCCTAACCACGGGCTTTCCTTCTTGCTAACCCTACTCTAATTGCATCTAACAGCTTTTTTTCTCCCTTTCCATTATCCCAATCGATTACGTGAAGATCTTTCAGCAATTCTGGAATTGGGCAGTCGTCAATCCTTAATGGAAGGATGTAAATATCATCGGGCAGCATCCCCTCCCATTTATCCATAGCCTTTTTAAGCTCTTTTTGGACGACTCCCCTTCTTGAGACAGAATTATTTGATAAAACTGCGAGAAAAATTTCACACTCATCAATTGCTTTGCTAATAGCCCTGAACCAGTTTTCACCACCTTTTATGGAATAAACATCCATCCAAGGGTTGTGCTTTTTGTTTCTAAGCGACCTGTATACACTCTCGACAACCTTGTTATCAGTTCTTGCATAAGAGACAAATATATCCGCAGGTTGATCGCTAGGCTTATATAATTCCTTAATAATATTGCTATTAATAGCCGTCACAACGACCCCTGACGAATTACCAGTTGCACTTTTCTCGGAAATCACCAAATTATTTGGAACTTCATACCCTGCAGCAGTGTAGAATTTTTCTAACCATTCAGAATCTAAGTTTGTGGCAGCTTGTAATCTTCTTGGCAAAATACTCCAGTTCAGCAGAATTCGGAATAGTGTTTTCACGCAACCATTTTTGGATAGTCATTGAATTGCGACCATAACCTAGTTGATCATTCATCTCATCTAGCACATCAGCGAATTGTCGCTTCTGTGTCTTCGCATACAGGTCAATTGCCACCTGTAGCAAGTATCGAAAACGATTATTTTCATCCATAGATTGAATTCCTCGTTCTATAGCATTAATAAGTTTATCTAAAGGCAGGTCATCGTTCTTGGAGAAATCACTAGGTTTTTTCCAAGAAGAATCTTTCTCAATGAAATCTAAAATTTGATATTTCTGTGACACATCTCTCATCAAGTTAACTGTTATGTATCCACTGAAAATTATTACGCTGGTTCGTTTTCCTGTATTATGAATTTGTTCTATCACCTTCAATCCATCAAGATTCGATGGATTGCTTTCATCTAGCCGAAGATCAATGACAGCAATATCAATAGGCTTTTCATTTAAGATGGAACTTGCTTCTGAATATGATCCCGCTACTTCCACCTGATAATTTAGATTAGACAAATATACGGCAAGAAGATTTTGCCATCCTTCATAATCATCGACAATCAATACACTAGCTTTGTATTTCACTTGCTCATGCTTAGTTTCAGAACTGAACATCTCACAACTCTCCCTTAAATGCCCTATCCAGCACGGACGGTAACAACGCATCCAATCCTCCCCCGTAGCGGACTGTAACTCCCGCACCGCCACCAGCCGCGTCCAAAGACCATCCACGAATTTTTCACGAATGCACGAATCCTGCGTCATCCATTCGTGAATTCGTGGTTTTATTCGTGGACGGTTTTCCGCCATCACAACTCTCCCTTGAACGCCCTATCCAGCACGGACGGTAACAACGTGTCCAATTCCTCTCCCGTCTGGGACTGTAATATCATCCCCTTGTGGAACATAAGCCACACTTGCCGAAGGTCCCGTGCTAGCGGGAAGCTATCGAGATACGGCACAATCCGTCCGCGCGTCAATACCATCTGCTCGGTGATGTACTCATCATCCCAGCCAGCGGTATGTAAATTCGGGACTATGTAAGTTCTACAGGTATCGGCTTCTGTTGGCATGGGGTTACCCCATTATTTTCCCCAGTATACCTCATGCACATCCAGATGAATCAACGCCGATTTCCCTGCTTCGCAAAGTCATTGAAACGGGGAATCCTTCGACTCTCCTTCGACACTCCTTCGACTGTCTAACATCTCAATCTTGGCATCCTACCCTGACAACTATACGAAATTTCTCAGTCTCAAGCCTTCCACCGTATTTTATCCAACAGGTAGCTTGTCCCATATCCATCTCATATCGTCCCCATATCCATCCCATATCGCCCACCATCCACTGGTAAAATACCTTCCCTATGACATCCCTCACCATTATCGGCGGCGGACTGGCTGGCAGTGAAGCCGCCTGGCAGGTTGCCCAAAGCGGATTCAAAGTCCGCTTGTATGAGATGCGCCCAGCGAACCCTACAGGCGCGCACCTCACAGGCGACCTTGCCGAGTTGGTCTGTTCCAACTCACTGGGCTCCAACCTGCCCGACCGCGCCTCGGGTGTCCTCAAAAACGAACTCAGGCAGTTGAATTCCATGCTGCTCGATTGCGCCGAAGCCTCCGCTCTCCCCGCAGGCGCGGCCCTCGCCGTGGACCGTGAAGCCTTCGCGCGTCTCGTCACCGAAAAGATTCAAAGCCACCCCAATATCGAAGTCATCCGCGCAGAGATGAAGGAAATTCCCGATTCCCCCGTCATCATCGCCAGCGGACCACTCACCTCTGAAAGCCTTTCACAATCCATCGCCAAACTAAGCGGCGATGAACATCTCTTCTTTTTCGACGCCATCGCCCCCATCGTCCACGCGGATTCCATCAACATGCAGATCGCCTTCCGCGCCTCGCGCTATGGGCAGGGCGACCAGGACGAAGGCGACTACATTAACTGTCCCTTCACCAAAGACGAATACTACGCCTTCGTCAACGCGCTTCAAACCGCCGAACGTATTCAACTTCATTCTTTCGAAGAAGCAATTCGCACTGGCGTGAAAGCGGGTCAATTCTTCGAAGGCTGTCTGCCCATTGAGATCATCGCCGAACGCGGAGCAGATTCACTTGCCTTTGGCCCCATGCGCCCTGTCGGCTTGCGTGATCCGCGCACAGACAAACGCCCCTACGCCGTCGTCCAACTCCGTCAGGATAATCTTGCAGGCAGTTTGTATAATCTCGTTGGTTTTCAAACCAACCTCAAATTCCCCGAACAAAGACGCGTCCTGCGCATGATCCCCGGGCTTGAGCAGGCCGAGTTCGAACGCTACGGTCAAATGCACCGCAACACCTTCATCGCCTCGCCCAAACTTCTGCGCCCCACCCTGCAACACATCACCCGCGACGACCTTTTCTTCGCAGGCCAGATCACGGGCGTCGAAGGCTACATGGGCAACATCGCCACGGGTCTGCTCGCAGGCCTCAACGCCGCACACCTGCTTCAAGGAAAACCTCCCATCACCCTCCCGCGCGAAACCATGCTCGGCGCACTCTGTCACTACATCACCCACGCCGACCTCAAAGACTTCCAACCCATGAAAGCCAATTTCGGCATCCTCCCCCCGCTCGAACTCGAAAAACGCATCGGCAAACGCGAACGCGGTCAACGCTACGCCGACCGTGCCACCGCCGCACTCAACAATCACTTGAATCTCCTAATCCCTAATCTCTAATTCCTCACATGACCAAACGCGCCGCCATCATTTACCTCTCTTCGATCTTCGCTCTTCTGGCCTTGGTTGCAGGCTGGTACATCGCCTCCTTTCTTAACCGTGAAACTGATCCTGTTTCCTTCGACAGTTCCCGCGCCTACGCAGACGTGCAAACGCAGGTTGATTTCGGTCCGCGCATTCCTGGCACAGACGGTCACGCCAAAATCCGCGCATGGATGCAAGCCGAACTCGAATCCGCGGGTTGGGCCGTCGAAGTCCACGAAACCGAACGCATGGGGCATCCCGTGTACAACCTCATCGCCAAACGCAGCGACGCAGAACCGCAGATCATCCTCGGCGCACACTACGATACCCGCATGATCGCCGACCACGACCCGCAGCCCACCAACCTCAACAAACCTGTCCCCGGTGCAAATGATGGCGCTTCAGGTGTGGCCGTTCTGCTCGAACTGGCGCGTGCCCTCCCCGAAGACAGCGTCCCTGTTTGGCTGGTATTCTTCGACACCGAAGACAACGGCCGCATCGAAGGCTGGGATTGGATTTTAGGTTCACGCGCCTTCGCCGAAGAAATTCCCGTTCGGCCTGAAGCAGTTGTCATCGTAGATATGATCGGCGACTCAGATTTGAACATCCACCTCGAGCAAAATTCCGATGTCGCCATCCGCACCGAGATCTGGGCCATCGCCGCCCAGCTTGGCTACGGCGATAAGTTCATCAACGAAGAAAAATATTCCATGCTCGACGATCACACGCCCTTCCTCGAAGCCGGCATCCCCGCCGTCGATATCATCGACTTCGATTATCCCTACTGGCACACCACGCAAGACACCCCCGATAAAGTCTCCGCCGAAAGCCTCGGCGTCGTCGGCAACACCCTGCTGACTTGGATCGTGGGAAAAACTCCAAAATAACACTGCTGGTCGAGTAGTCGCGCGTATTTTTCGCGAGACATATCGAGGATACATTCTCAAATAAATATATGGTCAAAAGTCTAAACAAGGCGTAAACTTACGGTAATGACGGTACAGGAATCCCTGCAAAAAATACGCACCCACTGGGTGGAGCGCATCTCCCGTGAACTCGCAAGCGGCGAGGGTGTCCGCGCGGGTTTTGTGGAGCAGCTTGAACGCTTTTACGAACTCCTCGAACACACGGTCGTAACGGGTAATCTGGCCTGGCTCGACCCCGTCCTCTACGATTGGGGACAATCTCCCACCGAAACGAATTTGGAACAGGGCGATTACTATGTCTCTTTCGTAGTCAACCGCATGACCACCCTCACCATCGAAGTGGCGCGCGAGAACCTCAACAAAAAAGATGCACTGGAATTGATCGCGGCGGTCGTCCCGATCTTCACGCACAGCCTGAGTGTGGTCGTTCGCTACGAAATGGAAACGCGTGTGGCACACATCTCCAGCGAGCTTAACAAGACACAGGAAAAGCTGCAGCAGCTCGATCATAACAAATCCAATTTCATTTCGGTTGCCGCACACGAACTCAAAACACCGCTCACGCTCATCGAAGGCTACACCGCCATGATGGTGGATATGGTCGAGCAATCGGGCCAATCCCCTATTGATGGTTTGCTCAAGGGCGTCAACACCGGCATCCACCGCCTGCGCCAGATCATCGACGATATGATCGATGTTTCATTGATCGACAACAACCTGCTCACGCTCAATTTCCAGCCCGTCTGGGTCAGTCACTTGTTGAACCTGCTAAAGAATGAACTCAAGAAAACAACGACCGAACGCAAACAGGATCTGATCGTCAACCAATTCGAAGGCAGCGACTTGATGATCTACGGCGACTCGGAACGGTTGTATCAGGCGCTGTATAATGTGGCATCGAACGCGATCAAATACACACCCGATAAAGGCACGATCACCATCGACGGACGCATGCTCCCCGGCTTCCTCGAAGTTGTCATCACAGATACAGGCATCGGCATCTCCCCTGAAAATCAGGCGACGATCTTTGAAAAGTTCGGTCAACTTGGCCGCACCGACTTGCACTCAAGCGGTAAGACCAAATTCAAGGGAGGCGGCCCCGGCCTCGGCCTCCCCATTACACGTGGAATTATTGAAGCGCACGGCGGCACGATCTGGGTCGAATCCGAAGGATACGACGAAGTCAAACTAAAGGGTTCCACCTTTCACGTCCTATTGCCTACGCGCACAGAAGCAACGGATCCGCTCATCACGAAGTTTTTCGGCCATGTTGAGCAGAGTAAACCAGAATCGGAAAAAGAAACCATTGGCAAAGAAGCTCCCCCAACCAACAACCCCACCGCGTGAACGCGCCTTTCTCGTCGGCGTTGAGATCCGCGGCAACAAACAAATGCTCGCACTGGACGATTCACTCGCAGAACTCGCCCTGCTCGCAGATACCGCTGGCGTAGACGTCGTCGGCGAACTCACCCAAAGACTGGACCGCCCTCACGTTGTCACCTATATTGGCCCCGGCAAAGTTGAAGAACTGAAAGCACTCGCGGAAGAGACCCTTGCCGATGTGATTATCTTCGATGATGAACTTTCGCCGCGCCATCAACGTGAACTGGAAAAGGCACTCATCAACATCCGCGTGCTGGATCGAACGGCGCTTATCCTTGATATCTTCGCCCAACATGCCCACACCAGTGAAGGCATGCTTCAAGTTGAGCTCGCTCAATATGAATACAACCTCCCGCGCCTTACTCGCGCCTGGACGCATCTTGAAAGACAGGCAGGCGGCGGCGGCGGACGGGCAGGTTCCACGGGCGGCGTTGGTTTGCGCGGCCCCGGTGAAACCCAGCTCGAAGTGGACAAACGCGCCATCCGCAAACGCATCACCCATATCAAGCACGAACTCGAAAAAGTGGAAGCACATCGAATGCGGTATCGTGCCCAGCGCAAACGCTCACGTATTCCAACTGTTGCACTGGTAGGTTACACCAACGCAGGCAAATCCACCTTACTCAATCGCATCGCAAAATCGGAAGTCTACGTCGCAGACCAATTATTCGCAACGCTTGATCCGACCACCCGCCGCGTGCAGCTCCCCGGCGACGATCCATCCCTGATGACAGATACGGTCGGGTTCATTCAAAAGCTCCCCACTTCGTTAATCGCCGCTTTCCACGCCACACTCGAAGAGATCGCCGAAGCCGACCTGCTATTGCATGTCGTTGACATTTCACACCCCAATGCGCTCAATCAATATCAGGCCGTGCAGGAAACCCTGAATGAGATCGACGCAAGTCATATTCCAATGATCACTGCCTTGAACAAGGCAGACCTTCTCAATCGTCCGGAGAACGCCATAGAAATCCTAAAAGCCTTCCCCAAAGCCGTATCCATTTCGGCGCTTGAAGGGACGGGCATCAAGGATCTGTTGCACTTGATTCGGGAGGAATTGTACGAATCCTACAGCCCGATCAACGTGCGTCTCCCCTATCAACAAGGCGCGTTGATCTCGCTGTTTCATGAACTGGGTCAGGTGGAACGCGTGGAGCACGAACGCGGCGGCGTGGTCATGCAGGGACGCATCCCCGGGCGATTGCTCGCTCAATATGCCCCGTGGCATCTAAAACAAAACCAGCAGGAAATAACCGAAGCTGACACTCACGATGCAGAGGAGGAATAATGTCTAAATTTTTGGATCGCATGTCGGAATTTCTGGCGCATCGAAAGGGGCTACTCCCCATCGTTGGGCTGGTGTTAATCCTGATCAATCTGGTCATTCAATTCATTTTCCCCGGTGGATTTTTAGCCACCAGCAACCTGTTCCTGCATGTCGGGCTGTTGGTGGCGATCTTCGGCCTGATGCTATCGTGGGCGTTGTAAAGTCAACATCATGGCATGCTCCAGCGCAGCACCGGTATCTTCTGTATGATCGCCACGATCACATATGAAACCATGAAACCCAGCAAACCAAGCAGCGGAATCATATAGACGGAAGAACCCGCTGAAAACCACCCGCTGACCCCTGGCATTTGTTCGAGAATCGCAAGCACGATCACGTGCACAAGATAAATTCCAAAACTGGCGCGTCCAAGCGGGGCAAGGAATGCATACAAACGGTCGCTGATCGGAATTTCGCGAAGCAAAATAAAAGCGATCACGGTCAACAGCACGATATTCACACCCAGGTAACTGACAAAGTACTGGGTGTTCCATTTAAGCAGGTTCGACTGGAAATCCAAATAAGTGGTCACAAGGGATAAAAACAGAAACAACGCAGCCAATCCATACAATTGGATGCGGGTATATTCAAAAAGTCCCAGCACGTGACCGAGCAAAAAATAACCCGTATACCCAGCGACAAAATACAACTCAAAGCCGATCTTTACAGGCGTAAATTCCTGCAAAAGGGAAAAGATGGGCACGACCAAAAACCACAAGGCACAGAAATAATACAAATCCAATCTAGATGCACGTGCCACGAACACACGCAGAATCGGAGTAAAAAGATACAACCCGATCAAAGCATAGAAAAACCACAGATGATTCTCGCGTGGGCCACGAATGATCTTCACGATGTAACTCACTACGAGGTCGAGGGAAAATCCTGATTCAAATCCTTCGCGCTTCCAAAGTAGGTAGATCACCGACCAGATAAAAAATGGAACAACCACTTTCACGGCGCGTTTTCGAAAGAAAACGCCGTAAGGCTCTTCTTTTTTCAACAACAAAAATCCGCTCATCATGAAAAACAGCGGAACCGCCACACGAGAAAGCACAAAATAATAAGTTGATACCAGCACAGAGCCTTCGCCCTTGTAAGAGACATGTGCCATGACGACAAGAAACGCACCGATCACACGAATCAAATCCACCCATCGAAGCGTAGAACTGGAAGATGTAGTATTCATCCTGATTCCTAAAACCTGAATTACCTGCTTAAAAATATTATACCTTGTCCAGAACAGGGCAATTTGAATTAGAATCTGCCCATGCCGTCATTGTCATCAGGACAAACCCTCCTGAACCAATATCAAATTGAAAAATACATCACACTCACACCGCTTGGGGAGCTTTACCGCGCGACCGATACGCGCAGCAACAAATCACTGGCTCTGACTCTCCTGCCAAAAACGATTTCTGAGAATGCTGAAAAACTCAAACACCTCGAAGCAGAAACTGCCAGACTGCGTGGCATCTCGCATCCGAACATTGTTCCATTTCTCGGACTGTATCAAACCCCAACCACAAACTTCCTTTTGGAAGAATGGATCAATGGCCCATCGCTTGTGGAGATCCTTGCAAAAAAAACTCTCTCCGCAACTGAGGCGCTCGTTTACACAAAAGCGATTTGCGCCGCACTTGAGGCACTGCACAAACAAAATTATCTGCACCTAAATCTCGTACCTGAGTTCATTCATATCAACAAGCGCGGCGAAATTTTTCTCAGCGGCATCGGCGCGGCACAGCAGGCCAACGCTGTCATCGAATATCCACATGGTAAATATCCGCGCCTGTATTTTTCCCCCGAACAATTCACTGACCAGCGGCTCACCCCGGCCTCGGATATTTATTCTCTCGCCGTAATCCTTTACGAACTTGTCACTGGCGCGTGGATCAATGGCAAGCCCGCCCCAAAAACAAATGCCGAGATCAAAAAAGCGCATCTCGATCTCACGCCGCCAACGCCTATTTCATTGAACAAAGACATCCCCGATCATTTCTCACGCATGATCCTGTGGGCGCTGCGCAAAAAGCCTGAAAGCCGACTCAAGACCACCACTGAATTGCTTTCTTCGCTCGCGCTTGCGGCTCAGTTTTCTGTGGATGAAGTGCCGCTTCGCGCTGACCCGAAAACTGCTCCTGTCACCTCGGCAGTTCTTGAAGGATGGGATTTTCTACCGCCGCCAAAACCGAACATCATCGCCGAAGACTCACTTCCGCTCGAAGACCGCCTCACCGCGATCGCTCAACAAAAGAAACAAAGATCAGGAATGGGCATTATGACCGCCTTCGTGGTCATCCTCATTCTCGGATTTATATCTCTTTTCTGGTTCGTACGTCCTGAGCAGATCGTGGTTCCTACTCCTGTGCAATTCACTCCCTTTGCGGTGGATTTCACCCCTCCGCCAACATTCACACCAATCCCAAGACCCACCGACCAGCATGGCGGACGGATCGCCTTCACCTGTACGCGCGGAGATTACAACCAGCTATGCATTGTCAACCGCGATGGATCTGGCTATACCCAGCTTTCAGACATGGAAGCAAGCAGTTACTACCCCACCTTCACCCCCGACGGAAGTTCTCTCTTGTTCTCATCCAACCGCAACGGCGCATTTGACCTGTATCTGTTGCGGTTCGGCGAAAAACAACTCTTTCAGTTGACGCAAAACGTCGGCAATGTGGTTTCGCCTGATTATTCACCCAACGGACAGAAAATCGCATTTGTAAACCAGGTCGGCGACGGCCTGCCAGCGATATGGTCGGTCAACTCCGATGGATTGAATCCACACCTGGTTTATGCAGGGGCGGACGAAATCGTTGCTGTTACATGGTCGCCTAATGGCGAGCAGATCGCATATGCCATGTCGATCGGTGTTCCATTGGAATACGAGATATTCATCATGAATGCAGACGGGAAGAATCATCGTCAGGTTTCGCAGGGATTGAACGGGATCGGCGGCAGCCTGGATTGGTCTCCCGATGGAAAAAGTCTGTTGATCTATGCGGGGCCAGTCGGCGACAAGGATATTTACTCTATTGATATTGCAACAGGGAATTATGTCCAGCTCACGGATGGCGGGAATAATGCGGGAGCATCCTATTCACCTGACGGGTTGTATATCGTGTTCAATTCACTGCGCAACGACGATCAAGCCGACTTATACATTATGCGTGTGGATGGTTCGAATCAGGTGCAGCTTACCAATCATCCCGAACCAGATTGGGGTCCGCGCTGGGTGGAATAATTTTCAGGGGAAGAAATGCAATTTGAGCCGAATCAATTTCAGGTGCGCGAAGCGTGAAGCGGATATTCATCCAAAAAAGGTAAATATTTATTAGGCACTCAAGCAACCATGCGGGGGATTTAAATAACGCACAAGGGGATTCTTGATAAAAAATCATCATGAAATGTAAGGCAATTGGTATTACAAAAACCTTTACATGCAGAAAATTTATTGTATGATTACCTCACCAATGGCGTTTTTCCCGGCTCGACCACCGGGGAGGGCGCTGTTAATCTTTAATCCACTTCTTGAAAGGAAGTTATATGAATGTCAAAGCAACCAAGTTCCTATCTGTCTTCTAAGTTGGAAGGCCGCCCGAAGGCCGATGGCAGTGGAAACGGCATTTATGCCCTTGAGCCCATCAACAAAGGTGAGCTCGTAGCCGTTTTCGGGGGCGTCGTTTATGAATGGGACGCCTTTATCCACCTTCCTGACCGTGAGCGCAGTTTGTGCATCCAGGTAGAAGATCGTCATTTCCTGGTGCCGCGCCCCATTGGAGAAGGAGATTATGTCAATCACTCGTGTAATCCGAATGCAGGTCTTTCGGGCCAGATTGGACTCGTTGCAATGCGAGACATCAAAATCGGCGAGGAAGTTTGTTTTGACTATGCCATGAGCGACACCATGCCCTACGATGAATTCAATTGTGGGTGCGGAGCCGTTACATGCCGCGGTACAGTTGGCGGCAATGACTGGCAGAAGCCTGAGCTTCAAAAACGCTACGCGGGGTTCTTCGCTCCGCACGTTCAGCGCAAGATCGATGCCCAGCGCAAAGAGAAGCGTGCTTTTGAACAAGCGATTCGCATGGCGAAATCACCGAAGTTTCCTTCAGCGACAACACCAGTTTACGAATAAAGACAAAAAGTCCCGTGAAATTTCACGGGACTTTTTGTAGTAATAACTTAAGTCGTTACTACGGTTGGAAGGGCGATCCACTCCCCTGCCTGGCTTGGGTGAGTAACGGCCAAAAGCAGGTCTTGATCGATCAATTTATTCAAGGTGCGGTTGGCAACTTCATTCGACCAGCCGAATAGTTTGGTGATATCCCTCGTCTGTGCTGCGCCGACGAGGTTGAAATACAGTTCGAGCAGTTTCATCCGCGCTTGTGATTCGGTGATCTTGCGTGCCTGTTCGGGCAGGTCTGGAAAATGACGCGGGACAATTTCGTAGATGTGGGAATATTTCCAGGCGCCTGCCTGCGCCACACCAATGGGCAAAATCTTGAAATCCCTTTGCAATTGCTCGAGCGCCTTGTTGAATTCAGAGTCTTTTGCGTTGGAGAGCTTCGCCATTTTCCGCAGGTCGAGCGTGTTCAATGCGCCGTTTTCGAGCAGGGCCTCATAGACTTGTTTCGAGGCCTGATTCAGCCGTCCTTCTTCGTAGGCGATCAGGTAATCTTCTTCGGGCGAGCCGTAATTTTCAGAGAGGGCGTAAAAGTACGGGGCGGTTTCAAGTGAGATCATTGTGGCTTTGCCGCGCAGGATCTTTGCGTAATACCAGATCTTTTTATCGAGCGCGCCGTCCTTCCAGCCCCAGGTGATGTGACCGGGGTCGTCGTGCTTGTCGGCAACGGGACGGTCGCCTGCAACGGCTGTCCACAGCGAGGGCAGGTCAATGCCTTTGATGGGCCAGAAATACGTGAAGCCGCGCTTGTTGACAAAGGTCAATGCCTGGGCTGGCGACGAGAGTCTTTTGGCAGGAGGCAGATTGAAGGTCCGAGCGCGATGCGTGTTTAATTTCTTCAAATTGATCTTGGTCATAGGCCTATTGTAATATACGTTTTCCACCCGAGCCTGGGCTGTGGAATAAACTATAATCCGCAAAAAGGAGAACACCATGCCTACACTTCAAACAGTTTACATGATGGCTTTCACTCCCAACAAAATGGAGAACGACGCGTTGATCGGGGTATGCCGCCTGGCCTCAGACATGCTCTCGGCTAAAGACAAGGCATTTGCACAGCGTATGGGGTTGATCAGTAAAACCACACGAATGACATTTTCCAATCAGTTGTATATTTCCACCATGCACACTCCCCAAAACATGCAAACCACTCTGGGTGGATGGGTAAAAAACGAGAAAGCGCCATTCGCCCCGATCCTTGGAGACACGTTCTTTGCACACGGAATGAGAGACCCGAAAGGCATGGAAAACTTCGTTCTTTTCTATTTTCATATCACCAATTGATATTCCCAGCCACTTTCATGGATGGCAGGGCGTAGTTCCAAAGAACCGTCTTCAACGAAAGTTGATCAGCCACAGGGAAATAAGGCTGAGCAGCTTTGTGAATCAGGAAAATAGTGCAACCAAATCCAAAAAATCGCGTAGATACCCTTGAAAATTAATCCCATGCGGGATAAGCTAAATTTAAAAAGGACAGCACAAATGAAACATACACATCTGATCGCACTCCTGGTTATCTCCCTTTTTGCAACGGCCTGCGGCGCAGCCCCCGCCACAGCAGAGGCCACCCCCATCCCCACCGTCATCGCCGATAACACCATTATCGCCGAAGGAAAACTGGAACCAATCCACTATACGGAATTGGCCCTGAACGCAAGCGGACTTGTCAGCGAAGTATTGTTCAGTGAAGGGAATGAAGTCGCTGCAGGCGATGTCATTGCCCGCCTGAAATCAAGCGAAGCCCAAACCCTCGAAACCGCGCAAGCCAAGGCACTCGCGGAATTAACGGCTGCTTATCAGGAAGTACGCGATGCGCAGTTCAAGCTCGATAATTTCGATGTCCCCTCCGATTTCACGGGAATGACCCCATCTGAGGCTGTGGATGCCATGCTTGTGAAGCTGGATAAGGCACGCGCCGATTTCGAACCGTACAAAAACCTCAGCGAACGCAGTCTCGCTCAAACTGAAGCGGAAAAGAACAGCGGCGTGGTCACGGGCACAGCCAAGATCTACAAGCAGGCGCTCGATGATGCCTGGGCCCGCTATCGCAAGGCCATTTTATGGCTTGAACTTGACTCGACATTGCAAAATGCCAATTCCCGCCTGACCCTTGCCCAAAAAGATTATGAAGCCCTGAAAGACCCGTCCTTCTCGGCGGATACTGCCGGCACTCGTGCCGCCCTTGCCAGCGCCGAAGTACGTGCGCCCTTCCCTGGTCTCATCACAGACCTTAATCTCAAAGTCGGCGAATTTGCCGCCTCGGGCCAGCCTGTCATTACGATTGCCGATAATTCAAAATGGGTCGTCAAGACCACCGACCTGACCGAAATCGACGTGGTCAAGATCTCTGAAGGCCAGGCTGTTACCGTCACACTGGATGCACTTCCCGGCGTGGAGTTGAGCGGCAACGTCCTCTCCATCAGCCAGAACTTCTCTGAAAATCAGGGCGATGTTGTCTACGAAGTCACCATCCTGCTCACCGAACAAGACCCTGCAATGCGCTGGGGTATGACCGCCATCGTCAAATTTGCGGAATAAAAAACGCTTCGCGCTGGACTTTAGAACTGATCCTGATCAAAAGAGAGTGTGCGTCGCACCAACTTCGAAGAGACAATCCGAACAAGTAGATTTTACTGATTTACGAGATTCCTCTACCCGTCTGGTGCGACGCACACCACTCACCTCAAACATCCGCGCAAGAAAGGCACGTACAAAATGGCATTCTTTCAAAAAAACAACAACGACAGCTCAGTCAACCACCCAATGATCGACCTGCGTGAAGTAAATAAATTTTACAAAACTGCCGTCGGCGATTATCACGCGCTTGACAGCGTGGACTTGCAAATCAACGCAGGCGAGTTCGTCAGCATTATCGGTAAATCGGGCAGCGGCAAGACAACTTTATTGAATATGATCACAGGCATCGACATTCCCACCAGCGGCGAAGTCTGGGTGAATGACACGGCGGTACACAAACTCAGCGAAAATAAAATGGCACGCTGGCGCGGAAAGAATCTCGGCGTTGTATTCCAGTTCTTTCAATTACTGCCGATGATCTCCGTCATCGAAAACATCATGCTGCCGATGGATTTCTGCAGAACCTATCCCATGCGCGAACGTCACCAGCGCGCGATGCAATTGCTTGAATTGGTCGAACTCGCGGACCATGCGCACAAGCTCCCCACTGCCCTCTCCGGCGGACAGCAGCAGCGCGTGGCGATTGCCCGTGCACTCGCCAACGACCCGCCCGTCATCATCGCTGATGAACCGACAGGCAATCTCGACTCAAAGACAGCCGAGTCTGTATTCACTTTGTTCAACGACCTGGTCGCAAAAGGCAAGACCATCATCATCGTCACACACGACAGCGCGTTGGCAAAACGCACTCACCGCACCGCCCTCATCGCAGATGGCGAGATCGTCAATGAGTATGTGGCGAAGGCCATGCCCACCCTTACCGCCGCGCAACTGTTGCAACTTACCCGTACCGCCAAGCCCCAGCATTTTGAACCTGGCGCAATGATCCTTTCCGAAGGGACACATGCGGATACGTTCTACGTTGTCTCAAAGGGAACCGTGGAAGTGATCCTGCCGCGCACGAATCAATCGGATGTGGTCGCGCTTCAACTCGGACCTGGAAAATGCTTCGGCGAAATCGAATTCTTCCACGAGAAGAAACATCTGGCTTCCGTCCGCGCCTCGGAAAGCGGACCTGTTGAAGTGCTCTCCATCGAGTATGGTCAACTCAAAGAATTGCTGGACCAGTCTGAAGTCACGCGTGAAGCGCTGCATCAGATGGCAGATAAACACGAAGACGAGCACATGTCCATTCTGGGAGGCTCCAAATGAGCTCGCGCTGGAAAAAAGTCTGGGCTGATTTTTGGGGCAACCGCGGACGAACCTTCCTCACCATCATGACGATCATGGTGGGCACGTTTGCTGTTGGTTTCAACAGCAACATGGGCCTCTACATGAACGAAAGCATGGACGGCGATTATCTTTCCGCCAACCCATCTGAGGCGCAGGTCTATGCAGGCCCGCTCGATGATGACATGGTGAAGATCGCCCGCACCGTGCCCGGCGTGGATCAGGTGCAGGGATTTTCATCGGTCGGCGCGCGCATTGTCCGCCCCGATGGCACCTTTACTGATGTTAATTTCATCGCACTGGAAGATCCCGGTAAATTGACATTGAACTTTCTCAAGCCTGTAACGGGTGAACTCAGTATTCCCGCCTACGGGAAGAACGAAACCATCTTCGATGGAAGTTCGATGGGAATGGGCTACAAGGCTGGCGATACGATCGTGGTGGAACTGGCAAATGGTAAAAGACGCGAGTTGACTTTGACAGGTTACATGCACGATGTGACTGGCATCCCATACAACCTCGCAAACACAGTCGGCGCTTACGTAACCCCTGACACATTGGAATGGCTGGGCGGCGATACCTCAAGCTATGAAATGCTCGCCATCAGCGTTCTGGAAAAGCAAACCGATCAGGAACACGTGACCGCAGTGGCACAGGCCGTTGCAGACCGCGTGGAGCGCGCAGGCGCAACCATTTATTTCGTTAGTGTGTATCAACCTGGTCATCACTTTGCGTGGAGCATCACGCAGGGCGTGTTCTTCGTACTGAGCATCCTCGGTTACCTGACCGTTCTGCTGAGTGGATTCCTCATCGTCAATACCATCACCGCATTGATGACCCAGCAAACGCGGCAGATCGGAATCATGAAAGCCGTGGGCGCGGGCAACTCGCAGATCACAGGCATGTACGTTATCTTGATCCTGGGGTTTGGATTGGGTGCATTGGCAATGGCGATTCCACTGTCAAATATGGCGGCGTCTGAGATTGGCGGAGGCATGGCCCAGTGGTTGAATTTCTATGCCGCGCCATACAAGGGATACCCAGCCACGCTCATTCAACAGGCAATTGTCGCCCTGGTGGTGCCTTTGTTCGCAGCCATTTTCCCTATTTACAACAGTGTGCGTGTAACGGTGCGCGAGGCAATCAGCGACTATGGACTTGGCGGTAACGCCGCTCCAAAATCTGATTCGGTGAACCACAGATCCGTACTGATCCCCCGCCCGATTCGCATTTCGATCCGCAATACATTCAGGCGCAAGGTTCGGCTTGGAATCACTTTGTTCACACTGGTGCTGGCAGGCGCGGTATTCATCGCCGTATACAACCTGTGGGCATCCTTCGACAAGGTAATGCAGGACATCCAAGGCTACTTCCTTGCAGATATCAACGTGGCATTTGACCGCGGCTATCGCTACGACAAAGTGGCAAGCGTCACCGAAAACATCCCCGGCGTGGAGAGCGCCGAAGGCTGGCTGGAATACCCCGGCACACTCAAAAAAGGAGACGATGAAGCTGGTACGCAGATCCTTTTTGTTGCGCCGCCATCCACCTCCACATTGATCGACCCGATCATCTCCACAGGCCGCTGGCTGCAGCCCGGCGATGAAAATGCCATCGTCATCGGAAATCATCTGCTCAATATCTTTCCAGAGCTTAAGGTCGGTGACTGGCTTACCATCGAAGCGAACGGCAAGGAAACAGACTGGCAGATCGTTGGCACATATAGCATGCCGGGCAACGTCAGTCCGCCGCTGCTATACGCCAATTATGAATATCTCAGCAGCCTCGTTGGTGAAACAGAGATGGCCTATTCCCTGCGCATCACCACCACCCAGCATGATCCAGAAACTCAAAAACGAGTCAACGAAATGGTGCAATCAGCTTTCGAGGCACAGGGCATCCAGATCAGGTCCACGCAATTAAGCGCAGACTTCATCCGCGATCAAAAATCACAGACAGATATCCTCGTCTACTTCATGCTGGTCATGGCAACCCTGATCGCGATCGTCGGTGGGCTGGGTTTGATGGGAACGATGAGCATCAACGTGCTCGAACGTACCCGCGAGATCGGCGTGATGCGAGCCATCGGCGCAAGTAATGGCGACATTCAAGCCATTGTGATCGTCGAAGGCATGGTCATCGGCATCGTCAGTTGGATGATCAGCATCCTCATTGCGATCCCGATCACGAATCTCCTTTGTTATGGTGTGGGAATGGCGATCCTCACCGCGCCGATGCCTGCTGTCTACGGCCTAAGCGGAATCGTCGCCTGGTTGATCTTCACGATCGCGCTTGGCTCGCTTGCCAGTGCTTTGCCTGCACGCAGAGCCTCAAAATTGACTGTCAGAGATACACTGGCATACGAATAAAGCAGAAACCAAAAAATAGCAAACAGGCCCGCGATATCGATATCGCGGGCCTGTTCATAAGTACAATTCATGGCTCAGTGAACGGATTTTTCTGAGCCTGCAAATTCCACGGGCGCTAAACCCTGCAAATGGCCTGCATCCTTGAATGAAACTGTAAATGTCGTTCCACTATTTGGAACGCTTTCCACGTTGATTTCTCCGCCCAATTTCTCAATAATAGATTTGACGATATACAAGCCAATACCACTGCCGGGAATTTCGGCGATGGTCACATTTTTTGCGCGATAGAAACGTTGAAAAAGATGCGGTACAGCCTCAGACGGAATACCGATCCCCTGATCGGCAATCGAGATATGAACCTGATCGTTCCCCTTCCAGATGCCAACGATGATCGTGCTTCCCTTTGGTGAAAATTTGATCGCATTGTTGATCAGGTTGATGAAAACCTGCTGCAATCCGCTTTTATCTCCAAAAATATGAAAATCAGTTTCCTGATTCATCAACTTAATGGAAATGTTACGCTTGTCACCGATCGGTTTTACAGCCATAATGGATTCTTCCAGCACAGGGAGCAGATCCAAATGACTGCTATCCAATTCCATCATGCCACTTTCAAGCCGTCCGGCAATCAGCAATCGGTCGATCAATACTTTTTGACGATTTAACTCACTCGTTAACGTCCGCCAATATTGATCCAATTCCTCGCGGCTGCCTCCGTCCTGGATCAACTCCGTCATAAGCAAGGCAGTGGTCAGCGGCGTGCGCAATTCATGAGAGGCGCGGTTGATAAAATCGGACTTCATCCGATCCAGGCGCGCTTGATCGGTCACATCTCGGATCACGACCAGAACCTCGGAGTCGCTGATCGACAGCAGACGGGATTCGTAATCGCGGGCACTGAACGGCAGGGTAAACCCGTGTGCCTGATGGGGTTCTTCTGCTTCCTTGTTCTCCAGATCTTCGAGGATCTTTTGCACAGTTTCCTGCGGCCAGATCTCGCCGAGTTTTCTTCCCGAGATCATGTCACGATGCAAATAGAGCGGATGGTCGGGATTGGTGGTGTAATCTAAAATGATTCCGCTGGCATCCAGCCGAATGAGCAGATCAGGCAAGGCCGAAAGAATGATCCGATTTCTGGTCTCATTCAATCGAATGGTCTCTTCATAGCTGGTACGCTGCAATGCAGAACCGATCAAGCCAGCCGCCATCTCCACCGCGTCACACTCAGACGGAGACCATGAAAGAAGTTTTGACGAGTCGAAAATGCCGAGGAACTTCCAAGAATCCAGCGTGCCATAGATCGGAAAAACAAAAAACGACGGTCCTTTCAACAGATTGTCCCTGTTGAAGAATTGACCACCCGGGTTTTTCAAAATGGAATCAAATACCGGCAGAATCAGTTTCGCAATGTCAATGGCAGGCGAATTCTTTTTGCTCCATTGATATTGTGTAATCACAGCAGATTGAGATGAGAAGGTATTGATCTCAAAGATGGCGCTGTTGGTCACATCGATCGCCTCGCCAAGGGCAGCGAGAGCGTCGAGCATCAAGGTTTCGATTTTCGAGGAGCGCAACAGGCGCGCCGTTGCATGGTTTATCGCTGATAGAATGCGCGAATACTTGGTCAATGCCAATTCAGAGCGTTTTCGTTCGGAAATGTCACGAGCAATGCTTTGAATGTAGGCGGGTTCGTTCCTCTCATTGTAGATGATCGAAGCACTGACCTCAACAGGAAAAGTGGAACCATCCTTACGTTTCAGAATACGCTCCACCATGTTTGCATCGTCGTCCAGAACAGTACCGTTTTCCACCCCATCACTCAAGGACATAACGGAGCTTACAGGCAACCCCGCGATCTCTTCTTTCCTATATCCCAAAAGGTCAAGTGCCTGACGGTTCGCTGTAATGTAATGCAAATCCATCCCGATGATGAATACAACCTCGCCTGTCTGATCGAACAAGGCACGATAATGAATGTCCTCACCCCATTCCACCTTTTTTTGCTTGTTTAGCAGCATTGCCAGATGCGGGGGAAGGTTACCGATCGGGATCGTTTTCTCATCCATAGGTTACGTCGCCGGGCTGAAGGTCAGGGAGGACAGCTTGTATGTGACAGCCCCGGGTAGAGTCCAGAATATTCACATCACCGCGCAGGCTTCGGAACACGGCACGCGCAATCGAAAGGCCAACCCCCATTCCCTCAAACTCACGGGCATCGCCCTGACTGATCTGGTAAAAACGTTCGAATACTTTTTCACGCAAGCGGGTGGGGATGCCTGGCCCGTTGTCAAAAACATCCAAAATCACCCCCCCATTCTCCTGCGAGACTATGCGTAAATGAGCCTTGCCATGACTGGAATTAAATTTACAGGCATTATCAACGAGATGCCCAAGCGCATGAGTAAACTCACGGCGCGGGGCGGCGATCTTCCCGTTCACTTGAATATCCATTGTAAAATCCAGCCCTTTGTCGCAATAACGCTCCAACCGCCGATTGATAGGGACATGGATATCCATCTCAACATCAATGGGTTGGCGGATGGTATTCAAATTTCCCTGGTCAATATTACTTAATAGGATAAGGTCGGTAGTCAGAGACTCTAAACGGCTTGCGCTTGAGAGCGCCTTGCTTAAGAACCGGCTCTGCTCCTGCGCGTTATCGAATTTATTGTTGATCGCCAGTTGCAGCGGCATCATGATATTTGAAAGCGGAGTACGGATCTCATGATGGAAATTCTGCAGGATCTCCTGACGTACCCTATCCAGATCCGCCTCTGCCGCCACCTTTGCACGCTCTCTGCCATTCTCCTCAGCAATCTTTACCCTACGCAGAACCGCGCTGATTCTCGCGATCAACTCATACACGACAAAGGGCTTGGTGATGTAATCATCTGCGCCATCCATAATGGCATTGACTTTGTCATCCATCCTGGAGCGGGCGGTAAGAAATATGAACGGAATGGAAGCCAGTTGCGGGTCGAGACTCATCAATTTGCGAAGTTCAAACCCATTCGGTGGAGGCATCATTACATCCGAAAGGATCAGGTCTGGTTGGACCTCCTTCGCCTTTGCAAATCCATCGTTCCCATCCTCTGCGGAAACAACCTGAAATCCATGTTTTTTAATGGTTGCAGAAACTCCCATGAGCAGGGCGGGGTCATCATCAATGATCAGAATAAGCGGCTTGGAATTCATGTTCACTTTTCCGCATGCAATTTCTGGGTCATCCCCATGGCTTTGCCAGCAAGCCTGGCATTGTTATTCACAAACATCACTTGAATACAGGAAAACGAAATAAGGTCGCTTGATATCAAAACACAGCTGTCTACGCGTTTGCTGTTTACGTAGGTACCCGCCGTTGAGTTGTTATCGTAAAGAATATATTTCCCGTCTTCATAACGGATCTCTGCATGAAAACGTGAAACCGACTCCTCCTGAAGCACCACGTCATTACCTAATTGACGACCAAGACGTGTCACCTTTTTCTCCAGGGGGATCATTTGCCGGTTAATGATCAAAAATACATTTTGGTCGCGCGAAGATGTGAAATTCGACTCTTCATTCTGGCCTATCATAAAAACCTCCAAAAATCGCATATAAATCAGATAATATAACTCTCTGATACGACGAGTATACATACGAAAGCATGAAAGACCACTCGGTTTATTACTTAAAGTGAATACGTAAAACTACCAGATATTGACAGGTAGGCACATCTACTCAAATATCGGAGCATGAGGAACACGGGGCGATAATTAAGTAAAAATACGGATGGCGTGCCTGCGGGTGAGTCGATAAGATGTATACATTGGAGTCCATCATGCTCCATAAACGGGATTCACTTCGCACCCACACCACCTCCCAGTAAACAAGAAACCCACGCGGGCATAGCCGCAACGACCCTCTCCGCAGCATTATCGATTTTTTTTACGGAGCCAATCTTTTAAAGTCCATAATACAAATGTGCTTTATTCGGCCATGATCTGTATCCTGATGGGAGTTCTGTTCAGCAACCTGCAGGAAAGACTTAAGCTGGAACAATACAATTTACAGGTATCAGAAGCCGCCTTGCGGAAGCTGAACGAAGGGCTGCTGGCTCAAAGACCTCAAATTGGAGATCGTTCGCAATGATGGGAGCATTTTTGAACGTATTGTTAATGCAGCTGCAATCTGCGATGCCAAAGGAAGATATTTACAGAACCCCTCCACCATCTCTAATACACTGAACAAAAAATAACAGAAGACGCCTTGCGCGCCAGCAAGGAACGCCTGAACTACCTGCTTGCGGAAGACACCAGCCGTAATTTTTATCACCGGGCTTTCACAAGCAATTGCTGGAGACCGCGAACGCTGCCTGAATGCAGGCGCGGATGAATACATCAGCAAGCCAGTGAGACTGCATGAACTGGTATTGTCCATCAGGAAATTGATAAGAAAAGAGTGATATGACTTCCACTACTGTTCCAGTTTCAAAAAAGACGACCCTGCCATGGGCCATTCAATGGCTGATCGAGCCCTCGGAATCCATGCCGCCCATCCAAAGACGGCAGGCCCGTCTGATGTCGATCTTTTTACTCGCACTCATTCTGGCATCCTTCCTTTATCTATTTCTTCATAATTTTACAAGTATCTATCAAAGCGATTTGAAGGAAACCATTTCCGTTACCGTTACGCTGATCGTCACATATATGATGAGTCGCCGCGGGTATTGGAAACTGGCAGGATCCATAACGATCATTTTCATTTATATGAGTCTGCTGCTATTGGTCATTACCGGGGATGACCCGCTTGAAGAGGTGGATGTACTGGCATTTGTTATTCTCCCTCTGCTGATTAGCAGTATATTCTTTTCCGCTAAAAGTGTAATTTATGTCTCTGTCCTCTTTAGCCTCGGCGAATTGAGTCTTCCCATTCTTGCCCCGCCCATCACCTACATCGATCTGCTTTCAGGGACTCTCACGCTTCTATGGACCGCAACCATCGTTATTTACATTGCCAGCCGGCATCGTGACGAAATCGAAGCGGAACGCCAGACTGAATTGGCGCTGAGTGAAAACCGCTTCCGCCAGATGGCGGAAAATATCCGCGAAGTCTTTTGGACCTATGACCTGGCTGATGACCGCGTCAGTTACGTCAGCCCGGCCTACGATCAAGTAATGGGTAATTCCATTTCCACCTTTTACAAGGATCCGCTTTCCATTTTGAATATGGTCCATCCAGATGACCTCCCACTGGCTGAGTATGCCATTCGCGAATTTATGGGCGGCAATTCAGTTTCCATCGAAGTGCGCATCACCCGCCCGGATAACAACCCACACTGGGTCTGGGCGCGCGGCTTTCCAATAAGTGACGATCAAAACAAGGTCAAGGGTGTGGCGGGGATCATTTCGGATATTACCGAACGCAAACTTGCCCAGGAAAAAATAGAGGAAGTGAATCAAACCCTCGAACAACGCGTACAGGAACGGACCAAGGAACTGGTCATTGCAAACGTGGCACTCGACAAAGCCGCAAGGATGAAAGATGAATTTCTGGCAGGCATGAGCCATGAATTACGAACCCCACTTACCGGCATTCTTGGTTTTTCAGAGGCCCTGCAGTTAAGAGCCTATGGCGAGTTGAACGAAAAACAACATAAGGCCGTAAAGACCATCGAAGAGAGCGGACGCCATCTTTTGGAATTGATCAACGATATCCTCGATCTTGCCAAGATCGAAGCGGGCAAGCTGGAACTGCAATTTGGCTCTTACTCTATTGAAGATATCTGCCAGGCCAGCCTGAAATTGACAAAAGGCATGGCGCAAAAAAAGAGACACCAGTTTCATGTTCCCACCTTCGAAGAAACGATCCACGCCTACGTGGATGCGCGCCGCATCAAACAGGTCCTGGTAAACCTGATCAGCAATGCGGTTAAATTCACCCCGGAAAACGGCGAGATCGGACTGGATGTTCAAGCTGATCGAGACGGGCAAAAGATCAAGCTGACCGTATGGGACAAAGGCATCGGCATCAAACCCGAAGACCTGCATAACCTCTTCAGGCCCTTCACGCAGATCGATAGCAGCCTTGCGCGCGAATACTCCGGCACAGGGCTTGGCCTATCGCTCGTCTATCGGCTTGTCGAGTTGCACAACGGTGGCATCGAAGTGGAAAGTACGTTTGGCGAAGGCAGCCGTTTCACGATCTCGCTGCCCTGGTCACCCGAAAATACTCCACCTATCCCACATGCCTTAATGGAGCTTCCTGGTATGTTAACCAGCAACGCACAAATTCACGCTGAATCATCCAATACACCACTGATCCTGGTCGCCGACGACAATGCGGTGGTCTTGCAAATGCTTGCCGATTTTCTTGAAATGCAGGGATATCGCGTGATCAAAGCCAGCAGCGGCGTTGAACTGCTTGAACGAGTATCAGAAACTCCCCCGGACCTTATGCTGGTGGATATCCAAATGCCGCGCATGGACGGGTTGGAAACCATTCGCCGCATCCGCTCGAACAAAGACACTGCGATTGCCGCCATCCCCGTGATCGCAGTCACTGCACTGGCGATGCCCGGAGACCGCGAACGCTGCCTAAACGCCGGTGCCAATGAATATGTAAGCAAACCTTTAAAACTCAACGAACTTACCGTAATCATAAAAAAACATTTATTGAAGAAATAATCGGAAACGCGCAAGGAAACATTTATGAAGATAATTGACCAAAAAGAGAAACGATCAATAATACTCATTCGAGGCTTTTTCACGCTGCTATCGATGGGCATCATTGCTTTTGGGGTTATCGCCTATCAGGATTTCAAAGAACATCACCACGACCAGGTGAATGACCAACTCGCCGCCATCACCAGCCTGAAAATGAATGAACTGATAGATTGGCGGGACGGTCATCTGGCAAACGCCAAGATCCTTCGCCAGAACAGCGATTTTGCAGAACACGTGCGGGAATATCCGCTTCAAATCATCCTCACATGCTTGGCATTGATCTTTGTAGTGAGCGCAGCGCTGGCAATAGTCTGGCGTGAACACCGTATGCGCTATTTTCGCCAGCAGGACAGTATGGCCGAGACATTAAGTAAAAGCGAGGAGCGTTACCACAATTTCATCATGCACAGCTTCGAGGCGATCTCACGCATAGAGCTCGATCATCCCATCGGTACCTCACTGCCCGTGGAAACACAGATCGATCTCATTTATGAAAACGCCTACATCGCCGAATGTAATCAGGCCCTGGCAGACATGTTTAACGTCTCCTCGCCTGCAGGGCTTTTGAACATTCGGCTTATCGAAGTACATGGCAGTAAAGATAACCCAGTCAACCGCACCATGTTCAGGAAATTTATCGAGAATGGTTATAAATCCATCAACGAAGAAACATTTGAAGTGACCGCCGCTGGAAAGCCACTCTGGTTCCTGAGCAACACAATCGGCATGATCGAAAACGATCACCTTGTCAGAATGTGGAGCATTACGATCAACATCACCGAACGCAAGCTCATCGAACAGCAGCTGCAGGAAGCTGAGCGCAAATATCGGACGCTGGTGGAATATTCACCCGTTGTAGTTTACATCGATGAAGTCGGGGGGGAATGGCAATATCTGAGTCCGCAAGTTGAAAAGGTCCTGGGGTATTCGCCCGAAGATCTTACAAAAAACAAACTGACCTTAAAAACACTCATCCACCCGGACGACCTTCAACAATTCCAGACCCAGCTTGATGAAAGTCTGGAAGGAGGCGGGCGGATCAAACTTGAATACAGGTTACGTTCGTTCGAGGGAAACTATGTTTGGGTCCGTGATGAAGCGGATGTAATCAAAGACCCCATAAGCGGAAAAAATTATCTACAGGGTGTTTTTCACGACATCACCGAACAAAAAAAGGCGGGAGAGGCACTGATCGCCAATGAGCGCCGCTACCGCGCCCTCATCGAAAACATCGGTGACGGAATCGAGTTGGTTGATGCCCGCGGAATTGTCACCTATGCCAGTCCATCAGCGGCGCGGTTATTGGGGCATTCGCAAGCTACGCTTTTGATGCCGATCACCTCCTTGATTCACCTGGACGATCTTGATAATGCAGCCACAGGCTTCACGAAGGTATTCACCACCCATGAAACAGTGATGCAGTCTTACCGGGCACTGCACAATGATGGATCGTGGCGCTGGCTCGAAGGCAGCGCCACCAACCGCCTTGACGACCCCGCCATTGGTTCGATCGTCGTGACCTTTCGTGATGTGACCGAACGAAAACGCGCTGAAGACGCTTTGAGGGAAAGCGAGAGTTTTCTTCAATCCATTGTTCGCAGCGCGCCGGGTTATATCGTCTCCCACGACCTGGAGGGATATTTCCTTTACACGAACCACCGCTGGCCAGATCAAAGCGATGTGGAATTCTACAACATGAAACTCCAGGACCTGCTGCACCCGGATAATGCAGATGCAGTGATGGAAGCCTTCCAAAAAGCGATCACGACCCACGAACCACAGCGGGTGGAGCAATCTGTACTTACACCCGGAGGCGGTTATCACTGGTTCGATGTCATCTACAGCCCGCGCATCGTGGATGGTGAAGTAAAAAGCCTGACCGCCTTTGCATACGATATCAATGATCTCAAAATCGCCCAGAGCGAGCTGCTAGAACTTAACAGCACGCTTGAAGAACGCTTCCAAAGACGCACGGCCGAAGTGCAGGATCTTTACGATAACGCGCCGAATGGATATCACTCACTCGACCCGAACGGAGCCGTGGTCCTCATCAACCAGACGGAATTGAACTGGCTGGGGTACACCCGCGAAGAAATTTTTGAAAAAAAGATGTTCCGGGAACTGCTTACACCGGCAAGCCAGTTGATCTTTGATGAGATCTTTCCACGCTTCAAGACAACTGGAACAATATCGGATCTAACGATTGAACTCATCCGTAAGGATGGCAGCATCCTCCCGGTGTTATTGAATGCATCGGCCATTTACGATGAATATGGCAATTTCACGATGAGCCGTTCCATCACCACCGACATCACAGAACACGTAAGGATCGAAAATGCGCTGCGCGAAAGCAGGGATGAATTAAATAGCGCCAACATCTCCCTCGAAAAAGCCGCCCGTTTGAAGGATGAATTCCTTGCCAGCATGAGTCACGAGTTGCGCACGCCGCTTACAGGCGTTCTCGGCCTGTCGGAGGCCCTGCAGCTCAAAGCTTATGGCGAGTTGAACGATAGACAATTAAAAACCATCAAATCCATTGAAGACAGCGGACGCCATCTGCTGGTATTGATCAATGACATCCTCGACCTCTCCAAGATCGAAGCTGGAAAACTGGATCTGCAACTTATGTCTTCTTCCCTCAACGACATTTGCCAGTCGAGCCTGCAGTTGATCAAAGGCATGGCGCAACACAAAAAGCAAAATATCCATTATTCAGCGCCCGACGAGCCGATCGTCTTGAACGCCGATCCCCGTCGAATCAAACAAGTCCTCGCAAACCTGCTCAGCAATGCCGTCAAATTCACCCCGGAGAACGGCGAACTGGGGCTGGAGATCGAAACTGTCCCATCAGAGAAAAAGGTCAAGCTGATCGTATGGGATAAGGGCATCGGGATCAAACCTGAGAATATGCACAAGCTCTTCAAACCCTTTACCCAGATCGACAGCAGCCTTGCCCGCGAATACTCCGGCACAGGTCTTGGGCTTTCACTTGCACATCGCCTCGTCGAATTACATCATGGCGATATCGAGCTGGAAAGTGTCTTCGGGGAGGGCAGCCGCTTCACGGTCATCCTGCCCTGGTCCACGCAGGAACCGTCACTCCAGATCAATGAACAGGAATCCCTTGCACAGATCCAGTTTGAAAAGCCCGGCGATTCTCCAACGGTCATGGTCGCCGATGACAATGAAACAGTGCTGGAGTTGCTCACAGATTTCCTCGAATCAAAACAATACCGCGTGATCAGGGCTCACAGCGGCGACGAGCTGCTCTCAAAGGTTGCTGAAATTTGCCCCGATCTTATATTGATGGATATTCAAATGCCCGGCATGGATGGATTGGATACCATCCGCTGCATCCGATCCAACGCGGACCTGGTAATTGCTTCGACACCCATTATCGCTGTCACCGCCCTGGCAATGCCCGGCGACCGGGAACGCTGCCTGCTCGCCGGTGCGGATGATTACATGAGCAAACCCATGAAGCTGAATGAATTGGCCGCACTGATTCGAAAAATGAAACGTAAAAAATAAAAACAGGCCATTGACGGGAATTTCCGTCGAAACGCTCTCAAAGCAGCCCATAAGGAACTTGTCGATGAATGAAACCACTCGCATCTTGATCGTTGAAGACGCATCTATAGATATAGGCTTCGCAATGCATGAAATCCGAAAAACGATTCCGCATTGTGAGTTTCAACGCGTGGAGACCCAATCCACCTTCATGAATGCGGTTGAGGAATTTAAACCTGATCTGATCCTCTCAGGGTACCAGATGCCACACTTTAGCGGCATGGAAGCGTTGAAACTGGCAAGAGACCATACACCGCAAACGCCGCTGATCATTTATACAGACTCACTGAACGAGGATGTCATCGTTGAATGCATCAAAGCCGGTGCGTATGATTGTGTCCACAGAAATAATATCAGGCGGCTTGAGTCAGCAGTCACCCATGCATTGGAAGAAAAAAAGTCCGCCGCAAATACACAGCACATCACCGGGCACAAACTGGCTGAAAGGTCCCTGCGCGAAAGCGAGGAAAAGTTCCGCTCCATTATTGAGCAATCCAATGACGGCATTATCCTGATCGACGAACAGGGTATCATCATCGAATGGAATAAGGCGGCAACCCACATCACCAGTATTCCACGCGAAAAGGCGTTGGGCGCTCCATTTTGGGAAATTCAATACCAAATGCTCACGCCGAAACGCCGCGAAAGTCTTTCTTTGGAGGAATACAAAGAAGTTTTTACACAAATGTTCCAAACCCGAAAAAAGGAACAACTGGAAAAGACTGTGGAAATCGAGTTTGTAACAATAAACGGCGAAATCAAATTCCTCCATCAGACTTCGTTCATCATCACAACAGAAAAGGGAATTCGAATCGGCGCTATTGTTCAAGATATCACTGAACGCAAACTGGCTGAAGCGGCACTGCAAAAAAGTGAAATACGCTTTGCATCAGTATTCCGCGTCAGCCCGATCAGCATGGCGATCACACGCCTCAGTGACAACTGCCTCTTGGACGTCAATGAAGCCTGGCAGGTGATGACGGGTTTCCAAAAAGAGGAAGTGCTCGGCCACTCCATTTTGGAGTTTGCCAGTTGGGCAGATCCTTCTGAACGTCAAAAACTGCTTCAACAACTAAAAGAACACGGCCAGATACAGAATTTCGAATTCCAACTCATGCACCGTTCCGGCGAAATTCGGCAATTGTTGATGTCGGCGGACCTGATCGAACTTGCCGGAGAAGCGTGCATGGTGTCGCTCGCGCTTGATATTACAGAGCGAAAGAAAACCGAAGAGGAACTGCACAGAAGCAAGGAAAGATTCCATGCCCTCGTTCAAAACTCGGCAGATCTGATTGCAGTCATCGACGAAACAGGTATCATACAATACGCAAGCCCAACCTCCGAACGGATTCTGGGGTACACCACAGCGGAGTCAATAGGCAGGAATTTTATCGAATGGGTGCACCCCGAAGACATCCCGCTTGCACTCGAATCGCTTATCAGCCGCAGCCGAGAAGCGGGGACGGCCAATCAAAGCATTGAGGTGCGCGGACAACACAAAGACGGCACCTGGCGCGATATCGAAGTGCTTGGCACAAACTTATTGACCGACCCGGTGATCAAGGGAATTGTCTTGAATATGCGGGATATCACCGGACGCAAACAATCTGAGAAAGAAATTGCCCAAGCTGAGGAACGATTCCACAAGGCTTTTTACTCGGGACCAGTGGGGCTCGCCATTACCCGCGCGTCGAACAGTGTCTTCATCGAAGCCAATGATGCCTTCTCCAGGATCGTCGGTTTCAGCCATCAAGAACTTATTGACCATACATCGTTGGCCTTACAGATCACCACTCAAGATCAACGCGATGAATATGTTGAGTTAATAAAGAGAGATGGGTGCATTCGCGACAAAGAAATGACATTACGCCATAAAACCGGCGAAATACGCATTGTCCTTGGTTCGATGGAAATTATCGAACTTAACCATGAAACCTGTGTGCTTTCCACCGCCATTGATATTACCGAACGCAAGCATGCGGAAAAGTACTTGCAAGAGTCTGAAGAAAAATATCGCGCCCTGTTCCAAAACGCCCAAATAGGCATGTTCCGCTCGCTTGTCGAAGACTCTACCATTCTTGCGGTCAACCCAAAGTTTTGTGAAATATTTGGATACACTGAACAGGAATTGCTCTCGAAGCCCGCATTTTTACTTTGGGCACAGAGGGAAGATCGAGACCAAGTGGTGTTGGAGCTAAAAGAAAAAGGGAGGCTTAACGATCACGAAGTCGAGATCCGTACAAAAAACGGCGACGTCCGCACTCTCCTGTTGTCAGCTCAATATCTGCAGGATAAAAGCTACATGGAAGGCTCAGTTATGGACATCACTTCGCGCAAGCAGGCAGAGGACTGGGTGTCGCGCCTGAATCACCAACTGGAGGGAATTCTGAATTCTGCAGGCGAGGGTATCTATGGAGTTGATATTGAAGGCAGAATCACATTCATCAATCCGGCCATGGCAAGAATCATTGGCTGGGATACTGCCGACCTGCTCGGACACAGAATGCATTCGATCTGCCATCACACACGCACGAATGGACAGCCATACCCTGAAAATGAATGCCCGGCCTTCCTGGCTTTCCATGATGGGATCGCCTGTCCATCGTCAATCGATTTCTACTGGCACAAAGACGGCAGGATGATCCCGGTCGAAAATACCATCACCCCCATTCGCGAAGGTGACAAGTTAGCCGGTGCCGTGGTGGTGGTCAGCGACATTACCAACCGTCTGCAACTGGAAAATGAAACCAATCAGCATGTCACAGAAATGGAAATGCTCTATGAAAGCGGCCTGGCGCTCAGTCAACTCCTAAGCCCGAGGGAGATCGGTCAAAAGATCATCGAGCTGCTCGAGAAAAAAATGAACTGGCATCATACCGCGATCCGCCTGTATCATGCCAAGACCGATTCACTGGAATTGCTTGCTTTTAGTCAGCCAAATATAAAAAACGAAAAACAGCACAGTGATGTGGAAAAGCATTTCAACAATAAAATATCAAAACCCGGGGATGGTTTGAGCGGCTGGGTCGTCCAAAATTTTCAGATCATTCGTAATGGCGATGTAAGCAACGATCCCCGCTACAAGGAAACATACCCCGGCTTGAACTCCGGGCTGTATGTACCCATAAAAATGGGGGCAAGCATTTTCGGGGTGATCAGTATTGAAAGCGAAAAACCAGATGCCTTCAGTGAAGCAGACGAGCGTCTTGTTGTGACACTTGCAAATCAAGCTGCTGTCGCATTTGAAAATGCCCGCTTATTTCAGACAGCCCAACAGGAGATCATTGAACGCAGTCGAGTCGAGCAATTACTTGCCACAGAGAGAAATCAACTCGCCCAGCATGTGGAAGAACGTACAGCCGATCTCCTCCACGCAAACATGGATCTGGCACGCGCCTTGCGTGTGAAGGACGAATTCCTGGCCAGCATGAGTCATGAGCTCCGCACTCCGCTCACGGGCATCCTTGGCTTCTCCGAAGCCTTGCAGTTAAAAGCATACGGCGAATTAAGCGAAAAACAGGTAAGGCCGATCAAAGCCATTGAAGACAGCGGCCGACATCTGCTGGAGCTGATCAACGATATCCTTGACCTCTCCAAGATCGAGGCAGGGAAACTTGAACTGCAATTTGCGGCCTGCTCCATCGCGGATATCTGTCAGGCAAGCCTGCAGATCATTAAAGGCATGGCCCACCACAAGAATCAGATGGTCCATTACTCGCCAACCGATGAACCGATCGCTGTTTTCGCAGATTCCCGCCGCCTCAAGCAAGTCCTCGTTAACCTGCTTAGCAACGCCGTAAAATTCACCCCGGAAGGCGGCGAACTTGGGCTGGATATTGAACCCCTCCCTGTAGAACAAAAAATTAAATTAAGCGTATGGGATAAAGGCATTGGGATCAAGGCCGATGACCTGCCCAAACTCTTCAAACCATTCACACAGATCGATGGCAGCCTCGCCCGTGAATACTCCGGCACAGGGCTTGGCCTGTCACTGGCGCATCGCCTGGTGGAATTGCATAACGGTGAAATTGTAGCGGAGAGTATTCCCGGCAAAGGCAGTCGCTTCATCGTCACCCTACCCTGGCTGCTGCAAACTCAAAACATGATCTCACACAAGGCTGAAATCAATAAGCCAGATAGTTTTGAAGACCCTGAAAATTCCAACTCCATCCTGATCATGATCGCAGATGATAATGAAACCATATTGAGTCTAATCGGAGACTTCCTTGCCTTGAAACAATACCGTGTCATGAAGGCTCACAGCGGCATGGAATTGATGCAAAAAGTCACCGAGATTCTACCCGACCTTATTCTGATGGATATCCAAATGCCTGGCATGGACGGACTGGAAACCATCCGCCGCATTCGTTCACATTCCATTCCAGCGGTGGCCTCCATTCCAACGATCGCGATCACTGCGCTGGCCATGCCAGGAGACCGGGAACGATGTTTGCAGGCAGGCGCAAATGAATACATGAGCAAGCCCGTCGAATTACAGAAGCTTGTATCGACCATTCAAAAACTGACGGAGAAACAAAAATGAGCGAACAACCCTACACCATTCTCATCATTGATGACGAAGAAATAACACGCACAACCCTCGCCGCCTTGCTTGAAAAATCCAACTTCCTCGTGGAAATGGCTGAAGACGGAATTCAAGGGATTGAGCTTGCCAGGCGAATCCACCCCGATGTCATTCTTCTGGATGTGATGATGCCGCGCATGAGCGGATATGAAGTATGCAAATATATCCGCGCAGACGCCAAGATCGCCGAAGTACCGATCATCATGATCACCGCTCTTGACGACCATGATGCAAAATTGAGCGGACTAAGCGTCGGCGCAGATGATTTTCTTTCCAAGCCATTCGACAGGCTCGAATTGGAGATCCGCCTGCAAACACTCAAACGCGTAAATCGGTACCGCCATCTCATGGAAGAACGCGAAAAGCTTCAGGAAGCCCTCACCGAACTATCCAAAAAACATGAGCAATTGCGTCAGCTGTCCCGTCAAATCCTTGAAGCCCAGGAGAACGAAAGGCGGCATATCGCCGTGGAACTGCACGACGAGATTGGCCAGCTTGTGACCGGCTTGAAATTGATTCTGGAACGCAAACCTGAAGACATGTCCACCGTGATCACGGAAGCACGCGCTGTCACAGCCGAATTGTTCCAGCATCTGCGTGAAATGTCTCTGAACCTTCGGCCTACCACGCTGGATGATTTTGGTCTTTCTGCCGCGCTCGACGGCCTGCTCAAGCGCTTCACAAAACAAACCATGATCACGGTCAATCACAACATAAATCCGCTTGACGATCAACGTTTCGACAAGATGATTGAAACGACTGTCTTTCGCGTGGTTCAGGAGGCTCTTACCAATATCGCCCGCCACGCAGAAGTAAATATTGCCAACGTCACCATGACAGTCGCGCCCAGTCATTTACAGGTCAGCATCACAGATGCAGGAAAAGGATTCGACCTAAAATCGAAGGACCAGAATATCTCTATTGGTCTTTCAGGTATGGCAGAACGCGTAAACATGGCAGGCGGACTATTCACCCTGCAATCGACCCCCGGCAAAGGCACATTTATCCTGGTAGAGTTTGAATTGAAAACAACGGAGTAGCCCATCATGATGCATATAAAGATTATTCTTGCAGACGATCACAAACTGGTGCGACAAGGCGTCCGCTCCCTGCTTGAGGCTCAACCCGGTTTCGAAGTGATCGGTGAGGCCAGCGACGGGCAGGAAGCCTATAAATTGATCGAGACCCTTTCGCCGGATATCGCCTTTCTGGATGTCATGATGCCCAATCTGAATGGCATTGAAACCGCGAAGCTGGTACGTCAACGCGAACTGAAAACGAAGATCATCTTTCTATCCATGCACGCTAATGCGACTTACGCCGTCCGCGCCCTGCAGAGCGGCGCGCTCGGGTATGTATTAAAAGATTCAGATTTTAGTGAAGTATTGAATGCCGTTGAGCACGTAATGGAAGGCAGGCGTTATCTTAGCACTGCAATTGCCGATGAAGTACTCGAAATGCTTTTAAATGCCGAGGCAGGAAAAGACGAAACTCTCGACCTTCTATCGCCGCGGGAACGTGAAATCCTGCAGCTTGTAGCCGAAGGAAATTCCAACGCTGCCATCGCAGACAAATTATCACTCAGCGTACGTACAGTCGAATCTCATCGGCTGAATCTGACCAAAAAACTGCGGATCACCTCCCATGCCGACCTGGTTAAATTTGCGATCAACCAGGGCTTGATCACTTCATGACCCTGTATCGTATCCACGACAAATGAGTTAACTGGAAATGAGTTCGAGAGGAAAACACAATGCACACTGAGCGTCCAAAAATTTTGATTATTGACGACGATGCCATTGCCCGTGCCGCAATTGAAGGACTACTGGCGAGTGAGCCCTACGATACATACTTTGCTTCGAATGGGTTTGATGGAATATCCATGGCCATCAGCCTTCACCCCGATGTCGTTCTGCTGGATGTAATGATGCCAAAAATGAACGGCTTCGAAGTATGTCGAAGCATTCGGTCCATGCCCGAGATCGCTGAAGCGCCGATCATCCTCATTACATCACTAGACGATCATGAATCACGCATCCAAGGGCTGCGAGCGGGGGCAGACGATTTCGTCACCAAACCATATAACAGCATGGAATTATTTGCGCGCCTGCAAACCATTCTGCGCTTAAATCGCTATCGTCGCATTGCAGAACAACAAGAGGAATTACAGGCCTTAAATAAGGAACTTTTATCCGCCTATAATAGAACCATTGAAGGCTGGTCTCAAGCGCTTGATTTACGAGATAGGGAAACGGAAGGCCACACGCAACGCGTGACAAACCTGACTCTTAAATTTGCCACGGCCGTCGGATTTTCAGATGCCGACCTTGAACATGTACGCAGAGGCTCGCTCCTGCATGACGTAGGAAAGCTGGGCATCCCCGATTCGATCCTGCACAAAGCGGACAAATTAACCGACGAGGAGTGGATCACCATGCGCAGGCACCCAGTCTACGCTTATCAATGGCTTTCCTCCATCGATTTTCTTGGGCCCGCACTGGATATCCCCTACAGTCATCACGAAAAATGGGATGGCTCCGGATATCCGCGCGGCATCAAAGGAGAGGAAATCCCCCTTTCAGCGCGCCTCTTTGCAATCGTAGATGTATGGGATGCGCTTTGCTCCGACCGCCCCTATCGACATGCCATGTCCAAGGCGGATGCATTGGAATATATCCGCAGCTCAGCTGGCACACATTTCGATCCTTCGCTGGCAAGAGTTTTCATCGAACTTATCAAAGACGAAATTTGACACCCACCTCTGATCCGCGCTTCAACCAACAGGGCATGAAAAAGACTTCCTTTGCAGGAAGTCTTTTTCATTTGAAGTCCGCTACAAAAAATCTACCCGCCAGTGATCCTGGCCGTTGCAGCAGTCCGTGTATGGACATCCAATTTCTCGAAGATGGCTTTCAAATGTCGCTTGACGGTATTCGTCGTGATAAATAATTTTTCCGCAATTTCTTTGTTGGTCAGACCCAATGCCAACAGATCCAGTACTTCACGTTCGCGTTCTGTAAGGGCGTTCAACTCACTGGTTGATTGACTCTTCGATCTCGTCTCTTCGACCACGCGGCGGAAAGCAGCTCGGTCGAAAGCCTGCTTTTCGATGAAGGCAGAAATCGCGTATTCAGAATAGACCCGCTGAATCTCTTCCGTCTCTGTGATGCCGCTGACGACAATGGATGGAACTCCTTCAGACCGCGCAGTCGCCAGCAGTTGATAGCCATCTTGATTCGAACTATCCAACGATGTGCTCAAAGATAAGTCAATCACGGCGAGGGTAAATTTTTCCTTGCGAAGATATCCGAAGGCATCACCAAAACTTGCACAGGCGCGGACCTGGAATCCTGCATCGCTCAATAATTCTTCGAGGATGCTTCTCCAGCCTGCATCATCTTCCACAACGAGGGCTTTTTCATTGGGAGGCTTTTGTGGAGCAGCCAACCCTTTTTCAGCGGAGGAAGATGTTCCAGTTCCAGAAGCAGGCGCGGGCGCGGAAAGAGGCGGTGGGCTGACGAGGATCCTGTACACGATGTCGCGGAATTGGCTTCGGTGGAAACTTTCCTTGCGAAGAAATGTAAACGCACCATAATCTGTGAGCGCAGTGACAGCCAATTCAACGGTTGCAAAACCAGTGAGAAGAATCGCGCGGCAATTGGGGTCAAGGCGGCGGATGGAATCAAGCACGCGCAAACCATCCACGTTGTTGTGATCGTTCGGCGAAAGTGAAAGATCTACAACGGCGAGGCGATGCGGCTGGGCTTTGAGCGCAAGAGCAGCGGCATCCACACTGCTGGCAACATCCACTTCAAGGCCGCAATCCGAAATGATCTCGCTCAGAATTTGCTGCCAGGAATTATCGTCATCCACAACAAGGGCACGCAGGGCTTGCGGCGTCATAATTGATTCTCCACGCGCGGCAGGCGCAAAATAAATTTCGCGCCATGCTGGCCGTCGCTTTCGACAACCACAGAACCACCAAGGCGCGTCATCAGCGTTTTCACCCACCAAAGACCGAAGCCCAACTTGCCAGGCTGCACACCAGCCCGCCCTGAAAAATTCAGTTCAAAAATTTGGTTATGCAATTCAGGTGATATGCCAGGCCCGTTATCGATCACAGAGACCTCCACCCAATCCGCACCCACATGGCCGCGAATGGTGACGCTTCCATTTCCATTCATGGCAGCGTTTGCATTTTCAATTAAGTTTTTGAAAACAAAAGTAAGGCTTTGCCCGCTGGCTTTAACCATCGGCAGCGCATCCAATTCTTCAACGTTGATCTGCAAACTCGGCAGGATCTGCACTCCGCGAATCGCATCTGAAACGCAAGTGGCAATGCGAACATTTTCCATGCGAATGGGACGCAAGTGCGAAAGATTTTCCTGAACGATCTGCATTGCCTCCATCGCGCTGCGTTCGATCTCACTCAGGCTCTTATTGAGGTACGCATCGCTTTCAAGCACCTTGCTGTATTTATCTTGAATGCCTTGCACCCGCACAGGGATAATGCCAACTTTGTTGTTCATGTTGTGCAGCAGGTTCGCTGAGATGTCACCCACCGCGGCGAAGGTCTCTGCCGTCCAATGCTGTTCCTGTGACTTGCGCAATGCCTGTTGACGCGACTCATTTTGAACAGCGAGCACGGCATAGTTGGCGAGACATGCCAACACTTTATTATCCCATTCCGACTTTGCGCTTCTCGCTTCGCGCGCGCCCGTATCTGCGTAGAACACCCCAAACATTCCCAACGCCTTTGCATCTTCTCCTGCATGCAAGGGTAATGTAAATAAATTGGGAGAATTGATCTCATCGCCATGAAGCACGCCATCAGAGGATGCAAGCTGTAATTGTCCCTGCTCATTGTTCAACCAAATTCCACTTGAAGACGAATTCAGCAGATCATTTGCCATCAAACAAAGCTGGTCGAGAACCTTCAGGCTTGGCTGCGAGATCAGTAATTGAGCCGCTTCCTGTAAAGCATCCAACAAGCGGACTTCTTGAATAGCCGTAATGGCATGCGTTGCCAACGACTGGAGCATGTGACTGTCATCCTCAGTAAAGCCGCTGACTTTGGGGCTTTCCAAATTCAGCACACCTTCCAAACGTCCGCTGGCGTTGATGAGCGGCACGCACAACTCGGAACGCATCTCCAATTTTGAATCCAATGGATAATAGATCTCAGACCATTGCTTGTCGCGCAGGTCACGGATGAGCAGTGGCTGACGAGTCCGCGCTACATGCGCCATCACGCTCGCGCCATTGACGGGCAGCATTTCCACAAGCGGTCTTTCCAAATGCACCGAGCTGACCGCGCGAGTGACCAGAAAGTCGCCGCTCTTATCCAGCAGGCGGAAAATGCCGTATTGGGCATTGGTCAATTCGAGGGCAAATTCAAGGATCGATTCAAGGGTTTCTTCGAGGCGCAAACGGGAGGAGATGAGCATCCCTGCATGGCGCAGGCGGTTCAATTCATTTTCTTTTTGCGCAAGGTTGCGTTTGATCCCCGCAATGTGGCGGGCATGGAAGATCGCCATCGCCGCCTGATTGACAAAATTATCCAACATCAATTGTTCGATCTTCGTGAACTCGCGTTTTTCGTACAGATAAATATATAAAATCCCCACAGCCTGCTCGGCAACGATCAGCGGGAAGCAGCCCACCGCATTCACGCCCAACGCCGCATGAAAGGGATGCACATCCAGATCATGCTCTTCGTAGGATAATGTTCGGCGTCTGCGCTCAATGGTGCGGATGCCTATTCCACCAGGACGCGGGGCATCGTCCAAATATTCTGGATTTTTGGAAAGGGCGTGTCCCTCAGCCTGAGCAGAGACTCGCGACTCTGCTTCAAACCTGCCCGTGTCCTGATCGTATGTGTAGATCACCGCCGAAGACCCAGGCACCACGCGAATGGCACTCTCCACGATTAACTGCAAACTGACGCCGCTATTGTTCGCGTCTCCTGGGCCAATATGATTGATCGCATCACTGATCTGGTTCAGGCTGGCGAGGACTTCAAGCAGTTTTGATTCGTTAATTTCGGGAGGAGGCTGTCTTTTTTCCATTAAAGTAATTCTAACTGATATGCATGGTGCGGACGGTCTTTTTTGTACACAGGCAAATACGAATGTATTCTGTGCATGGCAAATATTTACACCAGACTCTGGGCGGTTTGTAAGCCAAGTTGAATGGCGAAGTACACCATGGCGGCGCCGCAGGTGAGATTGACCCAGCGGAAGAAATTATTCGTCATCCACTGTTTGCCCCAGGCAACGAGCCCTGCCATGACAAAGCACCACAAGATCGCGCCAGCCAGAAAGCCAGTGAAGAAGATGGCAAAATGAATTGGTTGCGGCCCACCTGTGATGGATGCAAAGACAGTCGTGCCAAGACCTGTCCAAAAAACGATGTTGAGCGGATTGCCGAGGGAGAGAAATGCGCCGCTGGCAAAATCTCCATGCGCAGATGTGGACTCGGAAGTGCTCAGTCCATTGCCGTGGCGGGCATCTTTGAAAGCATCCCATGCGAGTTTGAGCATCAGCAAAATGCCGATCAAACTCAGGGTGGTTTTGGCGATGGGGTTTTGAATGAGGAAGGCAAGACCAGTCAGTGCGATGATGGCCCAGGTCGTGTCACCCACGAGGGAGCCGAATTGAACATACAAGGCAGGGATAAATCCACGGGCAGAACCGCGGCGAACCGTCTCAGCGGTGATGATGCCAGGCGGAGCGCAGAAGGAGATCGCGAGAATGAATGAGGAAATAAAGAGTGTAGTGTGCATGGCTATTTTTTGTTTTGTAGGGGCGGGGTAACCCCGCCCCTACCAGGTTAGAAAAAGGCGACAGCTGGTTACAGGCCCATTGGTCTGCAACCAGCTGTCAGTGTACGCGAAGCGTGAAGCGGCTTACAGTCGGTTAGGCATCAAAGTACATGACGTATTCGTGCGGAGTTGGGCGCAGGCGAATTGCATCCACTTCGTGGGTACGCTTGTATTTGATGTATTCCTCGAGGAGGTCAGGAGTGAAGACGCCGCCCTTGAGCAGGAAGTCGTGATCGGCTTCGAGAGCATCGAGCACTTCGCCGAGGCTGGAAGGAACCTGCTTGATGAGCTTCTTCTCTTCTGCGGGCAATTCGTACAGGTCGCGATCTTGAGGCTGACCGGGATCGATCTTGTTCAAGACACCATCGAGACCAGCCATGAGGATGGCAGAGAACGCGAGGTACGGATTGCTGGTGGCATCGGGCGCGCGGAATTCGACGCGCTTTGCCTTGGAGCTTTTGTTCGCAGGAATGCGGCAGATGGCCGAGCGATTGCGCTGTGAGTAAGCGATGTTGACGGGTGCTTCATAACCAGGCACGAGGCGGCGATAGGAGTTGGTGGTCGGCGAAGTGAGCGCGAGCAACGCAGGAGCATGCTTGAGCAAGCCACCGATATAGTAAATAGCTGTTTGGGAAAGACCTGCATAGCCCTTCTCATCAAAGAAGACGTTCTTGCCGTCTTTCCAAAGTGAAGAGTGAACATGCATACCAGAGCCGTTATCACCGAAGATGGGCTTGGGCATGAAGGTGACGGTCTTGCCGTTCTGGCGAGCTACATTCTTGATGATGTACTTGTAGAGCAGGAGATCATCAGCCATGCGGGTGAGCGTGGTGAAGTGCATGGACATTTCGCTCTGACCAGCGGTGGCGACTTCGTGGTGATGCAAGTCCATTGAAACGCCAGCAGCTTGCATGGCAAGCATAAATTTGTTGCGCAGTTCCTGAAGGGTATCAGTTGGGGTGGTCGGGAAGTAGCCGCGCTTCGGCTGGATCTGCCCGCCCTTGCTGCCTTCACGATTGCTGCTCCACCAACCTTCTTCCGATTCGATGGAGAAGGATGATTCATATGGAGTAGATGCGTAGCGAATGCCGTCGAAGACGAAGAACTCCGCCTCAGGCGCGAAATAGGCTGTTTCGGCGAGACCCGTGCTTTTTAAGTACGCTTCAGCTTTTTGTGCCACATAACGCGCATCGCGAGAATAGGGTTCTTCGGTGAACGGGTCAAAGACGTTGCAGGAGATCACCAAAGTGGGGGTGATGGCTGTGGGGTCAACGAAAGCAGTCTCGGGGTCAGCCTTGAGGAGCATGTCTGATTCGTGAATTTCCTGAAAGCCGCGAATGGATGAGCCGTCGAAGGGAATGCCTTCGCTGAAGAAATCCTCTGTCAGACGCTGAACAGGCATGGTGAAATGCTGCCAGGTACCAGGTAAGTCAATGAAGCGCAGGTCCACAACCTGAACGCCTTTTGCCAATTCCAAAACTTCTTTAATTGTCTTTGCCATAATTGCTTCTCCTTACAATGTTTTTTGGTGTCGTATAGGGCGGGATTATATGGGTAGGGTTCGGGTAGGTCTATTACCCAAACGGGTACTTAAAAATAAAACATGGCGACTGGTAAAAAACCAATCGCCATGTACCCCCTCTGAAGGGGTAATCTGTTGTGGCAGGATGTGCCGAGAAGCCAGGTTTGCTTACTTCAGGCGCACCCACATCCTGCGGTTCCCAATCCACGGGATACCCCACTGCACCCATTTCCGAAATATCCAAGCCTTGCAATTCCACTTCGCGGGAAACGCGCAAGACTTTGAATGCAGCAAGCACTTTGAAGAATACATAAGAGAGGCCAAAGACGAAGGCAAAGATACTGGTCACTTCGGCAAGCTGTGCAAAGATCTGAGTAGTGCCGCCATACAGCAAGCCTGTCACTGCGGATTCAACCCCGTTCCATGCGGCGGTGTCAGGGTTGCCATTGGCAAAGATACCGACAGCCAGCACACCCCATGCGCCATTGAACAAATGAACAGGGACAGCGCCCACGGGATCATCGATCTTGAGTTTATCCAGCAAGGCGGTTGCCCAGCACACGATCACACCAGAGACCAGACCGATTACAACAGCAGCCCACGTATCCACAAAAGCACAAGGTGCAGTGATGGCAACCAAGCCAGCCAAAACCCCATTGACCGATAATGCAGGATCTGGTTTCTTGGTTGGGCCAACCAGCCATGCATACGCCATGGCTGAAACGCCGCCCGCCGCGCCTGCCATGAGTGTGTTGATGGCAGCGATCACCGCAAGGTTACGAAATGCGCCGACAAATCCCAAGGACGAACCAGGGTTGAAGCCAAACCAACCGAAGAACAAAATGATCGTTCCCAAAATTCCAAGCGACAGGTTATGACCAGGGATCGTATTGGCCGAACCATCCTTGTTGAACTTACCAATGCGCGGGCCGATCACGATCGCACCAGCCAAGGCAATTGCGCCGCCGATCAAATGCACCACGCCTGAACCAGCAAAGTCCACTGCGCCGTTACCAAGCCCGGCCGCGCGTCCCAAATTCTGCAGCCAGCCGCCGCCCCAAACCCATCCGCCCGCAATCGGGTAAATGATCATGCTGACCCACAAACTCATGAACACAAAACCAACAAACTTCAATCGCTCCGCCATCGAACCTGTCGGAATGGTCGCGGCCGTATCCATGAAAACCATTTGGAAGAGGAAGAAAGCCAGAACGCCAGCATTTGCACCAAGGCCGCCCAAAAGAAAGCCGCTTCCGCCAAGGAAACCATATTGACCAAAGCGGATGAGAGGAGTCGCGAGCAAGCCTGACCAATCACCGAGGGTAATGGGCGAATGAGCCCACTCGCCTCCAACCGCGCCGACAGTTGATACTGCTGGAAAAGCAGCATTTACCGCGCCGAATTGAAAAGCAAAACCAACCAACCAGTAGCCCACCGCGCCAATGCAGAAGACCATCATATTCATCATCATGGTGTGGGCGACGTTCTTGTTGCGGGTGAAACCAGTTTCCACCAAGGCAAAGCCTGCCTGCATGAAGAAGACGAGGAAACCGCCAACGATCATCCACAAGATGTTGATGCCCAAGGTCAGGTCAACTACTTCGTCTGACGGCGGCGTGCCATCCTGTGCAAAAGCGGGAGTGACGAAGACCAGAGCCATCACCATCACCAGAGACAAAATCCATACCCAGCGTTTTTTTATGTAATTCATTTCTCTCTCCTAGAATTAAGATTTTTATTTCAAGGTATCGGCGAACACCGTTATGCAACCAACGAATTAGTACCAGCCCCAGTGACCTTTGAGCATGACAGACAAAGAGGCAAATAGCATTGCAAGGATGGTGGGCGGAACTGCCACAACCAGCCAACGCTTCCAGCCGATGGAACCGTGATTGCGCTCCATGAATGAGTAAGCCACCACATTTGCAGATGCGCCAATTGGCGTCAGGTTCCCGCCAATGTCAATTCCCAGCGCCAGCGACCAGACCATCAGACCAAGGGCGGGCATCCCAGGGATGGCGGCCAAATCTTTGAGCACATAGCTCATGGCAAGCGCCAACGGGACGTTATCAACAATTCCACTGGCAAGGCCGGGGATCCAGTGCAATGCCATCACCAAGCCACTGTGATTGTCTGTGGATATTTCAGACAAGCCCTGCGCCATGGATTTAAAAATGTCGATCTTTTCCAATCCGCCGATCAGCACAAATAAACCAGCAAAGAAAAGGATGCTTTCGCCATCCACTTTGAGGACAGCCTTTTTGCGGTCCACACTTTTCATAACGAGCAAGGCAATGCCCGCAGGGACAAGAGCAGCCATCGCGGCGTTGATGTGAAAACCAGTCAAGTCACTCAGCGGGATGTGAAGCACGAGCAAGATCACTGCCGCTAGAAAACCGATCAGCCCAACGCGAGTCAGATGCGCGTGCATGGGTTCGTTGTGGAGGGCTTCAATTTCGGTGATGGTCGCATCGGTCAGCAGGTCATGGGCATCCATCAAAGATTTGCGATTGGTAAGGTAGAACATTCCAAGTAAAAGAAGCGCCGCAATCGCAGAGATCGGGCCAGTGTGGGTAATGAAATCAGCGAAGTTAAATCCAAGGGTTGTGCCGAGAATTACGTTGGGAGGGTCGCCAACCAACGTTGCGGCGCCGCCCGTATTTGCCGCGCAGACTTCTGCGATCACCAACGGAACGGGGTCGAGTTTCAGCAATCGGCAGAGTTGCAGCGTGAGAGCGGAGAGGAACAACATAACGGTGATGCTATCCATGAACATAGCCATGACAGCCGCGAAGATGATCAAAATCACGAAAAGAGCGACGGGGTGATAATTTACCTTCTTGAGAGATTTCATCGCCAGCCATGTGAAAAAGCCAGCCTCCTGCAAAATTGAAACCAGAGTAAACATACCCGCGAGAAGTCCCAGAGTTTCCCAATTGATATAGGACAATGCTTCCATGGGGCTGAGGATGCCGAAGACGATCAGCAACCCTGCGCCAAGCAAAGCCACATAATGACGTGGAAACTTTTCACTTGCAATCGCTATGTATGCCAAAATGAAAATGGTCAAAGTGAAAAACATGGACTACCTCGCTTTCTAAAATATGAAGAACGTTTTGTAGTTCTTATTCTATGGATTTGAAGCAGTACGCCTATTACCCCTACGGAGTATTTTGACTGGACAACCTGTTGAATTACAGGTTTCGAGCGAATAATTTCCTACCCAAATGGAGCATATCGCATGAAAAATAAAAAATGACCTGTGAATATTCACAAGTCACTTCAAATATATGTTTAACTCGTCATTTTATGCAATGTCATTCTGAGCGAAGCGAAGAATTTCGGATGACGGGAGTAGAGACCCTTCGCTCCGCTCAGGGAATCACAGTTACTCCGTTGCGAATTTCTGTTCTTCCTGCTGCCCCAACGGAACCACGCGGACAAAGGTGCTCTTCCAATCCACAAGCAGATCAATAGCCTTTTGAGCTTCATCAGCTTGATGATTGTGTTTTAGTTCATCTGCATAGATCGTCAAAAGTTCACGCAGATTTTGCAGGTCACTTTCGCCAACTTCCTGCACAGATACTTTTGCGCCTTTTCCCAAACGACGCTGAATGGCGGCTTGATCAAAATTGAGATGCGGCTGTAAGCGGAGATATAACACGCCGCCCGTCATGCCTGCGCACATCCACGGGCCGGGGTCGCCCAAGACCAGCACGCGGCCTGAGGTCATGTATTCGCACAGGAAGCCTTTCACGTTGGAGCGCGCGCCAATAAAGCCGAGGCTGTCATTGAGCGGCTTGAGAATTTCGCCGCCGATGATCACATCCGCGCCAGAGAGGCGGATGCAGGCGCGTGAATCCGCGTTGCCTTGCACGATCACCACGCCGCCCGTGCCGCCATACGCAAGGCTCTTCCCAACCGAGCCATCGATCAACTTGCCATCGTGGTTGTAGCCTTTCATGATGACCACCCGCCCGCCAGAGATGCCTTTCGCAACCCCATCCTGCGCGCCGCCTTCAACGAGGATATGAACGGGGTCGGCATTGTACGCGCCGAGTCCATTGCCTGGGACGGAACTGCTGACGAAGTGCAGAGATGTGCGCGGCACAGAATCTGTTTCAACATTATCAAGCGGCTGCAGCCATGTTTCCCGATGGCCGCCCTGACCACCATGCCCAGGCGACCAATTCCAATTATTGCGGAAGCGTGTGAGAGCGCCAGTGAGATGCGTGCCGAGGGCGCGGTCCACGGGGGTCACTTTATCATCTTCAAAAAGAATCGCTATCCTGCCGATACGTGGTGAAACTTTCCATCACCAAATTGGAAATGACCGTGGTCAGATGATTGCGCGGACGATGCAAGGGGCCGCGGTCAATGGTCAGCATTTCATTCATCGGTAACGAGATCGGGATGGGAGCCGCAGACAAATACTCACCAATCGGGATAAGCATTTGAGCAAGGTCAATTTTTTCGTGATGCGAAATTTGCACGAGCAAATCAGAACGGCCAACAATATCCTGTGAATTTTCAAAACCAAGTTTGGATACGATATCCTTCACGCCTTCGCCCAAGCCTGTGAACACATTGACCAAAGCTTGCGTGGCCTGCTCGATATCACGCGGGACAAAATGCTTGATGCCCTGACTAAACGCCTCTTCCTTCGTTTCAAGCTGGGTGGTGATTCCCGTGTGGCATGTGCCACTCTGACAGTCTCTACAGATCGTACAGCCGATGGCAACCATCGCCAGCGTGGCAAAGCCAATTCGATTCGCGCCGAGGCACATCAGCTTGACCGTGTCCGACGCGGAGCGGACTCCACCGTCAGCCCAGATCTCTACTTTGGAGCGCAACCCTGCCTCCGTTAAAGCACGATGCGCTTCCACGATTCCAATTTCCGCAGGCAGGCCAACATGTCGCAAAGAATGTTGACGCGCCGCACCCGTTCCTCCATCATAACCAGTGAGATAAATAATATCGGCTTCGGCTTTGGCAACACCGACGGCGATAATGCCGATGCCAGGCACAACTGGAATTTTGACCGCGACACGCGCCTTGGGATTGATGGTCTTGAGTTCCTCGATAAATTGCGCGAGGTCTTCGATGGAATAAATATCGTGATTGTTGGACGGGGAAATAAGGTCAACGCCCTTTTGCGAATGACGCGCCGCCGCAACTTTTGCGGTCACCTTGCGCGCAGGCAGATGCCCGCCTTCGCCAGGTTTCGCACCCTGCCCAACTTTTATTTCCAAAAGATTCGTGGCATTGATGGTTTCCGCCGTGATGCCAAAACGACCCGACGCAATTTGAATGCCGCGATTGAACGGATACTTGCCGAGCAGGTCAGGGATTTCGCCGCCCTCGCCGTTGAGCGAAAGCATGTTCAAACGGAACGCAGCCTCGGCATACGCGCGATAAGCCGTTTCACCCTGCGAACCAAACGACATGGACGCGATCAGGAACGGAAGTTTGTGCGATGTGATTCCGAGATTGACATTATTGGATTCAACAGAAGTTTGTTCGGGATAACGAAAATCAAGAATGTGGCGGATGGTGACAGGGTTGGCTTTTGCCGTGGTCTGCGTGTGCGCCTCATACTCACCCCAGCCTGATTCGCCCTTCCCAAGCTTTCCCGCCGCCTTCCAGATTTTTGGATAAAAATGATTGACGCGCGAAAGTTCGCCGCGGCCTGCGCTGTGATACGCCTGTGTACGTTTCTCCGTGTCTGCGTCAATATCATTCCACTTCAAGCCGCCCTGTTCTGAGCCGCCATAATTTTTCACACCCAACGCGAAAGCGACAGGATTGCTCAACCCGATGCTTGAGAATAATCGTCCATAGCCGCGCGCTTCATGAATGCCCATCGTGCTGATACATTTTTCAATGCCCGAACGCAGCGCCTTGAACGTTTTCTTTAATCCTTCGGTTTCTTCTTCATCATTCGTCGCTTTGACCGCCGCCTCGAAAATCAAGTAAGGTGAAATCGCATCCGCGCCCATGCCGATACACATGATGACATCATGCAAATTGCGGATGGCTCCGCTGCGCACGACCAGCCCCACCTGACGGCGCAGGTTCACCGCTGATTGGGAAGCCATCAGGCTGAGGTCTATTTTTCCGCTGTCATTTATTGGCAGCGGCGTGGATGAAGATTCTGAGGAGGAAAGTTCGGCAAAGGTTTTACGAAGCGCAAGGTCAATGACACTGAGCGCGAGAATGGGGTCAACCCATCCGTTTTGATTCTGGAATGCGGCGGAGTCATCCAACAGCATGAGCTTCGCCCCGTTGCGGACAGAGTCAATGGCGGCCTGCGCGAGACGTTCCAAAGCCTGAGCCGTTGTCTCTTCAGGCAATGTGACCGTTTGCAAGTGACCAAGCTGCTCATTTGGAAAACGGCTCGTCAACTGGCTCAGTGTGGGATAACCTGTTTTCAAGCCAGCACTGACCGAATCCAGCAAGATCGGCGTTTCGAGCGTAAACGTGGATTCTTCTCTTAATTCATTGGGCACAAGCGGTGGACGCGAGCCGATAATCGTTTGCGTGGAAAAATGTTCCACTTCACGCTCGCGGTCAATGGCGGGATTTGTGACAACGGCAACCGCCTCTTTGAAATAGTCTGCGATATTTTGGCGTTCGGTGGAAAGAGAAGCCAGCGGGCCGTCAAAGCCGAGCGAGCTGATCGGGTCAATGCCATTCTTGGCAAGTTCCTGAACCCACTCGCGGTCTTCACGTCCCCAGCCGAAAGCGGAGAGACGATTGTCCAAGTCCACTGCGGGCTGGACGTTGCTTTCGCCATTCTCTGCAATTTCCAATGGCAACGGCGGATGAGCAATTCGCTTGTTTAGTGTTTCGAGTGAACCAAATCTGCGCATGGTCAGGTTCAACATGCGCTGCTGAATGGCGGGGTAATCAAAGACTTCCACATTTCGTCCACGGTGAATGCGCACGCGCATTTTTTCACCAGGCGAAAGCGGAATTGGGTCAACAACCATATCGTCCAGATGGTAGACGCCCTTCTCCGAGGAGAAGAAATATTCCTTTTCCGTGTCACCAAACCAGAGCGGGCGCAGACCGAGCGCATCCACGCTGAAGACACATTCATCACCAAAGCGGGAGATGATCCCCGCAGGGCCTTGCGAGTATGGGCCAAACGCCTGACGATAATATTTATAAATTGTCTGTAATTCAGGGGAGAGTTTTTCCACTTCGCTGAGGATGGGCGGGAAAGCCAGTTCCAACGACTCGGTCAACGAGAAGCGATAATGATGGATCAATGTGGAGAGCAAACGGTCGAGGTCTTGAGAGTCGCTTCCGCTTTCCACCAAATTGACGCCGAGCATCTCCGCCTGTTCACGCAAACGGGCAATCGTATTGATCTCGCCGTTGTGCCCGATCAAACTAAAAGGCTGGACGCGTTCAAAACTCGTGGCGGTGTTGGTGGAGTAACGCGCATGTCCAATGGTGATGGCGGTGGTGAAATCAGGGTTGCGCAATTCAGGAAAATATTGATACAAAGTTTCGATCGAGCCGCGCACTTTGTAAACGACCACATTGCTGGAAAGGGAAGCAATGGCAACATTCGTAAATTTTTCAATGTGAAGCGCAAGGTCAAAGAGAGTCCGCTCTACATTTTCCAATGGGCCGTTATGTACCATGCCCGAAATCTGCCAAAGGTGCGGCACCTGCTGACGCGCCATTTTTCCGAGCGCCTGCAAACGCGTGGGAGTTGGGCGTTCCAACAGCAGGTCAATATCTCTTTCCTTGAGCATATTGATAATTTTGGTTTTGACGCCTTGAACATCCGCTTCAGTATTTGGGATCATCAAATGTCCCACAAAGAAGCGGCGGTCTTCGGCAAGCCAGCCAGGCTTGCCCGCCTGCTCCAACGCCTGCGACCACAACACGCGCGGAATGTCGGTCATCACACCGATGCCATCCCCTTCCCCGTTGACTTCGCCAGAGCGATGTCCCATGATGCTCAATGCAGCCAATGCACGTTTCAAATTCCCATGCGTGGCTTCACCATTCTTGCGAACCGATGCGACCAACGCGCAGGCATCACGTTCATCAAGCCAGGTCTTTGTATGAGCAGAGGTCAACCAGTTGAACGAATTGGAACGTGAATCATTTGCAGATTCATTGTCAACGTTTTGGAATTGAACTTTATTTTTCATGGCATCACCTTATGGTTGAATGGATAAAAGTTAATTCCATCCATCATAGGGCAATAAATAGTTAATGCTATTCCCCATACGGGTACTCATCAACAATATACACCACTCAAATGGGTAATATATAAACCAGCGATATACCCCTATGTTCTATTTTGATAATCAATGCAGTAATCTGAAAGATGATGCAAGGTTATGAACGAACATGCAGAATGTGTTTTAGCAATTAATAAAGCTTGGAATTCTTTTGAAAAATTTGTCTAAACAATAATAAATGAGGTGCTATAATCGGCGGAATTTACCGCCCAAAAATCTGCGGTATTTTGCAGGAGCCAACTTTTTATGAAATTAGCTACTCTCGTTTTACAAGATGGAACCGTGATCGAAGGTCAAGCCTTCGGCGCGGAAACAAACGCCGTGTTTGAGTTGGTGTTCAACACCAGCATGACAGGCTATCAGGAAATTCTCACCGACCCCTCGTATCGCGGACAAGGTGTGCTGTTCACCGTGTCGCACATTGGGAATGTGGGCATCAATTTGGAAGATGATGAGTCCGCGAAGCCGCAAGTTTCAGCAGCCGTCATCCGTTCGTTGAGTCCCGTAGTGTCGAACTGGCGTTCGGCACTTTCTTTATCTGATTGGCTCGCTCAACATGGCGTCCCAGGCATCAGCGGCGTGGACACGCGCTGGCTGACTCGCAAACTCCGCGATGGCGGCACACAAAAAGCCGCGCTTTCCACAAAGGGAACATCTCCAGAAAAGTTACTTGCAATGGCGCGTGACTGGGCGGGACTTGATGGCCGCGACATGGTGAAGGAAGTGACTTGCGAAGAGAGTTATCGGTGGGTGGATGATGAGGGAAGCAAGTGGGTAAAACCAGTGATCAGTGATCAGTTATCAGTGGTCAGTCGTCCGTGGTCAATCGTTGCTTATGATTTTGGAATTAAAGAAAATATCCTTCGCCATCTTTCAAGTTACGGCGCACATGTGACCGTTGTCCCTGCGGATACAACTGCCGATGAAGTGCTGGCGATGAAACCCGATGGAGTCTTTTTATCCAACGGCCCAGGTGACCCTGCGGGCTTGCCCTACGCTGTCGAAGCCGTGAGCGGACTCATCCAAAGCGGCGTGCCAATGTTTGGCATTTGTCTCGGTCATCAACTCATCGGGCGCGCGCTTGGTGCAGACACACACCGCCTCAAGTTTGGACATCACGGCGGGAATCATCCCGTTCAATATTTGCCGAATGGCGAAGTCCTTATCACCGCGCAGAATCATAACTACTGCGTCACTGAAGGCGACTTGAATAAAGACGAAGTGGAAATCACTTATAAAAGCCTGAACGATGACTCGCTTGAAGGCTTACGAATGAAAAACAAACCTGTGTTTAGCGTGCAGTTTCATCCTGAGTCTGCGCCTGGCCCGCATGATGCGCATGACATCTTCGGCGAATTCTTCAAAATGATTGGGGGTAAATAATCATGAAACGTACAGATATTCATACAATTCTTGTGCCTGGTTCTGGCGCTATTGTTATTGGTCAAGCCGCGGAGTTTGATTACTCTGGCACGCAAGCAGTGAAAGCACTCAAAGCCGAAGGCTATCGCGTGGTCTTGGTCAACTCGAATCCCGCCACCATCATGACCGACCCCGAAATCGCGGACGCAACTTACATCGAACCGCTCACTGTCGAATCACTTGAAGCCATCATCGCGCAGGAAAAACCCGACGCCATGCTTCCAACTGTCGGCGGGCAAACGGGATTAAATCTTGCACTGGCGCTCAGCGAAAATGGCGTGCTTGAAAAATATGGCGTGCAACTCATCGGCGCGAATCTCAATGCCATCAAAGCCGCCGAAGACCGCTTGCTTTTCCGCGAGACCATGCAAAAAGTTGGCATCCCCATTCCGCATGGCGGCGCGGCATATTCGTTTGCAGAAGCCGAAGAAATCATCAAGCAGACTGGCTATCCAGTTTTGGTCCGCGCTTCATTTGCGATGGGTGGCACAGGTGCATCGTGGGTCTATGAACCCGCTCAACTTCAAGAAGCAGTCCGCAGCGCAATTTCTGAATCGCCAATTGGTCAGGCGTGGCTTGAAGAATCCGTTCTCGGCTGGAAAGAATATGAACTCGAAGTCATGCGCGATAAAAAAGATAACTTCGTTGTCGTGTGTTCCATCGAAAATCTCGACCCGATGGGCGTCCACACAGGCGACAGCATCACCGTCGCGCCCGCGCAAACGCTCACCGACCGCGAGTATCAAATCCTGCGCGACCTTGCTCATCGCGTGCTGTCTGCCGTTGGCGTGGAAACAGGCGGCTCGAATGTGCAATTCGGCGTTGACCCGAAAACAGGCCGCGTCGTTGTCATCGAAATGAATCCGCGCGTCAGTCGTTCGTCCGCGCTCGCCTCCAAAGCCACGGGCTTTCCCATCGCCAAACTCGCCGCGCTCGTCGCCGTCGGCTACACCCTCGACGAAATCACCAACGACATCACAGGTCAAACCAAAGCCGCCTTCGAACCTTCGCTCGATTATGTCGTCGTCAAAATTCCGCGCTGGGCGTTTGAAAAATTCCCAGGCGTGGATTCGACTCTCGGCCCGCAGATGAAATCCGTCGGCGAGTCGATGGCATTGGGACGCACCTTCCCCGAAGCCTTGAACAAAGCGATTCAATCCCTCGAAATCGGTGTGGACGCACTCGACGCCTCTGGCCCTAACCGAGAGCTGGTCGCTGAACCTGAAACATTCGCCACTCTGCAACACCCCACCGCCGACAGACTCTTCCGTGTCTATCGCGCCATTCAACAGGGAATGTCACTCGAAGAAATTTCCAAAGCAAGTGGATATGATTTGTGGTTCCTTGCTCAGATGAAGGAGATTAGTGACTGGGAATTAGTGATTAGGAATTGCAAGACCTGAGCCGAACTCAAATCCATTTTGCGTATTGCCAAACAAATGGGCTTTGCAGACTCACACATTGCGCGGCTTCTAAATTCATCATTCATCCTTCATCATTCATCATTCCGGGAGTTACGAAAATCATTAGGCATAACGCCTACATTCCAAAGAGTCGACACCTGCGCCGCAGAATTCGAATCACAGACGCCCTATCTCTACAGCGCCTACGAAATGGAAGATGAATCCCGCCCGACGGATAAGCAAAAAATCCTCATCCTCGGCGGCGGACCAAACCGCATTGGTCAGGGAATTGAATTCGATTATTGCTGTTGTCAGGCTGCGTTTGCCTTGTCCAAGATGGGATACGAAACCATCATGTACAACTGCAACCCTGAAACCGTCTCCACCGATTACGACACCGCAGACCGTTTGTATTTTGAACCGCTCACACTTGAGCATGTCCTCAACGTGATTGACATTGAACAACCTGTCGGCGTCATCGTCCAATTCGGCGGACAGACTCCGCTCAACCTCGCGGCTGGGCTTGAAGCGGCGGGCGTGAAAATTCTCGGCACATCACCGCACGCCATTCAACTCTCCGAAGACCGCGAAGAATTTGCGAAACTGCTCAAAGAGTTGGACATTCCCCAGCCAGAAAATGGAATCGCGCGTTCCATTGAAGAGGCGCGTGTCATCGCTGAAAGAATCGGATATCCCGTTTTGGTGCGTCCATCCTTTGTTTTGGGTGGGCGGGCAATGGCTCTAGTTGAGTCCGAACCCCATTTGGCGGGCTTCATTCAAAGCGCAATTGAGGCGGCTCCTGGTCAACCGATTCTTATCGACAAATTCATGGAAGATGCTTTCGAAATCGATGTGGATGCACTCGCAGACGGCGAGCGAGTCGTTGTCGGGGCGATTATGCAGCATATCGAAGAAGCAGGCGTCCATTCGGGAGATGCGGCTTGTGTCCTGCCTCCGTATAAAGTCAGCGCCTATCATCTTGGGATCATGCGCGAATATACCGAGCAGCTTGGTCTCGCCCTCGGCGTGCGTGGATTGATGAACGTGCAGTTCGCATTGAAGGATGAAGTTGTCTGTGTATTGGAAGTGAATCCGCGCGCCTCGAGAACTGTCCCCTACGCCAGCAAAGCCACTGGATTAAATCTCGCCTATGCCGCCGCGCAAGTGATGGCAGGCAGCAGCTTGGAAAGTCTCGGAATTTTGGAAGAACCGCGAGTGGATGGTTTCTTTGTGAAAGAGGCTGTCTTGCCTTTCAAAAAATTATCTGGCTCAAGTTCATTGCTCGGACCTGAAATGCATTCCACTGGTGAAGTAATGGGACACGCTTCACACTTCGGGCACGCCTTCGCCAAATCACAAATTGCCGCAGGGACTGGTCTGCCACAAAGCGGCACAGTTCTGATTACAGTCAATGATTATGATAAAAGCTCAGGCCTGAAATTTGCGCGCGACATGCACCGCCTTGGCTTCAAAATATGTGCCACACCGGGAACGGCCGCATTCTGCCAGAAAGCCAACCTGCCTGTGGAAGTTGTTCAAAAAGCACAGGATGGCTCCACTGAGATCGTAGACTTGATCCGTGCAGGGAAAATCCAACTGGTACTGAATACTCCGCTTGGCCCGCACGCCCACAGTGACGGAGCAGCGATCCGCTCAGCCGCAATCGCTATGAATGTGCCTCTGCTCACCACTCTCTCCGCGGCAATGGCGGCAGTCTCTGCCATTCAAGCATTGAACAAAAAAGAACTTAAATATCGCAGCTTACAAAGCCATTTTCAGTCAGGCGATTCGTCTTCGGCAGGTTAAAAAATACAGGTGCCTCATGCAAAGTCATGGCCTGCATAAGGCACTTAAAGTTTATCTTTTGCATCCGAAACTAATTGACTACACGCTACTTAATTTAAACGAACAACCCGCCATTTCTAGCGGGTTTAGCTGGGGAGCCTGGATTCGAACCAAGATACTATCCTCCAGAGGGATATGTCCTGCCGTTGGACGACTCCCCAAGACGGCCAACATTTTACCATTGTTTTCTTCCTTTGTGGGTAATTCTATGGCCGCAGTTTACAGCATAAAATTATAGAAAAGGGAAATCACAATTACATTGGAGCGTATTTTATTTATACAGGTTCTATTTGCGGGCAGCACGGCGGGTATTGTCTTCGATATCCAGCAAGATCAACAGGGCCTGAGCAAAGGCTTGCAGGGCCACGTAAAAGATCACCCCAGCGAGGCTGGGCTGTAGCAGCCAGCCGATCTGCTGCATCAAATCTGTGGGGCCACCGATGTAGACAAGGTTACGGGAAAGTTGCAGGACGAATACTGCCATGCCGGTGATCAATTGATAGATATAGACCACCGCAACGATCCATGAGGCGATCTTCAAAAAGCGGGTCAGCCGTATCACGGCATCACGGTCAAAGTACGTGCCTGCAAAATTGGTTTTGTTTTGGTTTGATTCGGTCATGGGTACCTCCAGGGTGTGGTTATTATAAAGCAGTTATAATTGGCGTGCTATTCACCTGTAACGGTTTCAGGCAGGAAAATGTTCCTGAAACGCAATCAGGCTGAAGTTAAGAAAGAGGCGGTTTTTCATCCGCATAAAATCACTGTGAAGGTTGAGTCATCCATGAGTTCAGAAGAAGTTGTAAGTCGTATTCCCGCATTTATCCGTGAGGCGGTTGATGAAGATTTGAAGAATGGACGCTTCAAATACGTCCGCACGCGCCTACCTCCCGAGCCGAATGGATATTTGCACATCGGGCATGTCAAGGCATTTTTGATCGATTATTTCACCGCAAAGGAATTCGGCGGTGAGTTGTATTTGCGCTTCGATGACACGAATCCCTCGAAGGAGGAAACCGAGTTCGTGAACGCCATCGAAGATGATGCGAAGTGGCTCGGCATTGAATGGGCAAAGGTGACTTTTGCATCGGACTATTTTGACCTGCTCTATGAGTGGGCTGTGCGGTTAGTCAAAATGGGATTGGCGTACGTTGACGATCAGACTCAGGAGGAAATGAGTGCTGGACGAGGGACATTACCCAAGGGGACAAAGTGGAGCGAAACCGAGTCTGCTATTCGTCCTGGGGTCGATTCTCCATACCGCAACCGCCCAGTCGAAGAAAGCCTTGACCTGCTGGAGCGCATGAAGAACGGAGAATTCCCCGAAGGCAGCCGTGTATTGCGTGCAAAAATTGACATGGCACATTCCAATATTTTACTGCGTGACCCTGTAATGTATCGCATCATGCATGTCCACCATCACCGCACAGGCGACAAATGGCACATTTACCCGATGTACGATTGGTCGCACGGACAGAACGACTCGATGGAAGGCGTCACACACTCGTTGTGTTCTAACGAATATATCATTCATCGCCCGCTGTACGAGTGGTTTCTGGAAAAACTAGAAGCCTTCCCTAGCAGGCAGATCGAGTTCTCGCGTCTGAATCTCACCTATGCCATGATGAGTAAACGCAAACTCCGCAAACTCGTTGAGATGGGCATGGTACGCGGCTGGGATGACCCGCGCCTGACCACCCTGCGTGGATTGCGCCGCCGCGGCGTGACCCCTGAAGCCATTGTCAACTTCGTGACAGGCATTGGCGAGACCAACAACGATAGCTGGGTCGAGATGGCACAGTTCGATGCCGTCATTCGCGACGACTTGAATAAACGCGCGATCCGCCGCATGGCGGTGTTAAATCCGATCAAGTTGGTGATCGATAATTACCCTGAAGGCGAGTCGGAGGAATTGGACGCGATCAACAACCCCGAAGATCCGAATGCCGGTGCGCGCAAAGTGAAGTTTTCGAAGACAATTTATATCGAACAGGATGATTTCCGCGAGACTCCGCCGCCAAAGTATTACCGCTTGTATCCGGGGAACGAAGTGCGCCTGCGATATGCTTATTTCGTAAAATGCACACACGTGGTAAAGAATGATAAGGGCGAAGTGGTTGAAGTTCATGCCACGTACGACCCAACCACACGCGGCGGCGATTCTGCCGATGGGCGCAAGGTGAAGTCCACAATTCATTGGGTTTCGGCGGAGCATGCCATTTCCGCGGAAGTGCGGATGTACGACCAGTTATTCAATGTGGAGCGGCCCGACGACGGCGAATTGGAAAGCATCATCAACCCCAAATCACTGGAAATCCTTGAGAACGCCTTTGTGGAACCCGCGCTTGCAGACGTAAAAGCTGGCGAAAATGTTCAGTTCGAGCGCGTGGGATACTTCTGCGCCGACCTAGACTCAACGCCTGAAAAGCCCGTCTTCAATTTGACGGTGAATTTGAAAGACACCTGGGCAAAGCTGGAAAAGAAAAAATAAAACCTGCCCATACAAAAAAAACGCTGCCAAACTCGGCAGCGTTTTTTGATTCGTCTTCTAATCTATTTCCAAATAAAACTCAGTGGTGCAGACATTGGCAGCATCCCTGTAACAATTTCGGGGTCGGGTTTTCCGCAGGTGTCATTGAGACAGTTACAATTGGCATCCATGGTGGTGCTCGGGCACGACACAGAAACAAAGCTTACAGTCCATGCACCTGTAAATTTGGCGGGCAGGAAAATGTAAAACATCCCTGCCTCGTCTGTAACGGCATCATCTCGTTTATCGCCTTGAACAGCGGCAAACCCGATACCGTTGACAGGGTTTCCGTTCACATCAAGGATCTGCCCAGTTATCGTCAGCACATCTGTAGGGTTGACCACAATCAGGTTGCGCTCATTTGGGCGACCTTCCAAGAAATCCTTCCCAACCCAACCGACAACACCCTCGTCGTTCACGACGTTCAGCCATTGTCCGCCCGGGGCTTTACCCAATACCTGTAACCTTGTCCCTTTTGCCAACACGCGGCTGACTTGAAACAGCCTGCCCGGATTCACCCGTAGATTGACATTTTCTGCATTGGTGAAAAAGAAATTCGTCCCACCAATCGGCGGCGTGGACGTGGCGGTAATCGAAACTGGGATTGGCGTGAAAGTGAGCGGGATCGGGGTAAATGTAGCCGAAATCGGCGTAGACGAAATCGCTGGCTCGGAATTCGGCATGGCGGTCAGTGTTTGCGCTACAACGGTGGCTAGCACATCGGGCGTTGGTGATGCAGGTGCAATGGCGTCACAACCTGCAATCGCAAAAAATACCAGCAGTGTAAAAGTAAACTTCAATGAAAGTGTGAATGGTTTTCTCATCGGCTCCTCTTTTCACCCATTGTAAGCGATTCGGTGACAACAAAAACCCGTCTGAGTTCAACGGTGCTATAATCAAAAGAGATAAAAGGAGTGACCTATGAATGAAGAAAAACGCAAGTCCATGAGAGATAAACTTCCGCCTGAGGCGTTGGAACATATGAAAGCCGCCCGTCAGGAAATGCGCAAGAGCATGGAAACCATCCTTCCGCCGGGTTTTCTTGAGCACCGCCGCGCAGCCCGCAAGGAAGCGTTGCTCGCCTTCCGCAGCCTGATCGACGCTGCGATCAAGAAAACGGAAGAAAAATCCTCGTAAGCAAAAATCCCAGCCAGTCGGCTGGGATTTTTTTGTAAAGCCAATATGTGTCATGCGTGAACTACCGAAACGGACGCTTCCCTCTGGCAAGGAAAGCCGTGTAGAACAACGCCAAGATCGCGCCGCCGAACAATCCCTGCGCCAGCAAAACGTGACCGTCATACAGGATCGCGCCAGAGATCAGCAAACCAAGAAAAACAATCCCCCCCGTCAGCCGATTCAACGAACGCTCCAGGTAACTGATCTGAATATTAACCAGCGGCATCTGCACGTTCAATTCGCCGCGTTCGATGCGCCCCAGCACACGTTCTGTCCTGCCTGGGATGGCGATCAGGGTTTTGAGCAACTCCCCTGCTTCGTTCAGGAACACATCGAAGGTTGAGCCATTTTCGCCTTCGGTCAACTTCTTTGCATAGGGAGCGAGTTGTAGCCATAAATTAAAATCGGCATTTAGCCCCGTACACATGCCCGATAAAATCCCGATCGTCCTGCCAAGCAGTAAAAGATTCTCAGGCAATTGAAACGGCATTGTCAGCATCAACTCGCGAAACTGTAAACCAAACTTCATCATCTCGTCATGGCGGATGCTGCGCAGTTCGTTCATGCTCATGCCCCAGAAACGGTCAAAGACCTGGGTGCTGGCTTCCTCCAACAATTTGATGTTCGCGCTCGGAAGCAATACACCCAATGTTTGATACGCCTTGATCAAACGCGACGCATCCTGCAGGCCCACCGAGATCACTGCTTCGCGCAAGCCTTCCACCAGCCGTTCAGGCATCCGCCCGACCATGCCGAAATCAATAAACGTCAAGCGGAATTTTGCGGTGCCATCTTCATTCTTCTCATGCAGCGGAGAAACAAACAAATTCCCAGGGTGTGGGTCGGCATGGAAAAATCCGTCCTCAAAAATCTGCTTCAAGTACGTGGCAAGCAAACGGTCCGCAACAGCGCCGCGGTTGATTCCTGCGGCGGTAATAGCTTCGTAATCCGTGATCTTGATCGCAGAGACATCCTCCAACGTCAGCACACGGCGACTGGTACGAGTCCACACCACACGCGGGACGTAAACGTTCTCGTCTCCCTTGAAGTTGGTTGCAAAGGCCTCGGCATTTTTCCCCTCTGACAGATAATCCACTTCCTCGCGGATGGTGGCTGCGAATTCCTCGACGATAGCAGGCACATCGGCGCGGTCGCTGACGGGACGATAACGCTTCAGCCAGCCGCCCACCACCCGCAGCGCGGACATATCCACATCCACGATCTGCTCAATGTTGGGACGCAGAACCTTCACGACGACATTTTCGAATCCGACTGTCTCTGCTTCATGCGGAAATAATCGGGCGCGATGAACTTGTCCCAACGAGGCGGCAGCGATGGGCGCCTTCTCAAAGACGAGAAAAACCTTATCGAGGGCCGAACCAAGTTCCAGTTCGGTTTGGACGCGGATCGATTCATAATCCACAGGCGGCACTTCATCCTGCAATCCTGCCAGTTCGTCGGTGATCTCAGGCGGCAAAACATCCAGCCGCGCGGAGAGGAATTGCCCGACCTTGATCATCACGCCGCCAAGATGAATCGCCAGCGCGCGAAAGCGAATCGCGATGCCGCGCAGCCGCTGTGTACGTGAGTTTCTTCCGAGAAACCCCAAGCCAATGCGCGACAGGAAAATATCCCAAAAAATGATGCTCACAGTGACGCGGGCAAAGAATAAAACAATGCGCCAATAACGCATTCGATACTTATTTTTCATAAAGCCTCCGTAGGAGCATATTGTAGTCCTTTTGGAGTGATCACAAACCTGACGAACATCCACGAAAGTATATGACCCGCATCATTGCAAAGCGGATTAAATAAATTCTGCTCTTTTGGAAAACCCAAAAGAGCAGAAAGTTGCAGAAATAAACCTATGAAGCCTGTTTCATTTGCACAACGGCAACTCCCAACAAAACGGTTGCGGCAAAAATGGAGAGACCGCCGACCAGCACAAAGTAGTAAGGCAGCCCAAGGTACACTTCGCCCAAAATACCGAGCGGCATAAGCAGACCTAGTCAGCGCCAGCCATGAGGCCCATTTCGCCATGTTTTCCTTCAAGGGCAGTTTCATCAGCAAAAAGCCAAAGACAATGTTAAGCAGCGAGAAAAGGTTTCCATGCACATGCGCAAGCCGCGCTTCAAAGTGTTTTCCTGTTGAGTAACTTGCGATCCATTCCGCTTTACCGGGGGCGAAATCGCGCAGATAGATCAACACAAAACCATAGATCATAAACGCGGCCATTACCCACAGGCCAACGCCGATATTCCACTTTCCAGTTGTAGTTTTCATTTTATCTCCTCGTTATTTTTTCGAGCTTGGAAAAACATCAGGGCAAGAATAATCAACCAGACGGCCACTCGAAAGAACATGGCGAGGATGCTTTGGGCTGCGGGTGTTCCGCGAAAAGCTGACAAAAGAAGCACGGTCACAGTTGCATGAATACCGAGCGCGGCAATCGCGGCAGGCATGGCATAACGGCTGTTTCTCCAAATGAGCATGGCCGGGATAAAAACAGTCAACACGCCCATGATAAAGTTATAAACAGGCAGCCAGTTGAGGACAAAATACCCGGGATTCCAACCCCGCATTGCCATTCCACCTGCAAGGATGGACAATCCGCCGAGCGTAAAGGCAAGTATGGCCGCAATTTTGTTAAGCGTCAATTTCATCGCGCTCCTTTATGCCGCACTGTCTTTTTATTTTCCATACCACATGCGCGCAAAGAGCTTATCCTTGAGTGCGAGTTGATGATAGAAAGCCGCGCCAACATGTAAAAGCACAAGAAGAAGCAGTGTGGGTGCAATGAAACCATGCAGCATCCGTGCGGCGAAATCAAAAAAGTCTGCGGGCAAAGGCGAGCCTGAACCACCAAAAACTATTGAAGGGAGTCCAGTCTGCACGGAAAGTGACATGCCGCTGACCGCCATCAAAAAGACAAATAAATACAAGGCGTAATGGACAGCCTTGCCGACCCAATCGAAGAATGGGTTTCCCGCAGAAACATGGGCGGGTTTAGGGAGTTTCAATCTTGTCACAAAACGGATGACAATCACGATCATTGTGATGATGCCCAGCCCCATGTGCAATGCCAGTGGCATGAGTTTATCTGCGTCATTGGGTTGCCCGCTCATGGTTTTACCGATCACAAATGCGGCAAATACCAAAACAACAACCAGCCAGTGAAGCGTTACCTGAACAGGGTGATACCGGGTGGGTGTATTTTCAGTCATGTTTGATTACTCCCCTTTTGACCCGAGAAACACGACGCGTGTTTTTGCATTCATGCCGCGTTTTACACCCGCGGGCACAACAATGGTCGCCCCGGGCTTAATCGCAAAAGTTTCCTCGCCAACCGTCATCAATCCATCTCCTTCAAGAAAGTGATACATGGCCGGGCCGCCCGGGTGCGGCGGGATTTGCTGCCCAGCCTCCAACCCGACGACAAGCGCCTTGAAATTTGGCGCATCGATCAGGAACTGGGGCTTCGTCCCATCCGCTGAAAAAACCGCCTTCGATTTCGTATCCAAAAAATAAACCTGTGATGTTGTGTCAGACATATGAACTCCTTTTTGATATGCCTGACTTTAATCCTTTTCCCCACTTCGCAACCCGACTTTTGTCGGGTTTTTGAACCCAATTATCCCTGCACCGAATTACGCCTATTTATCCTGAAGCATCGCCCGCTTTATCAATTCATCACGATCCAAAATGCGGATTTGATGTTTATCCATCTCAATCAAGCCCGCTTTTGTCAACTCGCGGATGACGCGGCTCAAAACATCCGGCACAGTGCCGAGATGCGCAGAAAGCTCGGTTTGATTCATCCAACGGCGACGCTCGATCACATCCCCCTCAGGCTGATCCAGCAGCAATTTGGAGAATCTCGCCTCAACCGTTTTCAAAGACAGGTCCGCCGCAAGGGTGACCAGGTTGATGATCTTATCCGCCATGTTTTCAATAATCTGCAGCGCCATTTGCGGATGCGCCAGAATCACCGCCTCCAGTGTCTGACGCGGAATCAACCATATCCCCGATTCTTCCAGCGCAATGGCAGTGGCAGGATTTGGCTTTTTGGCAAGCACACCCACTTCATTGAACACCTCGCCCGCGCTGATAAATCGCAGTACTTGAGCGCGTCCATCCTGCGAGGATTTCACGATCTTCAACGAACCATATTGCAAATAAAACAAACTGCTCTCAACATCCCCCTCCCAAAACACAACGGCGTCAGGCGCGAATACTTTCCATGTTGAACTTTCCGCAAGCTGCAAAAGAACATCAGGATCCAGCCCGCGCAGAAATTCAAAAGCCTGCAAGCGCTTAAGAAGAAGATTTGTATCTGACATCGCATTACAGTTTAACATGAAGATACAAACCTAAACACCTTGACAGTTCATCCAATTCTCATGTAAACTGCAATCATTAAATCTAAAGAAAGGAACGCACTTCAAATGACCTTGCATCGTACAGCAAAACAGCCCCGAATATCTCCACCTTCTCGAAGTGCGCCTATTGACCGTTAACCGCGGATTCAATTCCCTGTGTCTCTCCAAACACGGCGCACCTGCGCCGTGTTTTTTATTGTCAAATGGATAAAACATCATGAACCTTTCCTTCAAATCTTATTGGAATCTGCTTTCCGACCACATCCGCCCGCAAAAGGGACGATTCATTCTGCTCGCCGCCTTGCTGTTTGGCAGCATCGGCTTGCGGATCTTCGCCCCGCAGATCATGCGCCGCTTTATCGACTCGGCGCTGGCTGGTGAGGCCCTATCCACGCTTATGTGGACCGCCATTGCGTTCATCGGTATCGCCTTGATCCAACAGGCTGTCGCCGTGAGTGTGACTTATCTCGGTGAAAACGTGGCATGGACCGCCACTAATGACCTGCGCGCTGAACTGGCGGAACATGCTCTGCATCTCGACATGAAATTCCACAACGACCACACGCCCGGCGAATTGATCGAACGCATCGACGGCGATGTGACCGAGCTGGCAACTTTCTTTTCGCAATTCGCGCTGAATCTAATCGCCAACGGCTTACTGCTCATCGGAATCCTCGTGGCGCTTTTCATTGAAGATTGGCGTGCAGGGCTGGCATTTACGGTCTACTCGGTCCTCACGATCGTCATTCTCGGAAGGCTCAAGGACATCGCCGTACCGCATCAAAAGGCCAGGCGCGAAGCGGAAGCGCAAATCTACGGCTTCATCGAGGAGCAACTGGCTGGCACGGAAGATATCCGCTCCAGCGGCGCAGTGGATTATTCCATTCGAGAGTTGTTCCGCTTGCAAGGCGTCAAACTGATCCATGACCGCAAGGCGCATTTCAAACGCTGGATCATTGAAAATGCGATGGGCTTCGCGCTGACAACTGGCAACCTGCTCGCCATTTCAAGCGGATATTGGCTTTTCTCTGCGGGTCTGGTCACCATCGGCACGGTGTATCTTTTCGTACACTACATCAATTTGCTGGAAGAACCATTCTGGGCGATGACCCACGAGATCGAAAGCTTTCAGACCATCGGTGCCTGTGTGGAGCGCCTGACCGAATTCCGCAATTTCAAGGCAGAGGTCATCAGCGGCGACGGCGTGGAAATTCCATCGCGTCCGCTCGAATTGACCTTCGAGGATGTGACCTTCTCCTACAATAGTGAGGATACAGTCATCAACGGTCTCTCCTTTGACCTGAAGCCTGGTTCCATACTTGGGCTGCTCGGCCGCACAGGCAGCGGCAAAACCACCCTCGGACGTTTGATCTTCCGTCTGTACGATGTGAACGCTGGCAGCATAAAAATCAACGGCTCTGACCTGCGCGATGCGCACATCGAAACCCTACGGCGCAACATCGCCATCGTCACTCAGGATGTTCAGCTTTTTCGTGCCAGCATCCGCGACAACCTGACCTTCTTCGACCGCACGATACCCGATGAAAAAATCATCGCAACCCTCGAAGAATTGGAACTCGGCGACTGGTTCCAGAATCTGCCCAAAGGGCTGGATACCGAACTCGAAACAGGATCCCGTTCCCTGTCCGCGGGTGAAGCGCAATTACTGGCTTTCACACGGGTCTTTTTACGAAATCCAGGCTTGGTGATCCTTGACGAAGCTTCATCCCGTCTCGATCCCGCCACGGAACAAAAACTGGAGCGCGCCATCGACAAGCTATTGAAAGACCGCACAGCCATCATCATCGCGCATCGGCTGGATACGATCCACCGCGCCGACAATGTCATGATCCTGGATAAAGGCAAAGTCAGCGAATACGGCAACCGAAAAGAATTGGCCGCCGACTCAAACTCGCGTTTTTATCAATTGCTGCAAACTGGCATGGAAGAAGTGCTGGCGTAACCGTAGACAATTGAGCAATACAAAAAATTTACCGTCCATTGTCTATCGCCGCGGCCAAGAACCGCAAGGAATTTTATTATGACAGAAACAACCTTCACTCAAAAAGTACCCGCGCTCCCAGCGTGGAAAGTTATTCTGGAAATGGTCCGCTTTCGCCCGTGGCTTTGGGTCGTGGATCTGTTTAGTGTGGCGCTGATTCGCTTCTGCTGGCAGGTTGCGCCCGCGCTCATCATCAAAGCCTTTTTCGATATGGTCACAGGCGAAGCACAATTGACCTTCGGCATTTGGGCCATCGTCGCATTTCTCGCCGCCACATGGATCGGACGCGTGGTCGCAAGCTATGGGTTTTATTATGCCGATGTACCCATCTTCGCGGACATGAATACGTTGCTGCGCAAAAATCTATTGCGCTACATTTTGAAGCGGCCAGGCGCATCACAACTCCCCGATTCACCAGGCGAAGCCGTAAGCCGCTTCAAAAAGGACGTGGACGAAATTCCGTTATTCGTCATTTTGATCAACGACATCATGGTTGGGCTCATCATCATCGCCGTCGCGATTGTATTGATGACACAGATCAGCCCCTCCGTAACGGTCATGGCCCTGATCCCGCTGGCGATCGTTGGCATCATCGCAAATCTTGCCACAGGCCGCATCGAACATTATCGCCGATCATCACGTCAGGCTGGCGGCAAAGTGACTGGCTTCATCGGCGAGTTTTTCGGCGCTGTGCAGGCTGTCAAAGTTGCCACGGCTGAAAAAGATGTCATCAACTATTTTCATAAACTCAACGATGAACGGCGCGTACTCACTATCCGTGAAAAACTGTTTGATGAAGTACTCGGCTCGATCTACCGCAACATGTCCACACTTGGCACAGGAGTCATCCTCGTCCTCGTCGGACAATCAATGCGCGAAGGCAATTTCACGCTCGGTGATTTTTCGCTCTTCGTTTATTTATTACAAAGCATGGGCGATCTCACCACTTTTGGCGGCATGCTTGTAGCTCGTTACAAGCAACTCAATGTCTCGGTTCAACGCATGTATCACCTGATGGAAAACGCGCCCCTGAACGCGCTTGTTGAACACAGCAAAGTAGATCTGGATGGGCCTCTGCCCGATGTGATCTATCCGACGAAAACCGAATCAGACTCACTCCGCAACCTGTCCGCTGACCATCTGACATTTCACTACCCCGATTCAGTCAACGGCATCGAAGACATCTCCCTGAAGATCAAACGCGGCTCGCTGACAGTGATCACAGGCCGAATCGGTTCTGGCAAAACCACGCTCCTGCGCGCCCTGCTTGGCTTGCTTCCCATCGAATCAGGCGAGATACGCTGGAACGAAACCATCCTCACAGCACCCGGCGACTTCCTCGTCCCTCCGCGCTGTGCCTACACCGCGCAGGTTCCGCGCCTGTTCAGCAATACACTGCGAAACAACATTCTGCTGGGCATGCAACGCAGCGACGAAGAAATTTACAAAGCCACAAAACTCGCTGTCATGGACCGCGACCTGGAACAACTCGATGACAATCTTGAGACCATGGTCGGCGCGCGCGGAGTCAAACTCTCGGGCGGGCAGGCGCAACGAACCGCCGCCGCGCGCATGTTCATCCGCGAACCTGAGCTGGTCGTCTTCGACGATCTCTCCAGTGCGCTGGATGTCGAAACCGAAAGTCAACTGTGGGAGCGAATCTTCGCAGCAGACAATCAATTGACCTGTCTCGTCGTCTCTCACCGCCGTCCGCTGTTGCGGCGCGCCGATCACATCATCGTGCTGAAGGATGGCAAGATCGAATCCGAAGGCACGCTCGATCAACTGCTCACAACCAGCCAGGAAATGCGCGAGTTGTGGAAACTGGAAGAACAATAAAAAATTCGCGTAAAGCACAAGGGCTGTGTGTATTCAGCCTCGAAGTCGAAGCGTAAAAGGAAAAGGAAAAACATCATGACTCAACCTACTTCAACCGAAATGATCCACTCCGCCCGCGAACGCTTCAATAGCGCCATCGCAACCAAAAACGCAGACATCATTAAGACTCTGTTAGCCCCGAATTACCATCTCATCACGGGTCGCAGCGCGCAATTCCACGGAGCGGAAGAAGAAGGCATACGTTGGTCTGAGCTTTTCCACGCCGACCCAACCGCCGTCTATCGTCGAACCCCGCGCGAGGTCACCGCCAACGAAAGTTGGGGAATCGCACAGGAAATCGGCAGTTGGCAAGGAAGTTACACTGCTGAAGGAATTTTGGTTCACGCGTCGGGCGTCTATGCCGCCAAATGGCAGCGGACAAAAAACGGTGTATGGATGCTTCAAGCCGAAGTATTTACCACCCTCGTCTGCGAAGGTCCCTGCGACCCGCCCGACCCGATCTAGCAAATTATGTCACTTTGAGAGAACGATAGCGACCGAAGAGTCTCCCATAGCGAAATAAAAGACCTCTCGCTACACTCAAAGTGACACATATCGGAGAATTTAAAATGGACATCATTACAGGAAAAATCCTGAAACTCAACAACTGGCCCGACGGAAGGATCATCGGGCTTGCAAAAGACGCTGCCGCAAAAATGATGGAACAAGGCATGGAACGCGACGCGGTTCTCGCCCAACTGGAAGCTGTTCGGCAAAACCCCGGCAGTTTCCTCGCCGATGCCGTGACCGCAGACCTCGCCCGCGAATGCATCCGCATCACGCAAAAGGACGAGCCCAAACCAGAAGCACTGCGGGAAAATCCGCTGCCATTCCCCATTTGGGGGCGGGACAATATCGACGACGAAGCGGTCAAACAAATGAATAACGCCATGCGCCTGCCTGTTACGGTCACAGGCGCGTTGATGCCTGATGCCCATGTGGGTTATGGCCTGCCCATCGGCGGCGTGCTGGCCACTGAAGATGTCGTCATCCCCTACGCCGTGGGCGTGGACATTGCCTGCCGCATGCGCATCTCCATTTACGAAGTCTCACCCAACTTGCTTGGACAAAAGAAAGGCATGTTCGAAGAATCACTGTGGAATGAAACCGCCTTCGGCATGGGCGCAAAATGGACGGGTGCAAAAAAAGCCCAGCACGAAGTGCTCGATGATTCAGCCTGGCTCGCCACCCGCCAACTGCGGACCCTAAAAGACACCGCCATGAACCAACTCGGCACCAGCGGCACGGGCAATCACTTTGTTGAATGGGGCAGTTTCAGACTGCACGAAGATTCGTTCGGGTTGAAGGCTGGTCAATACCTGGCATTGCTCTCCCATAGCGGGTCACGCGGCGTCGGCGCAAAAATCGCCGACCGCTTCAGTAAACTCGCCATGGAGAAACATCCCGACCTTGATAGGAGTGTTAAACATCTCGCCTGGCTCTCGCTTGATTCTGAAGAAGGTCAGGAATATTGGCTTTCGATGGAACTTGCTGGAAGATTCGCATCGGCCAATCACTACATCATTCACAAACGTGTGGCCGCCGCCATCGGGCTGAAGGAATCGGCTGTGGTGGAAAATCATCACAACTTTGCATGGCATGAAACACTCCCTGATGGGCGCAAGGTCATCGTCCACCGCAAAGGAGCAACGCCAGCAGGCGAAGGTGTGTACGGTGTCATTCCAGGCTCCATGGGAGACGCGGGGTACGTAGTCCGCGGCAGAGGGGTGGAGAATTCTCTTTCTTCAGCCTCGCATGGAGCGGGTCGGAGGATGAGTCGGAGAGTCGCCATCGATTCGATCAGCAGATCCGCTCGGGATGACTATCTCAAAGAACGTGGAGTCACCCTCCTCGGCGGCGGCCTCGATGAATCCCCGCAGGCGTATAAACAGATCGAGGATGTCATCGCCGCACAAAGCGACCTCGTGGAGATCGTCGGAAAGTTTTCACCCAGAATCGTCCGCATGGCCGATGAACCTGGAGATATTTAGAAAAATGCCCTCCCAGTTTTGGGAGGGCATTGTCATGAAATTTACTTGCGAAAACAAACCATTGGTTGTATTCTATTTATCATGAACCGAAAATTACCATCCAAATTTCAAAACCTGCTTTTGAAATACTCACAGGAAGTCAGCAGCGTCAATCGGGAAGCCATTGAAGCCGAGTTGTGGCAGGAATATGGCACCGAGCAGGCAATCTTTGTGCTTGACATGTCTGGCTTTTCGCTGTTGACACGCAAGTATGGCATCATTCATTATCTTTCGATGGTGCGGCGGATGCAGTTGGTTTCGGAGCCCATCATCACCTCCTTCAATGGAAAGATGCTCAAGTATGAAGCGGACAATTGCTTCGCCGTCTTCCCTGATGCGTTGCCTGCCGTTCAGGCGGCGATTTCCCTGCAACACGCCTTCGACGCATCGAACCTGCTCACGCCCAATGATTTCGATGTCCACATCGCCTGTGGAATCGATTATGGGAAGGTGTTGGTCGTTAGCAGCAAGGATTGCTTTGGAGATGCGGTAAATCGCGCCTGCAAACTCGGCGAAGATACCGCTGCCGCTGGCGAGATCCTGGTCACCCAAAAAGCCATGGAACGAATTTCGCCAGAGGCAGGCATCAAATCCCGCCCGCTCAGCGTTTCCATCTCGGGTATCACCATCCCGTCCTACACAATCGATTATCGCGGCACCTAATCCTTCGGCATCTCCCAAATTACCACCTGTCCTACCCCATTACTTATGTTTCATTGCAGACCTTGGAATTAAACCTTATGCTTACAAAAAAAACAAAAGGAGATTCCCAATGAAACGCCCTGCCTATTCTTTTATCGTTTTATCCGCTTTGATCCTATTTATCACCGCCTGCACCCCAACCGCCACAGCAACTCAACCGCCTGTTGTTCAGGCCAGCCCAGTTCCATCTGAAACTCCAACTGTCATACCAAGCCCTACATCCACCCCGTCGCCGCTTTTCATCACTATTAATATCGATTTCGCCTATCTCAGGTCTGGCCCCGATGTGGATTATCCGACCATTTCGGACGCATACATCCGCGGCACAAAGATGGAAGTGCTAAGCAAATACAAAGACTGGTTCTACGTCAAAGCGCCCGATGAAAAGATCGGCTGGTTGTATCTCGCCTGGGTTGATGCCAGCGGAATCGACCTGAGCATCATCCCCACGCCATCCTTCCTGCCCGAGCCTCCGGTGCGTCCCACACTCAAACCCACCAATCCCGCATATCCAAATCCGTAGATTTCAGATCAATAGGATAAGCGTTAAAATATCCACAACATGAAATCATCCACTCCAAGTCAACCCTTTCAGGCATTCATGGACGGCTTAATCGATTATGCCGGCCTCTTCCCACCTGCCAGCCTTGACCTTACTTCAGCATTGGACGAATATGGCGCGTATCTTCCCTCCGCCGACAGTTGGATGCTGGGCCGGTTCATCATCCCCGCTGTGGATTTATCCAAGCTGCCAATTCTCTCGGCCGCATGGCGCTTTTCCGTCCTCGGGCGCAGTGGAAAGATGCAGACGAATTCATGCGCAATCTGGAAGTTGACCTGGCGGATATACAGGCATTTCGCCAAACCCAGCCAGCAACCGCCGATATTTTCGAAGTGCGCCTCCCATCAGACATTCTCAGCTTTCCAACAAAGTTATTCAACCTGCTGAATCAAACCAGCCAGCAAATTACAAATCAACACAAATTGACCACCTTCTACGAGATTCCACTCGATGATGCCTGGCGCGAAAATATGGCTGCGACCATCACCACTCTTTCCCAACAAAACGAACAAAACAGCCGCCGCAGCGGATTCAAACTCCGCTGCGGCGGCGTCGTTGCGCATGCTTTCCCTGCCGTGGAGCAGGTCGCCCATGCCTTGCTCCTGTGTCGGGATCATCGAGTCCCATTCAAGGCAACCGCTGGGCTTCACCATCCCATTCGCCACTACAACGAGAGCGTGCAGACAAAAATGCACGGATTCATCAATGTCTTCGGTGCAGCCATCCTCGCGCGCGCGCATAATCTATCCCTGGAACAGACCATCGAAATATTGAACGAAGAAGACCCGCGTCATTTCGATTTTAATGAATCATATTTCGCCTGGAAAAATCTTTCCACCACTTCCGAAGAGATCGCCGACGCTCGAAAATCGCAATTCATCGCCTACGGCAGCTGCAGTTTCGATGAGCCTCGCGAAGACATGCAGAAATTGGGCTGGTTGTAAAACAACTGAAACCGTTACTATAATTTCAAAAAGGACACCTCTTAATGCTTAGATCGTTCATTCCTGTCTCCCCCGAGTCTCATTTTCCCATTCAAAACCTGCCATATGGCGTTTTCAGCACACCAGAAGACCAGCATCCACGAGTCGGCGTTGCGATCGGGGAATTTGTCCTTGATCTGGCTGTGCTCGAACAGGCGGGACATCTCAAAACCAAACATATATTCAATCACCCCAACCTCAATTCCTTCATGGCCCTGGGCCGTGAAGTATGGCATGAGACACGCATCACTTTGCAAAGCCTTCTTTCCGCTGACAATCCCATTCTGCGCGACAACTCAGAACTACAAAAACAAGTCCTGCATCCGATGAGCGCAGTGACCATGCATCTCCCAGCTACTATCGGCGATTACACAGATTTTTATTCCTCGAAAGAACATGCCACCAATATTGGATCCATGATCCGCAGCAAGGAAAATCCGCTTATGCCGAATTGGGTACACATCCCCATCGCATATCACGGACGGGCAAGCTCGGTCGTCATTAGCGGCACAGAAATACGCCGACCCAATGGGCAAACCATCGCCGAAGGCGCAGACAAACCCGCTTTCGGTCCAAGTCGCAATATGGACTTCGAACTCGAAATGGGATTCTTCGTCGGCCCTGGTAATCCACTTGGCTCCCCCATCCCCATTGAAAAGACCGAAGAACACATCTTCGGTCTTGTACTCATCAACGACTGGAGTGCGCGCGACATTCAAAAATGGGAATATCAGCCACTCGGCCCTTTCCTTTCAAAAAACCTCGCCACATCTATTTCACCGTGGGTCGTCACGCTTGAAGCACTCGAACCTTTCCGTTGCGAAAACCCCAGCCAAGACCCAACTCCACTTCCCTACCTGCAAAGCAGCGGCCCCGCCTCTTACGACATCAAACTGGAAGTAATGCTACAAACTGAGCAAATGAAATCACCCGCCACCATTGCACGCTCCAACTTCCGCCACATGTACTGGACGATGCGCCAACAGCTTACCCATCACACAGTCAACGGTTGCAATATGCGACCCGGTGATCTGCTCGGTTCAGGCACGATCAGTGGACCCACCCCTGATTCATACGGGAGCCTTATGGAACTTACATGGCGTGGCACAAATCCGCTTACCATGCCGAGCGGCGAAAAACGCACCTATCTCGAAGATGGTGATACCCTTGCACTGACAGGCTGGTGCGAAGGTGATGGTTATCGAGTAGGCTTTGGGGAAGTCACAGGCAAATTACTGCCCGCCCACAATTAGGTTAGTCAATTCAACTGCCAATCCGATATAGGTTTCGGGTGAGAGTGCTTTTAACTTTTCGCGCGTGGCATTATCTACGTCAATTGAATCACACCAAGCTTTGTAATCAGACTCGGTGAGGACTCGTCCGCGGGTTTGTTCTTTGAGCGATTCATACGCGTCTGATTTTCCAGCGGCACGCAGGATGGTTTGTGCGCCTTCGGAGACGACTTCCCAATGGGCATTTAACTCGGCTGTGAGTTTTTCCTCATCAGGAGCAATGCGCTTCAAACCGCGCTGGAAGTTGGTCCATGCTAACAGGCTGTGACCCAACGCCGTGCCAAACGTGCGGCGGACGGTGGAGTCGGAGAGGTCGCGTTGTAAACGTGAGACGGTCAACTTTTGGGCGTAATGCGCGAAGAGCGAATTCGCCACACCGAGATTGCCTTCGGCATTTTCAAAGTCAATCGGGTTGACCTTCTGCGGCATGGTGGACGAACCGACTTCGCCCGCCACAACGGCTTGTTTGAGATAGCCGTCGCTGATGTAACGCCAGACATCTTGAGCGAAGTCGATCAGGATGGAATTCGTTAATCGGATCAAATCAAAATATCTAACCCAATTATCGTAGGGGAGGATTTGGGTGGTGAGCAGATTGGGTTCAAGACCAAAACTTGAGACGAATTCTTTGCTGAATGAAATCCAATCCACATTGGGGACAGCGGCTTGCAAGGCGTTGAAGTTGCCGACGGCGCCCGTCAACTTGGCTTCGAATTTGTGGGATGCGATCTCGTCGCGAGTCTTTTTGAGGCGGGCGATGTAGACGGCGAATTCTTTGCCCAGCGTGGTTGGGACTGCGAACTGTCCATGCGTGCGGGCGAGCATGGGGGTGGATTTGTATTTGAGAGCAAAATCAGAGAGATTCGATATTAGAGATTCGATATTCGGGAGAATGACCTTGTCTCTTGATTCTTTGAGTGCAATGGCTTGACCTAGGCTGTTCGTGTCTTCGGAGGTCAAGCCGAAGTGAATCCACGGAATCAGATCTTCGAGAGAGGTTCCCTGCAATTTGCTTTGGATGAAATACTCAATGGCTTTGACGTCGTGACGAGTCTTGCGTTCGTATTCGAGGATCAGTTCTGCGTCGGCGTCTGAGAAATTTGCGAGAACCGATTCGAGGTGCGCGGACTCAGAGTCGCTCAAGGGGCGCACCAAGCCTGTTTTGGAAAGAGCAGGCAAAAAGTTAAGTTCGACGCGCACTCTGTCGCGTAGAAAAGCAAACTCGGAGAAGTGATCCCGCAGAGGCGATGTGGTCTCGGCGTAGCGTCCATCCAAAGGAGAAAGAAGGTGAAGGGTCATGTGTTATCGCTGGCTCAACTGATAGTTTGGGGCTTCCTTGGTAATAATAACATCATGCGGGTGGCTTTCGATGAGACCCGCGTTGGTGATGCGCGTGAGGCGGGTCTTGGTGCGCAGGTCTTCGAGCGAGGCGGCGCCCGCATAGCCCATGCCCGAGCGCAGACCGCCGACGAGTTGATAGACATATTCGCCGAGCGCGCCCTTATATGGCACGCGACCTTCGATGCCTTCGGGCACGAGTTTGCCGCTGCCGCTTTGACCCGTGGCATAGCGATCAACGCCGTAGCCTTTCATCGCGCCGAGGCTGCCCATGCCGCGATATTCCTTGAAGCGGCGCCCTTCATACATCATCACTTCGCCTGGCGCTTCTTCAAGCCCCGCGAGCAGACTGCCAAGCATGACGGCATTGCCGCCCGCGACGATGGCTTTGACGATGTCGCCGCTGAACTTGATGCCGCCATCGGCGATGATGGCGACGCCATGTTTTTGCGCGGCGCGTGAACATTCGAAGATGGCGGAGACTTGCGGCATGCCCGCGCCCGAAACGATGCGCGTGGTGCAGATGGAACCCGCACCGACTCCGACTTTAATTGCGTCTGCTCCTGCTTCGACGAGTGCATCCACGCCTTCGGCTGTGACCACGTTGCCCGCGAAGACGGGCAGGTCTTTCCATGCGCCTTTGATGCGGCGAATGGCTTCGAGCACACCTTTGGAATGTCCGTGCGCGGTGTCGATGGTGACCACGTCCACGCCTGCTTTGAGCATGAGGTCAACGCGGGTTTCGACATCCTTGCCCACGCCGACGGCTGCGCCGACGATGAGACGTCCTTTGGAGTCGGTGGAGGCATTGGGATAGTCGCGCGCTTTTTGAATATCCTTGACGGTGAGCAAGCCTTTGAGGATGCCATGTTCATCGACAAGTGGAAGTTTTTCGATGCGATATTTTTGCAGAATGTCTTGCGCGTCTTTGGCAGAGATGCCCACTTTGGCGGTGACGAGTTTTTCTCCGCTGGTCATGAACTGACTGACGGGCAGGTTGTAATCAGATGGTTCGACAAAGCGGATGTCACGATTGGTGAGGATGCCGACGAGTTTGCCTTTGTCATCGGTGACGGGCACGCCGCTGATGTGATACGTGGACATGATCTCTTCGGCTTTGCTGAGCGGCGCGTCGGGTTGCAGGCTGATGGGTTCGACGATCATGCCTGACTGCGAACGCTTGACCTTTTCCACTTCGGCGGCTTGGGCTTCGGGCGGCATGTTGCGGTGGATGATGCCCATACCGCCTTCACGCGCCAAGGCAATCGCCAGCCGCGCTTCGGTGACCGTGTCCATGGCGGCGGAGAGGATCGGGACGTTGAGTTGAATGTTCGGTGTGAGTTGGACGCGCACATCCGTTTCGTTGGGCAAGACTTCGGTGTAGCCAGGGACGATGAGGACATCGTCGAAGGTGAGGGAATCAAAGCGGTCAAAAAGTTCTTCGTTCATTATTTATCTCCTTGGTTGTAATGTAGGGGCGACCCGCCACTGCTAATCAAAGGATTCTGATTTTGCAGGACGGGTCGCCCTTACGCTTGAAAATCAACTTTATTTATTCAAGTAGGCGTGGATGGCGGTATCGTAATGCGCAGTGGAAGCAAAGCCTTTGATGGCAAGTTTGGTGCGGGTTTGAGCGGATATGCCACCAGCGCGGATTTCATCGAGAACAGAATTGTAATCGGCTGGGTCGCAGATAAGGGTAACACGTTCGTGGTTCTTCGCCGCGGCGCGGATGAGGGTCACGCCGCCGATGTCGATGTTTTCGATGGCGTCAGCGTAGGTGACATTGGGCTTGGCGATGGTCTCTTCGAAGGGATAGAGATTGACCGCGACGAGGTCAATGTAATCCCAGCCGAGGTTGAGGAGTTGCTGGTGGTCTTCGTCGGTGGGGCGGGCGAGGAGTCCGCCGTGGATGGCGGGGTGGAGAGTCTTGACCCGTCCGCCAAGGATTTCGGGCGACTTGGTGTAGTCCGCGACTTCGGTGACGGGGATGTTCTTGTCGCGCAGCAGTTTGGCTGTCCCGCCAGAGGCGAGCAGAGTCCAGCCGAGGGAGGCGAGTCCCTGGGCGAATTCGACGAGTCCAGTTTTGTTGTGGACGGAGAGGATGGCGGTAGGCATTTAATAACTCCTTGTTACTTTTTCTTCAAGAATTTTCTTGAGCGTGTTGACTAATAAAACATGTTCGGTTTGATGAACTCGTGCTTCGAGTGTTTCAAGCGTATCTTCTTTATCGATCGAGACAATTTCCGTTGCCAGCACGGGACCGTTGTCCACGCCTTCATCGGGGACGAGGTGAACCATGACGCCTGTGTGATCGATCTCGCCGCGTTGATAGGCTTCGAAGGCGCGTTCGATGGCGTGTGTGCCAGGGAAGGTATCGGGCAGGGCGGGGTGGAGGTTGATGACTTTGTTCGGGAAAGAGGAAAGAAAGGAAGAGGAAAGAATCCGCATCCAGCCAGCGAGGATGATGTAGTCGGGTTGTTTGGTGGTCACATAGTCGGCTAGTCGTTGGTCGTATTCTTGGCGAGTCTCGGTTGAAAGTTTTGCGAAGTGGACGGCTTCGACTCCTGCATTTTTGGCGCGGACAAGTCCGTAGGCATCCGCTTTGTTGGAGATGACGCAAACTACAGAAGCGGGAAGTTCACCTGATGCACAGGCGTCGAGGATGGCTTGTAAGTTGGAGCCATTGCCAGAGATGAGGACAACCAAACGCGCAGTCATATTAGTGATGAAAGAATCGCAAACCTGAGAAGACCATGGTCATGCCGTATTCGTCGCAGGCGGCGATGACATCTTCGTCGCGGTTGGAGCCGCCAGGTTGCAGGACGTATTTCACTCCGCTCTTGGCGGCGCGGTCAATCGAGTCGCGGAAGGGGAAGAAGGCGTCGGAGCCGAGCGTGACATCGGTGAGACCGTCGAGCCATGCGCGGCGTTCTTCGGCGGTCAGTTGCTTTGGAATTTCAGTGAAGACATTCACCCAATTCTTTTTCTCTTCGTCGGTGACATCGGGTTGCAGGAACTGGTCAATGGCGTTGTCGCGGTCGGGGCGTTTGACGCCTTCCTTGAATGGAAGCGCGAGAACGGATGGATGCTGGCGCAGACGCCACAAGTCCGCTTTGGAGCCAGCGAGACGGGCACAATGCACACGCGATTGCTGTCCCGCGCCGACGCCGATGGTCTGTCCATCGGTCACATAGCAAACGGAATTGGACTGCGTGAACTTGAGCGTGATCCATGCGATGAACATATCGCGCACCGCAGATTCGGGCAGGTCTTTTTTCTTCGTCACGATGTTGGCAAAATCTTCGCGGGTCACAATGCGGTCGTTGCGGCGCTGTTCCATGCTCACGCCGAAGACCTGGCGCGTCTCGGTCAACTGCGGTTCGTAGGCAGGGTCAATTTGCACCACGGCATATTTGCCTTGCTTCTTTTTCTTCAAAATCTCCAGCGCTTCAGGTTCATACGCGGGCGCGATCACGCCATCGGATACTTCGCGCGAGATCAGTTTTGCAGTCGGTACATCTACTGTATCTGATAACGCAATGAAATCGCCGAACGATGACATCCTGTCCACGCCGCGGGCGCGGGCGTAGGCGGTGGCGAGCGGCGAGAGTTCCATGTCGTCCACGAAGTAGATTTTCTTGAGGATGTCGGTCAACGGGACGGCGACGGCGGCTCCCGATGGGCTGACATGTTTGAACGAAGCCGCCGCAGGCTGACCGATGACCTGCTTCAGCTCCCGAACCAGTTGCCACGCGTTGAGCGCGTCCAGCAAATTGATGTAGCCTGGCGAACCGCCAAGGACGGTGATGGGCAAGTCACTGCCATCTTGCATATAGACGCGGGCGGGCGATTGATTGGGGTTTGTTCCGTAGCGGAGGGTGAGGTCTTTCATGATGATTCCTTTATTTCAAAATAACTTTTTGTTCACCATCGATCAATTCACCGATGATGAAGGTAGGTTCTGATATGGATGATTGCAAATCGCTGGCAATGGATTTGTCCACGATGGCGACCATGCCGATGCCCATGTTGAAGACGCGGTACATTTCTTCGGTGGAGATATTGCCTTTTTCTTGGATCAACTTCCACAACGGTGGGACTTGCCATGAATTCAAATTAATAACTGCGCTCAAGTTTTCTGGCAAGATGCGCGGAATGTTTTCGATGAATCCACCGCCAGTGAGATGTGCCAAGGCTTTGACTTTGTCGAGATGCGGATAGAGTGCATTGAAATACGAACGATGCGGAGCAAGCAATGCGTCTGCGAGTGAGCAACCGAGTTCGGGGTGAACGGATTCCAAGTCTGCGCCTTCGAAGACTTTGCGGATGAGCGAGTAGCCGTTGGTGTGCGGTCCGCTGGAGGGGAGACCAAGGATCAGGTCACCAGCGAGCAGGTTCGGGCGGGGGAGGAGGCGGGAGCGTTCCAATACGCCGACGATCGTGCCAGCCACGTCAAATTCTCCATCACGATACACGCCAGGCATTTCCGCCGTCTCACCGCCGAGCAATGCGATGCCCGACTCTTTGCAGGCTTCGGCGATGCCTGTCACCACATCCGCGGTTTGTTCGGGATTCAATTTTGAGGTGGCGAAGTAATCCATGAAAAAAAGCGGACGCGCGCCTTGCACGAGAATGTCGTTGATGCAGTGATTGACGATGTCGTGACCGATGCCGCGATAACGACCGACCGACGCGGCGAGTTTGACCTTGGTGCCAACGCCATCGGTGGACGCGACGAGCACGGGGCTGTCCATTTGCTTGAGCGCGGAGGCATCGAAGAGACCGCCGAACGAACCGATGCCCGCGAGCACGGATTCGTTGTAGGTGGCTTTGACCGAATCTTTCATCAACTCAACGGCGCGATTGCCTGCATCGATATCAACGCCTGAAGAAGCATAAGAGTTTGTCATTTGGCACCTTCCAATGCGCGGTGGGCGATGTCTTTGCGATATTGCATTCCATCGAATGTGACCTTGTCAATGTTTGCATAAACTTTCTTGACTGCACTGGCAATATCTTCTGCCCACGCGGTCAGACCGAACACACGTCCACCTGACGTGATGAGATTTCCGTTTTCCGTTTTCGTGCCTGCGTGAAAACAAACCATATCATCGGGGAGTTTCTCGATGGTTACGACTTTGCCGCTTTCCACTTTTTCGGGGTAGCCTTTGCTTGCCAGCACCACACAGACCGCCGCATTGTTTTTCCATTGAATATTGATGTTGGCTAAATTTCCATCCGCACAGGCTGCGGCGATTTCAACCAAATCTGTTTCCAACAGCGGAAGTACCACCTGCGTTTCAGGATCGCCGAAACGACAATTGAACTCCAATGTGCGGATGCCGTTCGGCGTGAGCATCAAGCCTGCATACAGCACCCCAACGAATGGATTGCCTTCACTTCTCATTCCGTTTACGGCGGGCTTCAAAACTTTTTCAATCGCTTCGTTCATCATCTCAGATGTAAAGATCGGCGCAGGCGCATACGCACCCATGCCGCCCGTGTTCAATCCTTGATCGCCATCCAGCAATCGTTTGTGGTCTTGCGCGGGCAACATTGGCACAACGGATGTTCCATCCGTGAACGCCATCAACGATACTTCCTGCCCCGTCATTCGTTCTTCGATCACCACTTCCGCGCCCGCTTCGCCAAACACTTTCTTCACCAAAATATCTTCAAGCGTAGACTTCGCCTCTTCATCCGTTTCAGGCAAGATCACGCCTTTGCCTGCTGCCAGTCCTGATGCCTTGATGACGATTGGATAATCAACGGATTGCAAATAACGAACGGCTTCATCGTAATTGGAAAAGGTCGCATACTTCGCGGTTGGGATGTTGTGCCTTGCCATGAAATCCTTGGCAAAGGACTTCGACGCTTCGATCTGCGCCGCGGCTTGACTCGGTCCGAAGCAGCGGATTCCCTCCGCTGAAAGCGAGTCCACCAACCCCGCCGCCAATGGTGCTTCGGGACCGACAATGACTAAGTCAATCTGTTTATCTTTGCAAAACGAAGCGACAGCCGTGTGGTCATCCACAGATATTCCGTTGACGTTCTCTGCCAATTCCGCTGTCCCTGGGTTGCCAGGCAACGCATATAACTTCGTCAACTTCGGCGATTGACTGACCTTCCACACAATCGCATGTTCCCGCCCGCCCGAACCAATGACCAACACATTCATTATTTCGTCCCTCTTTCAAAGCCTGTTTTTACAGACATCAAATCCACAGGGATGGGATATTGCCCCGTAAAACACGCCTGACAAAATCCATCCTTGCGTTGCACTGCTTTCATCATGCCATCCACGGAGAGATAATACAAACTGTCCGCACCGACATATTCGCGGATTTCCTCCACTGTGCGTTTGTGAGCGATCAAATCTTCGTGCCTGCCCATGTCCACGCCCATGAAGCATGGATGCGCAATCGGCGGGCAGGTAATTGCCACATGCACTTCCTTTGCGCCTGCATTCTTCAACAACTTGATCAGCGGACCTGTCGTATTGCCGCGCACAATGCTGTCGTCGATCATCACCACCCGCTTATCGCGGACATTCTCATTAATCACATTGAACTTCAACGCCACACCGCGCTTGCGGAGCGAATCCGTTGGTTCAATAAATGTTCTTCCAACATATCTGTTCTTGATAAAGCCATCGTTGTACGGAATCCCACTCACATGTGAAAACCCGATCGCCGCAGGGACTGACGAATCAGGCACAGGGATGACCACATCCGCAAATCGTCCTTTTCCATCCCCAAGTCCGCTTGCAACTTCTCGTGCCAACTCTTCCCCCAATCTCTGCCGCACATGATGGACGTTGATCCCATCCCAAGTCTGATCGGGTCTTGCAAAATAAATATGCTCAAACACACACATCGCCGAAGGCTGTTCTGGCTTCACCGCCTGCATCACCTTCAACGCATTATTCGATAACGAAACCACTTCGCCAGGCTTCACATCGCGGATGGCTTCGCAGCCCAACGTCTGCAATGCACCCGTCTCCGAAGCGACGGCATGTCCGCCGCTTGGCAGCATCCCAATACACAGCGGACGAAATCCCCACGGGTCGCGCACCGCATACACACAATCGCGCGTCAATATCACCAACGAATACGCACCAACCCATTTCTTCATCGCTGTCTTGATGCGCTCTTCCCACGTCGCGCCGCCGTTGCGCGCCAGCATCATCGTCATCACTTCAGTATCCGACGACGATGAAAACCCGACGCCCTGTTGCATCAACTCCTGTCGCAACTCAGCAGAATTGACCAAGTTGCCATTATGCGCCAACGCCAGCGGACCATTGATGGTCTCGATCATGAACGGCTGCGCATTGCGCAACGACGATGATCCTGTTGTTGAATAGCGCGTGTGCCCAATCGCGTAATGTCCCTTCAAATCTGCCATCACATTGGGCGTAAAAACATGCGACACAAATCCCACGCCCTTGTGCATCGACATCGTCTGACCATCCGCCACCGCCATGCCCGCGGCTTCCTGTCCGCGATGCTGCAAGGCATACAAACCAAAGAACGTCATGCGCGCCACATCTTCATTCGGCGCGAAGATCCCGATCACGCCGCATTCTTCCTTCGGCGACTCACTAAAATTCAGCATACAACTTCCTTATCTCATCCAGTTTTTCGTTCAACGTCGCAACATCTTTTTCAACCAACGTAATGTGCCCCAACTTGCGTTTCGGTCTCGGCGCCTTGTCGTACAGATGCAAATGCGCTCCCTCAATTTTCAAGATGGATGTCTCGTCTGGAAGCGTTCCCACCAAATTGACCATGGCACACACCCCAAGCGGATTCGTGCTCCCAAGCGGCGCATCACACACCGCCCGAACCTGATTCTCGAACTGAGACGTGATCGCCCCTTCGATCGTCCAATGCCCGCTGTTGTGAACACGCGGCGCCATTTCATTCGCCAGCAATTGACCGTCCTTCTCGAAGAACTCAATCGTCAGCACCCCAACATAATTCAACGCAGACATGACTCGTGTTGCATATTCTTCTGCTTGCGCTTGCAACTCTGCCGAGACATTCCCAATCACCAACGACAACCGCAAAATCCCATCGCGATGATGATTCTCGATCAACGGATAAAACTTCGTCTCACCTGATTTATTCCGCACAGCAATAATGGAAAGTTCACGGTCAAAGGAAACAAACTCTTCCAAAATACAATCGACTGCTTTTTCAGCCGCTACTTCCGCTTGCGAATGGACAATGCTTTGCCCCTTCCCGTCATACCCCATGCGACGAGTCTTCAACACAGCAGGAAAGCTAAACGAAGAATTGAGATCGATTGTGAATTTGGGAGTGGGTATTCCCAACTCTTGAAAAAAAGATTTCTCAACGAAGCGGTCTTGTGCTTTTTCCAATGCCAATGACGGCGGATACACAGGGACAAATTTTTCCAAATGTCTCGCCGCCTCCACAGGGACGTTCTCAAACTCGTAGGTGACTACATCCAATCCATTTGCAAACTGCTCGAGAGCGGATGTGTCCGCGTAGCCCAATGCCAGATGGTCAGCGAGCAAGCCTGCGGGTGAGTCCGAAGCGGGGTCTAGGAAGCGGAAGCGATGTCCGAGTGGGTATCCAGCCAGGGCGAGCATGCGTCCCAGTTGACCTGCTCCCAAAATGCCGATGTTCGTCATTCGTGAGTCTCTCGCGGGTCGGGGTTATCCAAAACGGATTGGGTTTGCGCGGCGCGATAGGCGAGCAGGGCGGCGAGATATTCGCTGTGCTTGTTGGCAACGATGGACGCCGCCAGCAACGCCGCATTGACCGCGCCCGCGCGACCGATAGCCAGCGTGCCAACGGGAACGCCCGCGGGCATTTGCACGATGGAGAGCAGCGAGTCCATGCCGTTGAGCGCCTTCGATTGGACAGGCACACCCAGCACAGGCAGATGCGTTTTCGCGGCGGTCATGCCAGGCAGATGCGCCGCGCCGCCCGCACCCGCAATGATGACTTCAATGCCGCGCTCGTGAGCGGACTCTGCAAATTGAAACAGCAGGTCAGGCGTGCGATGTGCCGAAACGATTTTGACTTCGTAGGGAATGTTTAGTTGGTCGAGCGTTTTTGTAGCATGTTCCATCGTCTCCCAATCAGACTTGGAACCCATGATGATGGCAATGAGTGGTTGGGTCATAGCAACTCTTTCAGATTTTTGAGCAGGCGTTCTTCGATGGGATATGCGCCCGCTTCAAAGGTTTTGCCCGTGAGCATTTCGTAGATGGTGATGTAGCGTTCACTGGCGGCTGCCCACAAGTTCATTCGGCATGGATGGGATTTCGCCATCGCCGCGATAGCCTTTTTCGGCATACGCAATGCGGACAAATTCCTTGTCGAAGTTTTCGGGTTCTTCGCCTGCGTTGAATTTTGCTTGGTAGGTATCCGCTTTCCAGTAACGGGATGAGTCGGGTGTATGGACTTCGTCAATGAGCATGACGCTGCCATCGGGTGCAATGCCGAATTCGTATTTGGTGTCCACGAGAATCAAGCCTGCTTTGTTGGCAACTTCTTGTCCGCGTTTGAAGATGGCGAGCGCGGCGGCTTGAACTTGATTCCAAGTCTTTTCGTCGAGCAAACCTTTTTCGGTCACTTCGGCGCAGGTCAGGCGTTCGTCGTGCCCCGTCTCGCCGCCTTTGGTGGTGGGGGTGATGATCGGCTCGGGCAAGGCTTGATTCTTTTTCAAGCCTTCGGGGAAGTCATAGCCGTAGATATTTCGCTCGCCGATGGAGTAGCGATACCACAACGCCGTGGACGTGACGCCTGTGATGTATCCGCGCACGATGACTTCGATGGGGAGTGGCTGAACGGTGGTGACGATCGAAACATTCGGGTCGGGAACAGAGAGCAGATGATTGGCGATGATGTCTTTTGTCTGCTCGAACCACCATGCGGAGAGTTGATTGAGCACCTGTCCCTTGTATGGGACTTTGGCGAGAATGCGGTCGAACGCCGAGAGTCTGTCCGTGGTGACGATGAGTCGTTTGCCATCGGGTAGGTCATACCACTCACGGACTTTGCCTGTCTGCTTATTGGGAAGCGGAAGATTTGTTTCGCCGAATGCTGCGGTAGTAATTTGATTATTTCTTCTTTTGCGATCATGCGAAATCCTTGGCGTATTTCACGCCATTTTCAAACAAGACCAATCCACTGTTGCCTTTCACGCCACGCGTCCATTGCGGATGTTGATAGGGATGAATGTGATTTTCAGGGTGGGGCATGAGTCCGAGCACGTTGCCTTGCGGGTTGCAGATGCCAGCGATGTCGAGAATGGAGCCGTTCGGGTTGATGGGGTAATCGCCGTTCGCAGGCGAGCCGTCCGCGTGGATGTAGGTGAGGGCGACTTGGTCGTTGGCGATGAAAGACGAAAGAGGAAAGGATTTGGATATTTGAAAATTGCCTTCACCATGTGCAATGGGACAGGCGATCGTGTCTTCCAAACCTTTTGTCCAAATGCAGGTTTGAGAAACGGGAGCAAGATTCACCCAACGACATTCGAAGTGACCTTCTGCATTGAAGGTGAGAGTTGCGCCCGATTCATTCTTTCTTCTTTCCTCTTTCTTTTCCCCTGGCAAAATCCCAGATTTGACCAACGCCTGAAACCCATTGCAAATGCCAATCACAGGTTTGCCTGATTCAACAAAAGCGGATATCTCTTCATTGAAATAGGAGTTCAGGTCGAGCGCAAGGAGTTTGCCTGCACCGAGTGAGTCTGCGTAGGAAAATCCGCCCGCGACGACGAGCATTTGATAATCGGCGAAGTGTTTTTTGCCAGCGCGGAGGTCATTGAGCGGAACAGGGTGTGGGTCTGCGCCAGCGAGAGTCAATGCTTCGGCGACGTCGTAATCGCGGTTGGTGCCGTGGGCTTGGAGGATGAGGGCTTGTGGTTTCATAAGTTTGTTAATTTATATTAGAGGGTGTGTTGAATGCTTGGTGAGGGCTTCGACAGTGATGTTTGTTTCGTTGAGTTTGAGAACAGGGTCAGTGATGACTTGCCCGAGTTTTTTGAATGGCAAGTCTTTGAAGGTCTCTTCGAAGCGGGCGATGTTTGCAGGAGAAACTTCAACGAGCAAACAGCCTGTGGTCTCGCCGAACAGGTCACGGGTAGAGAGAGGCGGGGTTTATATCCAGCCCCAAGCGCCCGCCAATGCACATCTCCGCGGCGGCGACAGCCAATCCGCCTTCGGAGAGATCATGTGCGGAACGGATGAGACTTGCGTTGATGGCGTTGTGCAATGCTTTGTAAACCTGTGGTGTGATTTCTGAAACTTGCGGAATGGATTCGTTGATTGTTGTATCAAAATGAGAACCACCAAACACGGGCGCAAAATCGCCAATGAGATATATCGCATTGCCCGCTTCTTTCAAATCCATCGTGACGGCTTTGGTGACATCGTCCATGATGCCGAGCGCGGAGATGAGCAGTGTGGGCGGGATGGCGTGACGTTGACCATCGGTGCCGAGATATTCGTTGTTGAGCGAGTCCTTGCCGCTGATGAAGGGCGTGCGGAACAAGAGCGCCGCATCATGACAGCCGCGGGCTGCTTCAACGAGTGAGCCTAAGGTTTCGGGACGTTTCGGGTCGCCCCAGCAGAAGTTATCGAGAATGGCGATGCGCTCGGGGTCAGCGCCGACGGCGACTGCGTTGCGAATGGCTTCGTCGATGACGGCGAATGCCATGTGATAGGCGTCGCGTTTGCCGTATTCAGGATTGATGCCGTTCGAGAGGACGATACCTTTCATGCCCTTCGTGCCAATCGGTTTGAGAACCGTCGCATCGGAAGGAGCGTCTGCTTCGACGCCCGTGAGTGGCTTGACGACTGTGCCGCCTTGAATCTCGTGGTCGTAGATGCGAATGACGGAAGATTTGCTGGCGATGTTGGGATGGGAGAGGAGGGAGAGCAGAGTTTGTTTTGTATCGATATTCGATATTCGGGAATCGATATTCGATATTCGTTCGTCGAGTATCGAATTATCGATTATCGCATTTAACTGTCTTTGCGGAATACCTTCATGCAAAAATTCGTTATCCATGTCCACGACGGGATTGCCGTTATAGCGGACGATGAGACGATGCTTGCCTGTGATTTCGCCGATGTCGGTGAGTTCGGTGTCGAAGGTGTCACAGAGTTCTTGCAGGGCAGGGATGTTCTCAGGTGCAACGGCTAAGACCATGCGTTCTTGTGCTTCGGAGAGCCAGATCTCCCACGGGGCGAGACCAGGGTATTTGAGTTTGACTTTTTTCAGTTCAACGTCACAGCCAATATTGGATGCCATTTCTCCAACCGCAGAGGACAAGCCGCCTGCGCCACAGTCGGTGATGTCGTTGTACAAGCGCAGATCTCTCGCGCGGGTGATGACGTCGATGAGTCCTTTTTCGACGATGGGGTCACCGATCTGAACGGATGCGCCAGCGACTTCACCTGTCTGCGCATCCATCGTCATGGAAGAGAAGGTCGCGCCGCGCAAGCCGTCACGTCCCGTGCGCCCGCCGAGGACAATGACTCGGTCACCGACTTGGGGAGTCTTGCGGTGCAGTCCCTTCGGGGCGATGCCGACACATCCGCAAAAGACGAGCGGATTGGCGGCATAACCTTCGTCAAAAAGAATCGCGCCGTTGACGGTGGGAATGCCGATCTTGTTGCCATAATCCTGCACGCCTGCGACGACTCCGCTCATGATGCGTTTGGGGTGGAGCACGCCTTCGGGTAGTTCATCGAAGGAGACGTTTTGTTTGCCGAAGCAGAGCACATCGGTGTTGGCGATCGGTTTGGCAGAGACGCCGAGAATATCGCGGATGACTCCGCCAACGCCGGTGTTCGCGCCGCCGAAGGGTTCGATGGCAGAGGGATGGTTGTGGGTTTCGGCTTTGAAGGAAATTTCGAATTCGTCGTCGAAGTCAATGATGCCTGCGTTGTCGACGAAAGCGGAGATGACCCAGGGGGCGTTGATCTTGTCGGTGGCGGATTTGAGGTAGGTCTTGATAATGGAGTCAATGACTTTCCCATCATCAAATGTCACTTTTGCCTTGAATGTTTTGTGAACGCAATGCTCACTCCACGTCTGCGCGATGGTTTCGAATTCGACGTCGGTTAGGTCGCGGTTTTCTTTTTGACAGTAGGCGCGGATGGCTTGCATCTCCGCCAAGTCCAATGCGGCGCGGCGGTCTTTGGAGAGGGCGAGGAGTTCGTCATCGCTCAGGTTGCGGATGGCGATGGTTTCGACTTGTCCGCTTGATTCGACTTCTTCAGGGAAGGATGGTTCGATGCTGCCGAGCTTCCAGTGTTGGATGACTGGATTTGCCAATAATGTTTTTGCCAACCGTTCAACCTGCCCAACATTCAAACCTGTAACCTGAAACCTTGAACCCGTAGCGGCACGGTGGACTCCGCTTAATCCAATCTCATGTGCGGCGCGGACAATTTCGGCGGCGACGGGGTCGGTCACGCCGGGGCGAAGGGAAACTTCGAGAATAACTGAATCAGCTGCGGGCGGAGTCAGATTCGGGTTTTCATCCCATGAAATGGTTTGTGTGACGGGGTCGCTTAAAAGTTTGAGGGCCAACTGCTGCATTTCTTCCTGCGACAATTGGCCCTCGATAAAGTAGAGATCCTGACACTCGATTCTTTGCAAGTTGTCATACCCCAACGCTCTTGCATCGGAAAGCATCCCCGCTGAGCGGGGGTCATGATGTTCAAAACGGACTACAAAACGGTGAATGGACATGTGCGTTTATCTCCAAAAACGGCGCGATTGTACTTTAGGAAAGTTGTCTAGTCAATGCCGAATATAAAGTCACAGGTCATAATTCGGTGGTCGAGTAGGTGACGACGTTCTTGCGTCGCCGTATCGAGACCACCCATGTGGTGTGGAGTATAATTTTGAAAACCTCTCCCCAACCAAACAGGAGCCGCACATGGGGCGCATTGAAAAGACCGTTTTCATCAGTTACAGGCGAACAAATTTTTATACAGCACTGGCTGTCTATCAATATTTGACTCAGAATGGCTACGATGCTTTCTTTGACTATCAAAGCATAGACAGCGGGAATTTTGCAAAAGCCATTCTCGAAAACATCGCAGCGCGCGCACATTTTGTGCTTGTGCTCTCCTCCTCAGCGTTGGAACGATGCAGCGAGCCCAACGACTGGCTGCGCCGTGAGATCGAAACCGCGATGGATTTGAAAAGAAATATCGTGCCGTTGATGATGGAGGGATTTGACTTCAGAACTACGATTCAAGCTCTCGCCCCATCCTACACGACCTGTATTCCGAATCTTGACCGATGGAAAAATTCGCCTTTTGAACACCTGACGAGCCCCCCCCCCCCCCCCACAGCCAAACACCCCGCACCCACACCAACCCCACAGCAGCCCCCCCCCCCCCCCAACCGACCCCCCCTTGGGTATTTAAGACCTGAAACGCTACGACGAAGCCGAAGCCGCCTATCGCAAAGCCATCGAACTCAATCCCGACGACGCCACCGCCTACTCCAATTTGGGTATCTTGCTGAAGAACCTGAAACGCTACGACGAAGCCGAAGCCGCCTATCGCAAAGCCATCGAACTCAACCCCGACTACGCCACCGCCTACTACAATTTGGGTAATCTCCTCGGTTACTGAAACGCTACGACGAAGCCGAAGCCGCCTATCGCAAAGCCATCGAACTCAAGCCCGACGACGCCACCGCCTACTCCAATTTGGGCAATTCCTCCTAAGCCATCCCCCCCTATTTGGGTATCTTCCACGTGAAACGCTACAAGGCCGGCCCTCGCAAAGCCTAACCAACCACCCGCCCCAATGGGTTTGTAAAGAAACACGCGAACCTAAGCCTGACCTCAATGGAAACGAGATACCCCGTTGGGCTAAAAGCACGCAAACGCCAATGAACCCGCCCCAGCCAAAGAAAAGCCTTTTAGAGACCTCGTAGATTTCAAAAATCTCCGAGGTCTTATAATATGCCCATGAACCTCACCACCATCCTCCCCGCCTCGCGCATCCGTGACCGTTTGATTGACCGCATCGCTTATGCCAATGACGCTTCGTATTTTCGGCTGGTGCCGCAGGCGGTGGTGCAGCCGAATTCCATCGGGGAAATTCAATCGCTTTTCAAATTCAGCCAGCAAAATAAAATCCCGATGACCTTCCGCGCGGCAGGGACGAGTCTTTCGGGGCAGGCAGTGACGGATGGGATTCTGGTGGATATTTCCAAACATTGGGGGGAATTCAGCGTGGAAGCCGATGTGAACCGAATCCGCTTTCAGCCTGGGATCGTGGGCGGATTTCTCAACAACGTGCTCAAGCCGCACGGACGGCGCATCGGCCCAGACCCTGCTTCCATTGATGCGTGTATGATGGGCGGAATCCTCGCGAACAATTCCAGCGGCATGTGCTGCGGCACCACCGAGAATTCGTACAAAACCATCCACTCGATGACCTTTGTTTTGCCAAATGGATTTGTGCTGGATACAGCCGACCCGAATGCAAATCAGATTTTTGAGAACGAACAACCGCAGATCGCCAAAGGTCTGCTTGAACTCAAAGAACGTGTAACCTCCAACCTTCAACTTTCAACCCGCATCGCCAAACGCTACCAGATCAAGAACAACAACGGCTACCTGCTCAATGCCTTTCTCGATTTCGACTCACCGCTTGATATTCTCGTCCATTTGTTGATCGGTTCTGAAGGTACGCTCGGATTCATCGCCGAGGGTGTGCTCCACACTTTGCCCGATTTCACCCACAAATACACAGGACAGATGTATTTCAAAAACATCCGTGATGCGGCGGCGGCGATTTACCCCATCAAGCAATCGGGTGCGCGCGCGGCAGAGATCATGGACAGAGAGTCCCTGCGGGCGGTGGAAAACAACGCGGGCGTGCCTGCCATTCTCAAGCAACTGCCCAATGGCGCGGCGGCGATTCTGGTGGAGTATCAGGCTGCAGATTCAGAATCCATGCTTCAGTTTAAGAAAGAAGCGCAGCGCGTCATCGGTGAGCTTAAACTGATTCACGACGTCGAATTTACCGATGACCCGATTCAACAAGCTGCATTGTGGAAACCGCGCAAAGGCATCATTGCATCGGTCGGCGCGATGCGTCCGCGCGGCACAACTTCGGTCAATGAAGATGTTGCCTTTCCCGTTGAGCATCTTGCCAATGCCGTCACCGACCTGCGTCATCTCTTCGATGATTTCGGTTACGCCGAGGGCGTCATCTTCGGTCACGCGAAAGATGGCAATTTGCATTTTCTCATCAATCAGGCTTTCGATACGCCCGAGCAGATCAATCACTTCGACAATTTTATGCAAGCGATGGTGAAGATCGTCAGCGGCAAATATGATGGCTCGCTCAAAGCCGAACACGGCACGGGCCGCAACATGGCGCCGTTCGTCGAAACCGAATGGGGCAGCGAAGCCTATTCCATCATGCGCAACCTCAAGTCATTGCTTGACCCTGATGGAATGTTGAACCCAAACGTGCTCATCAATGATGACCCGAAGGCGCATGTCACCCACTTGAAATCGCTGTCACTCGTTGCGCCCGAAATTGACAAATGCATCGAATGTGGATTCTGCGAGCCGAAATGTCCAAGCCGCAGGCTGACTCTGACTCCCAGACAGCGCATCGTCGTCCAAAGAGAACTCGCTTCGATGCGCCTCGTCGATTCAAACTCACCCGAAATTGATTCTGTTTCGACAGCCTACGCCTACGCTGGAATCGACACATGCGCCCTCGACGGCTTATGCGGAACTGCCTGCCCTGTGGGAATTGACACGGGAAAGTTTATAAAGAAGCTACGTGAGAAACGAGTAACAAGTAACAAGTCCGCAGAGTGGATTGTTGAAAATTTTGGTGTAGCAGAAAAAGTAACTGGAATTGGTGTTTCACTCGGACATGCCGCAGAGAAAGTAATTGGCGTGAATGGAGTCAAATCTATTTCGGTCACTGTTGAAAAAATTAAGGGAACAAAATTACCAAAATGGAACAAATCCATTCCGCACCGCACAAAAAATCTTAGCGGTCTTTGCGGCCTTGGCGGTTCAAAGGAATTCATCTACTTCCCCTCCTGCATTTCACGTCAATTGGGAATTCCAGATTCCAAGTCACAGGCTCCAAACTCTTCCAACATTCAACCTGAAACCTTCAACCTGTCACTCAGCGAAGCCTTCCTCACGATCGCCAAGCGGGCAAACATCAATCTACAAATCCCTGTCAACACCGAGGGTCACTGCTGCGGCATGCCCTTCTCTTCCAAGGGATACAAATCTGCGTATCAGGCCTCTCTTCACAAAACCCTCATGCAGATGTGGAAATGGTCTGAGCATGGAAAATACCCCATCGTCATCGACACCACCTCCTGCACACACACGCTCAAAACCTGCGGCGATGACCTCACACCCGAAGACAAAACCATCTGGAGTCAACTCACCATTCTCGATGGCGTGGAATTTTTGCACGACCATGTCCTGCCTAAACTCGAAATCCACCCCGTGGACGAAGAAGTCATCCTGCACCCCAACTGCTCCGCCCGCAAACTCAACCTCGATTCAAAAATGCACGCCATCGCCAGGCAATGCGCCAAATCCGCAGTTGTGCCGTTCAACCTCGGTTGCTGCGCCTTCGCAGGCGACCGCGGCCTCACCCATCCCGAACTCACCGCCTCCGCCACCGAAAAAGAAAGCGCCGAAGTCCTTGCAAAAGAATACGGCGGCTATTACTCTTCCAACATCACCTGCGAAATTGGCATGAAAGAAGCCACGGGCAGAGATTATGTTTCCATCGTGTATCTGGTGGAAAAAGCAAGTAGAAAGCTCTAACAACAAAGGCAACAAGAATGGATTACGCCCAGCGCGCGTTCGAACACATTCGTCATCTTTCAGAAACCATCGGCGGGCGCGGCAGTTGCAGCCCAAATCATCGGCGGGCGGCAGAATATTCCGCCGAAGCCTTGAGATCAGCGGGAGCAGGCCAAGTCGAACTTGAGCCGTTTCGTGGCGTGGCATCCACCTACCTGCCTTTTGTGCTGGCCTTTGCCTCGGCACTCGTCGGGACCAGCCTCGCTTTATTTTTTGGAAATCGAATCGCCCTCGGAATCGCAGCCCTGATGAACTTCCTCGGCACCTGGGCCATGTATGCGGAAAGTGAATTCGCATCCAACTGGACCCGCTGGCTGATTCCGACCGCCGAAACATTTAACGTCACTGGGGCAGTTTCTCCGCAAAACAAACCCAAACGCCAGATCGTATTGTGTTCCCATCTCGATACACACCGCACGCCGATCTTCTATTCATCCACAGCCTGGCAAAAAGCATTTGGGGTTTCTGTCACTGGGGCTTTTTTGAGCATGGCATTGAGCGCATTGACATTCGGATTGGGAAGCCTGCTGGATTTGAATTGGTTTCGATGGGCAGGTCTGCTTTTTGGGCTTGTGCAAATGTACGCGCTGGTTTTGGTCATCTCGGCTGAATTCACACCATTTTCCCCGGGGGCCAATGACAATGCCTCAGGCACTGGCATCATCCTTGCCATTGCAGAACGCCTTCACGCGGAGCCGTTGATGAACACAACGGTCAACTTCATCTTTACCGACTGCGAAGAAACAGGGGCGCACGGCATCATCGCCTACTTGAAGAAACACGCAGAAGCATTGGGCAAAGACGCCATCTACATTATTCTCGACGAAGTCGGCGCGGGGCAGCTAAAAACCGTCACCGAAGACGGCTTGATCCGCAAATACAAAACACATCCACGGGCGCTTCAGTTGGCGCGAAATGCAAATTTTGGGTTATCACGAAGTCTGATCGAAGCAAATGGAGAGGCTTACACCGATGCCCTGCCCGCAACCAAACAGGGACTCATCGCACTGACTGTCTCTTCGGCCTTCCCCAACCCCGAACAGGCTGTCTCTCACTGGCATCAAATGTCTGACCGAATCGAGTTCATTGACAAACAGTCACTGCAAGACACACTCACCTTCACGTGGAATATTTTGCAGGAAGTGGATAATCTCTAAGCCGCAGGAACGATCTCTTCCTTCGACTCAATTACTTCCGCCTGAATCTTCCCAGCCGAGAGTTCGCGCATATCTGCCTGAAAGGCATCGAAATTCTCAATTGGGAACAGCAAAGTAAGCGTGATATCCCCGGCATAATCTTCCCCCAGAATCTTTCCGTGATCTTTTGAAACCAACAGACGCACCCGCTCGAGCAGGTTGTAGGGAATCGCCATCATCGCCACATGGACAGGGACTCTACGTCCGCGCTCCACGGTGTTGACCACAGATTGCGCGGCCTCGGTGTAGGCTTTGACCAATCCACCTGTGCCGAGCAGGGTCCCGCCGAAATAGCGGGTGACGACCAAAACCACATCGCCAAGTCCACTGCCGCGTAGGACCGCCAGAGCAGGCTTCCCCGAAGTCCCGACCGGTTCTCCATCATCTGAAAAATATTCCGTGACCGTATTTCCGCCACCGATGATGTACACAGGCACGTTATGACTCGCGTCCGCAAATTCGGCACGGATGCGTTTCATAAACGCCCGCGCTTCGTCGATGGAAAAAGCAGGGGCAAGCGTGGCAATGAAGCGCGACTTTAACACTTCATGCTCGCGGCGAATTTCGGTGAGAGGGACGAGATAGGGCTTTGTCATGAGGACATTGTAATCAATAGCTCGAAATTTCGTCCAATATATATGACAAACACAGATTTCATTGTAAAATACAAATACTTACAAAGCTTATCGAAGAAAAATCCTGCGACTACCAAGGCAAGGAGCGCCACATGGCAAAAGTCTTCGTCTCCTATTCCCGAAAAGACACTGAATTTACAAAACGCCTGACCGAAGAACTGCAAAAAAGCGAGCTTGAGTTCTGGGTGGATTGGGAAGGCATCCCTCCCACTGTGGATTTTATGAAGAAGATCGAAAACGGCATCGAGGAATCAGATGTATTTCTATTCCTCCTCAGTCCGGATTCTGCGAAATCGAAAGTCTGCGGGGATGAAATTGCGCATGCGGTCAAAAACAACAAACGCCTGATCCCGTTGGTGGTGCGCGATGTCAAAGAAGATGAAGTACCCGCAGCATTCTCGCACCTCAACTGGATATTCTTCCGCGAGCAGGATGATTTCGATGCATCCTTCAAAAAACTATTGTTGGGCATTAACACAGACTTCGAATGGGTTGAGAACCATAGGCGCCTGCTTGTCCGCGCACTGGAATGGAAAAACAAAAACAAGGACAAAAGTTTTCTCCTGCGCGGGCAGGACCTGCACGATGCAGAAAGTCAGCTGGCGCTTAACACCTCGAAAGACCCGCACCCAACCGACCTGCACCGCGAATACATTTTAAAAAGCCGCCATGCAACCGATCAACAAAGGAGATGGACAACCGTCTTTGTTGCCATTGCGGCGGTCATTATGTTTGCATTGGCCGTGTATGGCTTGAACTCTGCCAGGCTGGCCGCCAATGAAGCCGAAAGAGCAAATGAAAGCGAACAGCGGGAAGCCACGGCAAAAAATCTTGCACTGCTGAAAGAAACCGAAGCGAAGATCAACCAATTATCGGCACTGGCCATGTCGAAGATCGACCAAAGTTTCAACGAAGCCCTGCTCCTGAGCGTGGAAGCCTACCTTCACGCCAAAGACAACAAGATCAACGACGTGAACACGCAAAGCGCGATCACCAAGATCCTTCAAAGTAATCCGGGGCTGCGCCAGATCCTGCTTGGGCATGCAGACTGGGTTAACACCATCGCACTCAGCCCGGATCAAACCATCCTGGCTTCCGGCAGTTGGGATTACACCGTCAATTTATGGGATATTTCAAACCCCGCCTTCCCAGTAAAACTAAAAACATTGGAAGAATTCACCGGTCCTGTGGAAAGTGTGATATTTAGCGCTGATGGAAAAACTCTGGCGACATCTTCCGATTACGAACTCATTTTATGGGACGTAGCCGACCCATCCACCCCGAAACTGATCAGCAAAACTGACGGATACTACACCAACCTCGGCTTTACCTTGGATGGAAAAATCCTCACATCATTAAAAATCCACAGCGACGTCAATAACGTTGTCGTGCTTTTCGATGTATCCAACCCGAAATCGCCCGTTGAATTAACTCAACTGGAAAGCGGAGATGAAGAGCTGGATATAACAAGGATAATTTTCAACCCAAACAAGAATCTCCTTTTCTTCTCGCGAAGCGATGGAAGCATCCTTGCATGGGATGTCCAGAACCCTGAAGTCCCCGTCATGCTCTCCACAATGAATGGCTACGGGAATTGGGTGTACGGATTGGCGCTCAGCCCGGACGAAAACACACTGGCGGTGGGAGATGGAGGCACGATTATTGCGCTTTGGGATGTCACCGATCCTGCCGCACCTTCATTCTTAAGCAGTTGGAGCGGACATTCCTTCGCGATCAATAGCCTGGCCTTTAGCACAGATGGGAACACTTTGGCTTCCAGCAGCACCGAAACCAACGCGCAAGTCGTCTTGTGGGATGTTACAGATAAATCCTCCCCCATCAAAACCCGCACCATCAACGGGCATTCATTGGGAGTCAACGTTGTAATATTTGAGAGCAGGAACAATATGTTGTTATCCGGAAGCCGCGACGGCGCCATCATGATTTGGGATTCCGTCCAGCCCAAAACTGAAATGGAGCTCGGTTCCATTGATGGAAGCATGATCGACATGGCCTTTCAACCCAATAGCAATATCCTCCTCTCCGTTGACAATGAATACAGGATGACAACCTGGGACATTTCCGATCTTTCGAATCCCGTGAAACTCAAAACGCAAGATGGTCCAGCAAGCATTGTGATATTCAATAATGATGGAAGCTTAATGGCTTCCATGGACTTCGATGAAACTGCGACCCTATGGAACATGAAAGATTTCTCCAAACTAGGCACAATCACTATGAGCGGAGAAACAGTCAACGCCATCGAGTTTAGTGCGGATGGGAAAATACTCGCTGTCAACGGCGAAAAAGTTGTTTTTTGGGATATTAGTGACCCCAAAAAGCCGGTAAAACTTTCCACCCTTCCCCAAGATTCCAATGAATTCAGTGACTTGGCCTTTAACGCAGAGGGAAAACTCCTGGCGGCCATTGCGGGCAACAATGTCGTTCTATGGGATATTTCAGACATCTCCAAACCCAGCCGGTTGGCTGTGTTGGAAGGTCATTCCAACCAGATCCAGTCAGTGGTCTTCAACCCTCTAAACCCCAGTCTGCTTGTAAGCGCCGGCAAGGACAAAAATATTATCTTGTGGAACGTGGCCGACCCACTCAATCCGCAAAAAGCGGACACGCTCGCCAACCATTCCGATTGGGTAACCTCCGTTGCCTTTAGCCCCGATGGGACCAAACTGGCCTCCGGCAGTTACGACAAATATGTTAACCTATGGAATGTTTCCAACCCTGAAGTTTCCATCCTGATCAGCAAGATGGTTGGGCATGTCGGCAGTGTTGGCACCGTTGAATTCAATTCCTCAGGAGGTTTCCTTGCATCACAGGGGCGCAGCGGCAACATTATTTTCTGGGATATCACCCCGGAGTCCTGGGTACAAAAAGCCTGCACCATCACAGGCGGCGACTTGACAGATATTCAATGGAAGCAGTATTTTCCAACTGAAGAATACAATCAAACATGTGAACCATTTAACATCGTACCGGAAGAGTCAACCTTGATCCCTGCAACGGGTGGAGACGTGCCTTCATATTTGGAAGTTTGCACAGCCAGCCAGACCCCAAGTTGCAGCGAGCCAACCTATGACATAACCGACCTGTTCTGCATCGACAGCGGTTCATATGGTTTGTACACCCTGTCTCCTGACACGACTTTCGAGGTACTCACACCCGGGTTCACTTGCATCAACGAGGTCGAGAACAGTTATGGTGAACCTCGAATTTCCTGCACCGGCCCGGCAGACACGAATTTTCAGGTCTCTTTTTGCAATTCAGCCTGCACAAATACACTGGAAACATCCAATCAATGCCAGGCTGGGTTCGGTTTCAATACAGCAGAAGGATGCTGCGCCCCGGTCACCTCCACAAGCAATGGGTGCATCATCGAAACCTTGGCCTTACCCGAGTGCGAATAAACGGTCATACCGACTTCCAAACCAAGAAAATTGAGTCAAAAAAGCCCCGAGAAATTCTCGGGGCTTTTTATTCTAATACCTGCCTCTATTCAAAACGATTTCAGGGTTTGGCAGGTCATTTTCCCTCGCAGGGAAGACCTGCACCGCGCACGCCTTGAATTCGGGAATTTTTGCCTGTGGGTCGAGCGCATCATTCGTCAGCAAATTCGCGGCAGATTCGGCAAAGTGCCACGGGAGAAAGACGACGCCAATGGATGTCTTTTCTGTCACTGTGGCACGGACAATGATCTCACCGCGTCTGCTCTGGACTTTGACAGGGTCGCCGTTTCGAATGCCATGAATCTCCGCATCAGCAGGATGAATTTCCACACGCGCTTCAGGGTAGATCTCATTAAGCGCGGAATTTCGCGTCATGGTTCCGCCGTGCCAATGCTCAAGCAAGCGGCCCGTAGTGAGGATGAACGGATATTCATCATCTGCTTCCTCGCGCACAGGGACGTAATCCAACTGATGGAATTTACCGCGTCCACGCGGGAAGGATTCAGTAAAGAGGGTCGGCGTGCCGGGGTGGTCCATCGAAGGCACTGGGTAGATCAAACCAACTTTATCAATGCGCTCATACGTGATACCTGCATAATCAGAATTTATGCTGCCCATCTCGCGCAGAACCTCTTCCGGGTTGGAGTAATCCCATTTTGCAGTAGGCCTGCCAAGGCGCGATTCGATGCGTAATGCCAAATCGCAGATGATCTGCCAATCGGGGCGGGCCATTCCACGGGGAGCCTGAGCCGCGCGGACGCGTTGTACGCGGCGATCCGTATTCGAGAAAGTCCCATCTTTTTCGGCAAAGGGAGTCGCAGGCAGGAAAACATCCGCAAAGGAACCGCTCTCATTAATGAAAATGTCCTGCGCAACGATGAATTCCAACTCCAGCATATGCTTGCGAGTTTCATTGAGATTCGGTTCCGACATCATCGGGTTCTCGCCCATGATGTACAACGCACGCACACCGCCTTCGTGCGCATGGCTGAGAATTTCAGTGGTGGTCAGACCAAGTTTGAGACTCAAGCCGCCTTCTTCGATATTCCAAGCCTTTTCCCATTTTGCGCGATTTTCAAGATTATCCACACGCATGTAACCAGGATAATGGAAGGGCATGGAGCCCATATCGCTGGCACCTTGCACATTGTTCTGTCCGCGCAAGGGATTGAGCCCCGTGCCATCACGGCCAATATGCCCTGTAAGAAATGCCAAATGGATCAAAGCCATCGCAGATGCCGTACCATGTGAAAGCTGGGAAATTCCCATACCCCAATAAATCGCGCCATTCTTCGCACCCGCATACATGCGCGCCGCCTTGCGAATATCTTCGGCAGGCACACCTGAAATCTCCTCGGCATATTCGGGGGTGAATTTTTCAAGCGACTCGACAAAATCCTGATAACCTTCTGTGCGATTGGCAATGAACTCGTGATTGATCAAATTCTCTTTCACGATCACATGCGCCATTGCAGAGAAAACAGGCACGTTCGTGCCCGGCTTGAGCGGAAGCCACATCTCTGCCATGTCAACCAGGTCGATGCGGCGCGGGTCGATCACGATCATTTTCGCGCCGTATTTTTGCACGGCTTCCTTCATTTGCAAGGCAATGATGGGATGATTTTCGGAGGTATTCGAACCCGTCACAATGAACACATCGTTCATGATGACCTGTGAAGCGGTATTGCTCATCGCCGAGGAGCCAACTGCCTGTTGAAGCGCCACCACGGAACCTGCATGGCACAGGCGCGTGCAGTGATCCACATTATTGGTGCGGAAGAGCGAGCGATACATCTTTTGCAAAAGATAATTATCTTCGTTGGTGGCCTTCGCACAGCAATAAACCGCCATCGCATCCGAACCGTCACGCTGATAAATGCGGACAAGGTTATCGGTTACGAAATTCAGCGCGGTATCCCAATCCGTCTCGACCCAATCCCAATCATTGGAAATTTTCGAATCAGGAATCGGCTTGCCATCTGTGCTGACCGCAAAAACCTGTTCGCGGCCTGCGGGCTTCGGCTTGCCTTCGAGTAAATAGCGACGTACCAGCGGCGTTGTCGTGCGCTTTGGGTGATAAATGAAGTCATACCCGAAACGGCCTTTCACGCACAAATTTCCGTGATTAACAGGCGAATCGAACGGGCTGGTCACCTTGTAAATAAAATCATCTTTGACGTGCAGTTGCAAAGTGCAACCCACTCCGCAGTAGGGACAAGGTTGTTGTGGTAACTCGGTCAGATTTGATCATCGCGGCTTCCTCTGTTTTCTGCCCGTATTCATCACGCTGATCTCACTCGGGCTCATGCCTTGTTCCAATAAAAATTCGCGTTTCGGTTTCAATGCACCTGTTGGGCACACGCCCACACATTGTCCGCACATTACGCAAGATGTCTGCGGAATGGCTTTGTCGAAGAACGTGCCGATCTGGGTCTCAAATCCGCGCCCATCGAAGTTGATTGCAAAGGTATATTGCGCATCCTCCGCGCAGACCTGCACGCAGCGCCAGCACAGCAAACACTTCGAGTAATCGCGGATATACATCGGGTTGTCATCCTTGATTTCCGACTCGCGCCGCTCAGCACCAGGGAAACGCTCCGATGAAGCACCATACTCAATCATCATCTGCTGGATCTCTGCCGCTTCGGAAAGATCCATCGTGGAGGCAAGCATTTCCAAAATCGTCCTTCGCGCACGGATGACTTTCTCGCTTCGCGTCTGGACCTTCATGCCTGCTCCTGCCTTGACGATGCACGCTGGCTGGAGCACTCTCTGCCCCTCCACCTCGACGACACAGATTCTGCACAGGGCATTGGCTGTCGTCGCATCGTGGAAACAGATGGTTGGGATATTCTTTCCCATTTCGCGGGCTACTTCGAGCAGAGTTTTGCCCTGCTCAGCACTTACTTCCTGTCCATCAATGGTTAGGTTTACGGTTTCAGTCATTTCGCCTCAACGATTAACGTTTCTTCACAGATTTACTTGCGGTCGACTTCTTTGATTTGCTTTTTACAGCCTTCGCCTTTGCAGGCTTGACCGATTTCTTCGTCACAGCCTTTTTAGTCGCACTTTTCTTGGCAGACTTCGCCTCTACCTTTGCAACCTTAGATACTCTAGAAACCTTGATAGCCTTCACTTTGCTCAAAACAGGTTTTTCACTTTCGAACAACGCGGGCCACAACTTCATCGCGGATAGCACCGCACCCGCAGCTGTCTGACCGAGGCCGCACAGGCTTGCTTCTGTCATCGTCCAACCGACATCCTGCAAGCGGATCAAGTCATCGGGCAGGGTCTTCCCAGCCGCTACGCGATTCAGGATCTCCATTTGTCGTTGCGTACCCATCTGGCAGGGATAGCATTTCCCGCAGGATTCATGGGCAAAGAAATGGCCCAATCTCTGCAAGACGTCGCGCATATCACGGGTTTCATCGAAGACCATGACCACGCCGGAGCCAAGCGGCAAACCAACGGCGCGCAAATCCTCGAAGGTCATTTTCACGTCGAGATGTTCTGCAGTGGCAAAGGCTCCAGCCGCGCCTCCAAACAGCACGGATTGCAATGCTTTTTTGCCTGTCACGCCGCCTGCCATTTCAAGCAGTTCGCGCAAGGTCACGCCAAAGGGGACTTCGTATACGCCAGGTTTGGCAACATCGCCAGAAACGCAGAATAATTTTGGCCCAGGCGATTTTTCTGTGCCGATCTTGCGGTATTCGGCAAAGCCTTTTTCAATAATGAGCGGCACGTTGCACATCGTCTCAACATTGTTGATGACAGTTGGCTTGCCGAACACGCCGTGCGTCGTCGGGAAGGGCGGCTTCACACGCGGAAAACCGCGCTTCCCTTCGATCGATTCAAACAGCGCGGTCTCCTCGCCACAAATGTAGGCACCAGCGCCGACGCGGATTTCAATATCGAATCGTTCTCCAAGATAACCTGCCATTCTTGCTTCGTTCAAGGCTTCTTCGAGAACAGGAACAATATACGGGTATTCCCCACGAATGTAGATATAACCTTTTGTCGCACCGATCGCATATGCGGTAATGCACATGCCTTCGATGGTGCGATGCGGATCATCCAACAGCAAAACGCGGTCTTTGAATGTACCTGGTTCAGATTCATCCGCATTGCAAATGACATATTTTTGGTCAGCACTGGCTTTTGCTGCACCTTCCCATTTGATGCCTGTCGGGAATGCTGCGCCGCCACGGCCGACTAATCCGCTGGCTTTGATCTCGGCAATGATATCTTCGGGGTTGACACTTAATGCTTTCTTGTAGGCGGAATATTCGCCGTATTTTGCGAGCGTGGTCGTGCCTTCACCACAGTTAATCGTCAACTCGCGGATCGAACCATAAACAAGCGATTGCGGAATGCCGATATCGTAGGAGCGAAAATTGCGTGAGATGTTCGTCTCGGCATCATCGTCTACGAGTGCGGCGGGAGCCTGGTCACAAAGCCCAAGGCATGGACTCTGCTCAATGGTCAGAGACAGGTCATCGGTCGTCTGACCCGCATCCACTTTGTAGTTTTTACATAGGTGTTTGAGGAGTCCATCCGCGCCTTTTAATGCGCAGGCAGGGTCGGTACAAACTCGAATGAATTTCTGTCCCACCTGCTCGTTATAATAAAGCGAATAGAATTCGATCACGCCGTGCACATCTGCAAGCGGCACACGCAATGACTTCGCAACTTCAGATGCAACCTCTTCAGGCAGCCATCCATAGATCTTTTGTGCCGCATGCAAAGCGGGCATCAAGCCCGAGCGGCCGAGGGGAATATAGGATTCAATTGCAGGCTTTAGCGGATTCAGATCGATTTCAGACATGTGTGCTCCAGTATGCCGAGTATAACTCAAACGAATTTTTTTTATCACTGGCGGATATCCTGTTTTTTTTACAGTGGAATGCCCGCACTTGTGACAATTTTCGTGACATTTCGTACTTCCGAAATTCGCCCCAATTATATATAATATATAATCATATTGGCAACCCATGGAAAAAGAACTCACCCACAAACCCCTCAAAGAGGAAATTTACGATGCCCTTCATCGGCAGATCATTGCCGGTAAATACGGACCTGGTGACTGGTTGCGCCAGGAGGAAATTGCCAGCCAAATGGGCGTGAGTATGACGCCTGTGCGGGAAGCGCTTGACTTGCTTGTATCCGCCGGGCTGGCGGAGCGCGTTCCCTATCGCGGTGTGCGCGTTCGCGAAATGTCCACGCAGGATGTGGTGGAAGCGTACGGATTAAGGCTTGTGCTCGAAGCAGTCACTGCCCGTGAGGCGGCGATCAATATCACAACCGCGCAGGTGGCAGGGCTTGAAAAGATCCTGGTTGAAATGAAGAAGTATGTAAAACTGAACGACATGCCTCGAGAACGACAGTTAAGCCGCGAGTTTCATTCAGCCATTGCCAATGCATCCGGGAACAGTTTGTTGATCAAGTTATATGCGGTTACGGCCAACGCATTTCCAGACTGGCTATTGTACGAAGCGTTGTATCGTTATCCGGAATTACTTTCGGGCAGCGTATCGCAGACTCACGAAGAGCACAGAGCGATCGTGGATGCGCTTGCAAGGCATGATGCAGACAGGGCGGTTCAGGCATCTCTTGAACACGTTTTGGATTCGGGCAGGTGGCTGGTGGAATATCTTAAGATCCCCGCTGATCTGCTAAAAGAAAAAGAACAGCAAGTAACTCATTTGTTAAAGAAATCGAAATAAGGAGGCTAAATCATGTCTGAAGAACTTTATAAGGAAATGGCTCAATGCATCATCGATGGGGACTCTGATATTTCCGCAGAGCTCGCGAGGAAGTCCATCGAGCTGAACATGCATCCGCTGGATGCGATCACCAAGGGCTTCGTTATTGGGGTCAATTATATTGGTGATCAGTTCGGAAAAGGTGAGGCATTTCTCCCTGAGTTGGTCATGGCAGGCGAGGCGATGAAAGCGGCAGTCGCTGTGTTGGAGCCTGAATTACTCAAGCTCGGTGAAGCGCGCGAGATGATGGGAAAAGTGGTTCTCGCCACCGTCGAAGGTGACATCCACGAGATCGGCAAAACCCTTGTCGGCACCATGTTAAGCGCCTCCGGATTCGAAGTCGTTGACCTAGGTGTGGATCAACCCGCTGACAAGATCATCGGCAAGGCACTTGAGATTGATGCACAGATCATCGGCATGAGTGCATTGTTAACCACCACCATGGTGCGTCAGCGCGAAGTGATCGAAGAGTTGGATAAAGAAGGTCTGCGCCCACGTATCAAAGTGATGGTTGGCGGTGCGCCTATTACCCGTGACTGGGTAGAGAAGATCAAAGCGGACGGCTACTCCGAAGACGCCATCGGCGCAGTAAAGATCGCCAAGGACCTGGTTGGCAAGGGCGATCAATAATTTACGTCCCTACGCCTTGACACATCCCGGTAAATACGGGGCTGTTGAAAGCAAAAAAGTTACAACACAGAGAGAGTGGAGAGACATATGCCTCGGGAGGGCCTTATGTCTCAGAAAAATATAAAGACCATCAGCAACCCAAAGTTAAAACTGGAGGTGCTGACAAAAGAAGATGTACAAAAAATCCACAATGCCACACTGCAGATCATTGAAAAGGTCGGCGTGAGGTTTCCGTCCAAACGCGCATTGGAAATCTGGGAAGCGGTTGGCGCGGAAGTGGACCACGAAAAGAAGATCGTGCGTGTTAAACCGCAGATCATCGAAGATGCGATCAAGAAAGCGCCGCCTGCCTACAAACTCGCGGCTCGTGATCCACAGCAGGATCTGCAGCTTGATGGCAACCACGTCAACCTCGGCACAGATGGCTGCGGTGTGGAAGTGATCGACATCAACACCGGCGAAAAGCGGACTTCATGTCTGCAGGATGTACGCGACATCGCGCGAATAGCCGATGCAACCGAAGAAGTGGCCTTTCACTGGGTCGCAGTCTCGGCTCAAGACGCCCCCGTCGAAGCGCGTGGACTGCATGAATTGAAAGCCGTTTGGGAAAGTTCCACCAAACACGTGCAGACCGAATCCATCTACAACGTGGAAGAGGCCAAAGCCGCGATCGAAATGGCTGCGCTGCTTGCTGGCGGCAAAGATAAATTAAAGGATCGCCCCGTACTTTCGCTCATGCAATGCACGGCTCCCCCGCTCGGACATGACGGTGGAAGTTTGGACGCGGCGCTCCTTGCCGCTGAAGTCGGGATTCCAACAGGCTTTATGACCATGGCGGCCTGTGCAACGACAGGTCCAACCACCATGGCCGGCAATCTCGCCGTTGGCAACGCGGAAGTGATTACAGCCACCGCCCTTTTACAAATTGCTTTCCCCGGCGCACCCGTTTTCTACGCAGCAGCCCAAACCGCGTCCGATTTGAAGACAGGCGCATATACAGGCGGTGGACCCGAAGACTTCCTCTTCGGCGCAGCGACCAATGTGCTGGCAGATTTCTACAACATCCCGCTTTCGATGGGCGCATTTGCCACAGGCGCGAAGGAACCCAACTGGCAGGCTGGTCTTGAAGGCGCAATGTCCAGTTTCATGGCAAGTGTGGTTATGTCCGATATGCTGTTGGGATGCGGATTCCTGCACGGCAGCCGCATCTGGTCATATGCAGAGATGATGATGGACTGCGAGATCTTCTCCATCGTCCACAAGATGATGCAAGGCATCGAAGTCAACGACGAAACACTCGCCATGGATTCCATTGCCAACGTTGGCCCCGGCGGACATTATCTTGCGCAGAAACACACCCGCAAGCACATGCGCGAATTGTTCATGCCGCAATTCATGGACCGCCGTCCGTACTCCGAATGGGAAAACAAAAAAGACGATGCCCGCGATTGGGCATTATCAAAAGCCCGCAAGACCTTGAAAGAACATCAACCTGACCCGCTTGATGAAAAGATCGGCCAGGAAATGGACAGAATTATCAAGTCGGTTGAAAAATAAAAGTTATAAAGTTGACATGTTAAGAAGTTTGCAGGTTGTAGAAAGGTAACTTTACAACCTGCAAACTTTCAAACTTTTATTCTCTTTCGCCAAAGAGAACTCAATTCAAATTAGAGGTGTCCCATGCAACCAAAACTCACTCTCCTAAGCGATGAGATCATCGCTCGTATTTTGGAAGAAGCCTATGAGCTATTACGATGTCCCGGCGTCAAGGTGCAAAACCCTGAGGCGCGAGACTTGCTCGCTGCCGCGGGGGCGATCATGTATCCCGATAACAATGTCGTTGGGATTCCCGAGGCACTTGTCAAGAAAGCACTGGAAAGCGTACCGCGCGAATTCTATCTGTACGATTACGATGGCAATCCCACCGTTCATTACGGCGGAGACTCTGTCCACTTTGACCCAGGTTCATCAGGCATTACCATGCTCAACCCCGAAACGCTGGAGCATGACACTACTGAAACAGAACATCTCATCCGCCTGCTAAAGGTCGCGGAGCAGCTCCCACAATACGATGCACAATCCACGGCAGTCATTTGTCACGATGTCCCAAAAGAGATCCAGGATTCATATCGTTTATATCTAACGCTGCTTTATTCAAAGAAACCCATCGTCACTGGCGCTTTCACGAACAAGACCGTGCAGGAAATGATCGACATGCTCGTGCTTTTTGCGGGCAGTGAAGAAGCCGCACGCGCGAAACCACGGGCCATCTTTGATGTGTGCCCCGCGCCGCCTTTGATCTGGTCCAACTTTGGGGCAGGGAATTTGATCGCCCTTGCTCGTGCGGGTGTCCCAGCTGAGATTGTTTCCGTTCCGTTATCGGGAGCAGCCGCCCCTGTGACCATGCTCGGGACGGTAACCCAGCACACAGCGGAGTGTTTCGCGGGGATCGTCATCCACCAATTGGCGCACCCGGGTTCCCCCATCGTTTGGGGCGGAGCAGCAGCCATCTTCGACATGCGCAAAGGTGCAACCCCAATGGGCGCAGTTGAAACGGCCATGCTTGATTGTTCGTACGCGCAAGTCGCGAAGACTCTCGGTATGCCCACGCACACCTATCTCGGCGCAACCGATTCGAAACTCGTTGATGCACAGGCAGGACTCGAAAGCGGCATCTCCGCCATGGTCGGCGCGTTGAGCGGCATCAACATGATCTCCGGTTCAGGTATGCTCGATTTTCTCGCCTGTCATAGCGCGGAAAAACTCGTGCTTGATGCAGAAGGCATTGCCATGGCCAAGCGTATGATCGGCGGCGTAAAACTTCATACCGACACGCTCGCCACTGGCTTTTACGATGACAAGATCAATTTCAAAGGCGGCGACTTCCTCAAGCAGAAAGCCACCATGCAGCTCTTCCAAAAAGAGCAGCATTTGCCCAGCAGTGTGATTGACAGAGACTCGACCCGCGCATGGAAAGCCGCTGGCAGCCTGGATGCCTTCGGCAGATGCAAACTGCGCGTGATCGAATTGCTCGCTTCTTATCGACGCCCTGAAATTGATCCTGAAAAAGAAAACAGACTCCACGCTTTTATATTAGACCTCGCCAAAAAGTGCGGCCTCGAAGAATTACCTAAGCTCGAAGATTTTCAGCCCGTGTGAAACTCCTTGTGATTAGAGGTAAGTGAGAGAGAATTAATATTTAGAGATTAGAGAGTAGCTAGCAGTAGACAGCACGCGGCAGATCAAAGACAAGTGCAAAACATGCATTACCTTGCATTCAACTTAAACAAACGCATATAACACAGCTTTCAAGTTACCAACTACTAACCTCTATTCTCAATTCTCTACTTACCTTTCAAGGAGGAACCATGCAACCCAAATTGTCCCTGCTCGATGCTCAATTGATCGAACGTATCATCGAGGAAGCCTACCAATTGATGATCAAACCTGGCATCAAGGTGCAGAACCCGGAAGCCAGACAGCTGCTCGCAGACGCAGGCGCGCAAGTGGATGAAGAGACGATGATCGTCAAGATTCCCGAGCAGATTGTCAGGAAGGCATTGGAAACCGTTCCTCACCAGTTCCTCCTGTACGATTATGACGGCAATCCCAAAGTTCAATACGGCGGCGACGCGGTTCAATTCGATCCAGGTTCTTCTGGCATTTCGATCCTCATTCCGGAAACGCTTGAGCACAAAACAGCCGAAACTGCAGACTTGATCCGCATCATCAAGATCGCCGAAAGCCTGCCGCAGTACGACGCACAATCCACGGCAATTGTATGCCACGATGTACCAAAAGATATTCATGACCTGTATCGTTTATATCTGGTTATGCTGTATTCAAAAAAACCGATCGTCACGGGTGCATTCACAAATAAGACCGTGCATCAGATGATCGAGATGCTCGCCATTTTTGCGGGCAGCCCTGAAAATCTGCGCAAGTATCCACGCGCCGTGTTCGATGCCTGCCCCTCACCGCCGTTGATCTGGTCAAACTTTGGTGCGGGCAATTTGATCTCGCTCGCACGCGCAGGTGTACCCGCTGAGATCGTATCCATGCCATTGGCTGGCGCAGCAGCCCCTGTGACATTGCTTGGTGCGGTCACACAGCACGCCGCAGAATGTTTATCAGGCATCACAATTCATCAACTTGCGTGCGCAGGTTCGCCCATCGTTTGGGGCGGCGCGCCATCCACATTTGACATGCGCAAGGGCGGCACGCCCTTTGGCTCTGTTGAAACGGCGATGATTGATTCATCCTATGCGCAGGTCGGCAAATCGCTGGGTTTGCCAACGCATGCGTATCTCGGCTCGACCGAATCGAAAGTGCTCGATATGCAAGCTGGCCTTGAAAGCGGCATGGGTGCGATGATCGGCGCGTTAAGCGGCATCAACATGATCTCTGGTTCAGGCATGGTTGACTCGCTTCTTTGCCAAAGCCCCGAAAAATTGGTCATCGATGCGGAAGGTATCGCGATGGCTCAACGCATGCTGCAAGGCATGAAGATCCAAACCGAAACACTGGCCACAGGTTTTTACGAAGGCGTCAACTTCAAAGGCGGCGACTTCCTCAAACAAAAGATCACCATGCAGCTTTTCCGCGAGGAACAGCACATGCCCGGCAAAGTGATCGACCGCGACTCGATGCGCGGCTGGAAAGAATCAGGCTCAATGGATACTTTCGACCGCGCCAGAATTCGCGTGAAGGAAATTCTCGCCTCCTACAAGCGCCCCGAGCTTGACCCTGATAAAGAAGCAAAACTCCATGCCTACGTTTTGGAACTCGCCAGACAGGCTGGTCTTGAACATCTACCGATCGCAGAGGAACTCCAACCCGCATGACCCTACTCAACCTCGCCCAGCTTTTACGCGTCCCCCATGTGGAAAGCGGCTTACGCTTCGATATCTCACCCGATGGGCAGAGGTTGACCTTTTCATGGAACAAAACAGGCCGATGGGAATTATATGAAAGAGGACTAAACGCCTCTGACTCACCTCGGCCTGTTTCTGAAATACAAGGGGCCAAATTCTCCCCGCGATACGCTCCGCGTCCTGATGGCTCCATGCTTGCCTTTGCACTGGACCTCGATGGCAGCGAGTCATATCACATTGTCGTCCACGATTTCAAAACCAACACCACAACAGACTTGACGCCTTCAATTGCCTACGCGCATCAGCCGAATATCAGTTGGTCACCAGACGGCCAAATGCTGGCTGTGCTCTCCGACATGAAGGGACAATTCGCTTCGTACCTGCTCCCGATTGATGGTGGACCTGTCCGCTTGTTGAAAAATATCTTCCATCCTTGCTGGGATGCGGTTTGGTCTCCAGATGGTCAGTGGATAGCAATTGAGTCTGAATCAGTTGCAAGTGACAGAAGCATTCACATCGTGCCAGTTGGGCGTTCACGCAAGGGCCCCAAGGTAAGTACCATCCAGTTGAAGGTCAACGACAAGGTGTTGAATGCGCAACAACCCGCATGGTCACCCGATTCAAAATTTCTCGCCTTTTCGGCTGAGTTGGATGAATGGCACGATATTGGATTATTCAATGTAGAAACAAAGGAACTCACCTGGGCTAATCAATCCACGGGGGATGATACACAGCCTGCATGGTCGCAAAGCGGAGACACGATCGGGTGGATTCACTCCGAAGGTGCGAAGACCAGCTTCCAGTTTAAGAAAGGAAGCGCTGACCTCGGGCAGGTCCAAGTTGGAGTGGGAGTCCATTACTGGCCGAAGTTCACATCCGATGGTGTAGTCATCCTCTATGAAGATTCGAGGCGTCCGTGCGATCTGTGGAAGATCAATCTGGAAAATGATGCATGCGAACAATTGACGAATTCACTTCCCGATGAGTTGCAGGATGCCGAATTCATTCAACCCGAGGAAGTTTGGTATGCAGGCAAAGACGGCGTGCAAGTGCCTGCGTTGTTGTATCGCTCGAAAACCGCAGGCAAAGATTCGCCTGCGGTCATAAACATTCATGGCGGGCCAAACTGGCTGTATCAATTCTTATGGGAGCCGACGATGAGTCATATGGCTTCACGCGGCTGGACAGTGCTCGCACCAAATTATCGCGGCTCGACGGGCTATGGAAAAAAATGGCAGAACGCCAGCCGCTACGATATGGGCGGCGTGGATACGGACGATTGCGCGGCAGGCGTAAAATATCTGGTCGAAAACGGACTGGCAGATAAAAACAAAATCGCAGTGACGGGACGGAGTCACGGCGGATTTTTAACCATGTCGTGCATGACGACATATCCTGAATTATTCGCTGCGGGGTCAGCGGTGGTTCCATTTTTGAACTGGTTGAAATCGCATAAGGATTCACGCGAAGACCTGCAGCACTGGAACATCGAAAACATGGGCGACCCCGAAGACAACAAGGAATTATGGATCGCACGTTCGCCGTATTTCTTTTTAGACAAAATCAACGCGCCTGTACAAATGATCAGCGGCGGAAACGATCCACGCTGCCCTGCCTCTGATGCCATCGAAGCGCGTGATAAACTGGTTGAGCTTGGCAAGGAAGTTGAATTATTGCTTTACAAAGATGAAGGACATTCGTTTTTGGACATCAACAACGTGATCGATGCGGAAGAAAAGTGTGTGGAATTCATGGCGAAAGTTTTGGAAAAATAAAAGCATGTAAGGTCTCATTAAAAATAGGAGAGAGAATTTATGGAGCCATTAAAATTTCTGAGCGACAACGATGTAAAAGCAATGCACGAAGCCACGCTTCATATTATGAGCGAAGTGGGTCTGATCTGGACGCACCAGCCAAGCCTGGATATTTTACTGGGCGCAGGCTGCACGATGAAAGGTAATCGTGTGTGCATGCCTCCCGACCTTGTCATGGATTGTGTGGCGAAGGCCAATAAACGGCCAAAGATCCGCGGGCGCAATGGGTCGGTTAATGAATTAGGCGGCGGCAATTTGTATTTTCATAACCTTGGCGGCGCGCGCGATGTATTCGATGCCAAAACCGGCACAAGGCGTATCGCCACCGATCAGGATGTCATCGACGCCACCCGCGTGCTCGATGCACTTCCCAACTGCCACACCGTCACGCCATTCTTCACGCCGCAGGATGTGCCCGGCGAGTTGATGTCTCTTTTCATGTATCGCCATTCACTGCCCTACACAACCAAACCCTTGCAGGGACCTGGAATCCAATTTGCGGAAGAAGTGAAATACGCCGTTGAAATGGCACAGGTGGTCGGCACACCGCCAGAGGAATTAACACTTTCTCTTTCTCCCGTCAGTCCGCTCACCATTCATGACCCCGCAGCAGCGGCAATCGTTGAAATGGCAAAGGCGGGCGTGATCTGTTCCAATCTCCCCGCCCCCACAGGCGGCGCCACATCTCCAATGACGATCACAGGCAGCCTTGTGCAACAAAGCGCGGAAACACTCGCCCTCGTTGTGCTTGCGCAAATCGTCAACCCCGGCTGTGGGGTTGTATATTGCGGACGTCTGGGTATGTTGGAGCCGCGCACTGGATTGATCTGGGGCGGTGTGGAACTTGGGCTTTCCTCCGCAGGCACGGTTCAACTCGGACATTATTACGGATTCAGCGTCAATGTATATGGGTTTTCAACGAACGCACACACCCTCGACGCGCAAAACGCCTTCGAGCGTGGACTGAACGCCACCATCCCAGCCCTGGCTGGCGCAGACGAGCTCTCCGGCATCGGTGAAATGGAAGCAGGTGTGATGGGCTCCTACGCTCAAATGGTTCTGGATAACGAACTTGTCGGAAGTGTGATGCGCCTGCGTTCCGGTCTCTCTGCAGATGTGGAGCATCTCGCGGTGGATATCATCGGCAACGTCATGGACGGCACCCGCAATTATCTCGGTCAAAAACACACCCTCAAACATTTGCGCGCAGGCGAATTGGCGCTTACAAAACTTGCCGAACGCAACTCCTGGGAAACATGGGAAGGCAAATTGGAAAGAAAGCAGATGGCAGATTACGCCGCAGAGGAAGCCGAAAGGATCCTGCGCGATCATCAGGTTCCACCGCTGGAGCCACAGCAGGAAAAAGAACTTGATAGAATTATGGCGGCTGCTGAAAAAGAAATGGTAAAGAAAAGGTAAGTGATTTTCGCATTAAGAAGAATATTTTTTGGAGGTACTTATGCTTAAGCAAGCACATGCAATTTCAGAAGAACTCATCGAATGGCGGCGCGATTTCCACATGCACCCCGAAACTGGATTCGACGTCCATCGCACGGCAGGGATCGTGGCGGATGAATTGGAGAAAATGGGATACCGCGTCAAACGCGGCGTCGGAAAAACAGGCGTCGTAGCCGAGATCGGCGAAGGCGGAAAAATCGTCGCCATCCGTGCAGATATGGACGCCCTGCCGATCCTTGAACAGAACGACACAGACTACGTTTCAAAGAATACGGGCAAAATGCATGCCTGCGGACATGACTCGCATACCGCCATGGCACTGGGTGCGGCGCAAATCCTGGCCAGTGAAAAGCTTAATGGGCGCGTCCGTTTCCTTTTTCAGCCTTCGGAAGAAACTGCCGACGAAGAGGGCCTCAGCGGCGCACAGCGCATGGAAGCGGAAGGCGCAGTCGAAGGCGTGGATTATGTCATCGCGCAGCACGTCGACCCGACCAGCCCAGTTGGCACGATCGCTATCAATGAAGGCCCAAGCGGCGGAGGCGTGGATACTTTTTTCGCCACGATCATCGGCAAAGGCGGACACGGAGCCTATCCCCATACAACGGTTGACCCTTTCGTTTTACTTGCGCATGTCATTATGGCGCTGAATGGGATCGTCTCACGCAGGCTCGATCCATTTGAACCTGCTGCAGTCAGCATTGGCGTGGTCAACGGCGGATTTGCAGAAAATGTAATCCCCGAGATCGTCACAATGAAAGGCACGCTGCGCTTCACCTCGCTCGAAGTGCAAAAGCAGATTCGCGAAGAAGTGACTCGCGCATTCGAACTTACGAAAGTATTCGGCGGCAATTACGAGTTGAAATTCGAATTCGGCGGCCTGCCCCTGATCAACGATAAATATGTCTCGGAAGTGATCGCCCAGGTCGGCAAAGACCTGATCGGTGACAAAAACGTCCACGAAATGCACAAGAGTTTGGGGGCGGAGGATTTCCCTGAATTCCTGAAGAATGCCCCCGGAGCCATGTACACGATCGGCACCATGATCCCCGGGCGTGAAATCTATGAACTTCACCATCCAAAATTTGACCTGGATGAACGCGCACTGCCCATTGGCACAGCGGTATTGGCGGAAACTGCGTTGAGATTTTTGAAAGGGTAAACTGTAACCCTGACCGATCCTGGAGACCCGTCAGGGTTTAATATTTTTCTCTCGGAGGGCATACGTGCACACCATACTCAAATCAAACAGCAAGGAAGTCATCATTGGGATCGACAAGCCGTTCGTCATGATCGGCGAAAAGCTCAACCCAACAGGCATCAAGAAGCTCGGACAGGCGCTCGTTGACAAGGATATGGAATATGTCAAATACCTCGCCAAACGTCAGGTGGCCTGGGGCGCGGACGTTCTCGATGTGAACGTCGGTCATCCGCAGATCGACGAAGCGGCCATCATTCCGATGGTTGTTGAAGCCGTCAAATCGGTTGTGGATGTACCATTGTGTATCGACTCGAACGACCCGAAGATCCTCGAAGCAGGACTCAAGGTCGCGCCTGGCAAGCCGTTGGTGAACTCTGTCAACGGGGAGGAAAAGCAATTGGACACGGTCCTGCCCATCGTTAAAGATAGAGGCGCGGCAGTCATCGGGTTGACCATCGGTGATGACGGCATCCCGCCCACCGCAGAATTACGTCTCGCTGCGGCAGGCAAGATCATCGAGCGCGCGGCAAAGATCGGCATCCCGATCGAAGACATCATCATCGACCCACTGGTGATGACGGTCGGACATAATTCCATGGCTGCAACGATCACATTGCAAACCATCGAATTGCTGGTGAAGGAATTCGGCGTGAACATCAACCTCGGCGCGAGCAATGTCTCGTTCGGACTGCCCGACAGGCACTCGGTCAATGCGGCGTTCCTTGCGTTGGCAATGCATGCAGGGACAACCTGCTCCATCACAGACCCGATCAAATTAGGCAGCACCATCCGCGCAACGGACCTGCTGCTGGGCAGGGATGCGAACTCGATGCGATATTTGAAATACTTCCGCGCCACCGAGAAACTGCGTGAAGCAGAAGCGGCGGCAAAACAATAAACCAGCCTGTCAGATCAAGGGACTCACAAGAAATCAGAAAGCTTGTGGGTCTCTTTTCAATATTGTATTTTCCATTTGAAGGCGCAATCTGATAAACTACAGAGGTTCGCATAACTAGGTAAACACAAGATCATTCTTCACTCTCAATTTTCGGCAAAAGATCTACTTTATTACGAGACAAGCGACACCATTAATGAGAACCACCTTTTGGCTAAAACCATCCCTGGCAAGACAAATAGCCATTCGCATGAGCCTGCTTGCGGTTATGGCGGTTCTCCTATTGACCTATCAATATACAATTCGTGAATGGGAGTATTCCCAAAGGGAAATGATCTCCCAATCCGAGTTACTGTTGAGTACGATCTCCTTAACTTTGCGTGATCCGCTATACAATCTTGAGATCGACGAACTAAAAGACCTGGCTGGAAAGATCGGGGAAAATCCGCAGATCACAATGTTCATTGTTTATGACAAAATGGGAAGGATCCTTGTCAACTCGGAAAAACCTGAGCTGGAATTTTCACAAGAGGTGGATGAACTCGGCTATAACCTGGTGACCACCCCCACAGACGAACAATACATTGCCTGGCAATCCAACCAACTGGTAACGGGCAGGGGAATCAGGGTCGGCAATCAAACCATCGGTGCAATCGCGATCGGTTTCTCCACACAGCGGCACGACCAAAAAGTAAAAGACCTGACCCTGCAAGGGTTGGCCCTCGCTCTCATCGTCATTTTCCTTGGCGGGTTATTCACTTTCGGTACAGCGCGCAAGATCACTTCGCCGCTGAGCGAGCTGGCCAATGTGGCAAATGAGATGAAGGCGGGCAATCTCTCCATTCGGGCGAACCAGCCCAAGGTCGATGATGAGATCGGGCAACTTTCCACAGCATTCAACCAAATGGCTGCGTCGATCCAGCAACGCCAGCTTGAATTACGGGAATTTGCAGATGGGCTGGAAAGAACCGTCAACGAAAGAACCGCTGAGCTTCAGGAACAGGCCAAAATTTTGGAGGAAATGGCGATCACCGATCCGTTGACGCAGGCGTACAACCGAAGGCAATTCTTCAAACTTGCAAAGATCGAAATGGAACGGGCTCAAAACACAGGCGTGCAATTATCTGTGATCGTGATCGACGCCGATCATTACAAACGCGTCAACGATACTTTTGGTCACCAGATCGGCGACCTTGTTTTGATAAAGCTGGTTGAAATATGCCACGGAGCCATTCGCAAGACCGACGTCTTTGCGCGATATGGCGGTGAAGAATTCGTCATCCTGATGCCTGAAACGGACTCTGAGACCGCCAGAGTGATCGCGGAAAGGATCCGCGAACGGGTTGAAAATACCAGGCTGCCTGTAAATGGTCAGGTCGTGCAGATCACCATCAGTCTTGGCATTTCAACTTTCAACAATATGCAGGAATTAAGCTTCGATTCATTATTGACCCAGGCAGACCGCGCATTGTATAAATCCAAGCGGACTGGCAGGAATCGAGTCACCGTTTGGGCGGAGGAGGTGCTGATGCCAGGTTAGAAAACCTGCCTTCGCCTCATCTTTACCGGCAGGAACCCTTAACATGGTAAAACGACTTTATTTGTTCTCAATGATCCTGCTTCTTATTGCTTGCAGTACACAATCCCCACAGCCTACGGCAACTCCGCTGGCCAACACTGAAGTCGCCGCCACGCAAACCATCCCCCCGTCACAAACAAGCCTTCCAACCGCCACAGCGACATTTACGCCGCTCCCTACAGCGACGCCTGTTCCGTACCCGATGAGCATCATCGCCATGCGGAATGGAGATTACCCCGGCAGCCAGATCACCATCGTCAAAGAATTGGATCGCGGCTTGAACTATCGCCGCTATTATTCCTATTATCTCTCAGAGGGTTTGAAGATCTACGCACTGCTCACCATCCCAAGCGGCGAACCGCCCGAAGGCGGCTGGCCCGCGATCGTTTTCAATCACGGCTACATTCCTCCCGATGTGTATCGCACAACGGAACGCTATATCGCCTATGTGGACGAGATCGCCAAATCTGGTTACGTTGTCTTTCGCATTGACTACCGCGGACATGATGCTTCCGAAGGCGAACCTACCGGCGCGTATGGCGACCCAGGCTATCAAATCGATGTGTTGAACGCAGTCGCATCCATCAAACAATTGCCCGATGTAAACCCCGACAAGATCGGCATGTGGGGACATTCCATGGGCGGCTATCTCACACTGCGCGCCATGGTCATTTCGCAGGATGTAAAAGTCGGTGTGATCTGGGCAGGCGTGGTGGCTTCCTACCAGGATCTGCTTTATAACTGGCGGCGCACAGGCTCATTCACCCCATCACCCAGTTCGCGCGGAGTGGGCTGGCGCACAAGATGGATCGAAGAATTTGGCACGCCCGAACAGAACCCAGCGTTTTGGGATTCGGTCTCGGCCACATCCTATCTCAACGATCTTTCTGGACCGTTGGAACTGCATCATGGAACCGCAGATGAAGACGTCCCTTTGGATTTCTCGATCCGCCTCGCTGAGCAGGCACGGAATGCAGGCCAAGTTGCCGATCTGTATATTTATGAAGGTGACAATCACAACATCTCGGCCAATTTCTCCATCGCCATGGAGCGGACGATTAAGTTCTTTGATTCGTACCTGAAATAAAGCTGCATCGTATAATATCCGCACGTATCTCAGAAAACGAGCACCCAAACATGTTTCAAAACAAAATCGCACTTGTCACCGGCTCCGGCCGTGGAATTGGACGCGCCATTGCCCTGCATTTCGCCAAACACGGCGCAGACGTGGTCATTAATTTCTTTCGCAACCGCGCGCCTGCTGAAGAAACCGCACGCGAAGTTGAAAAGCTCGGGCGGCGCGCCCTGCTCGTCAAAGCGGATGTTGGCGATCTCGACGACCTCAACCGTATGTTCGATGAAATTCAAGCGGGGTTTGGCGGGCTGGATATTCTCATCCACAATGCGGCTTCGGGATATAACCGCCCTGCGTTGGAGCAAAAGCCCAAAGGCTGGGAATGGACGATGAATATCAATGCGCGCGCTTTGCTCTTCTCGGCGCAACGCGCCGCGGCGTTGATGGAAAATCGCGGCGGCGGGAAGATCGTCAGCATTTCGAGCGCGGGGGCTTCACGCGTACTGCCAGATTATGTCGTTGTCGGCGCGAGCAAGGCCGCACTGGAAGCGCTCACCCGCTATCTGGGCGTGGAGTTGATCTCAAAGGGAATCAATGTCAATGCCGTGTCACCAGGCGTCGTTGAGACCGATGCGCTGCATCATTTCGCGTCGATGGGAAATCAAGACAATATCCTTCAAAACTTTATCGCACAGGTTCCAGCGGGCAGGTTGATCACGCCCGAGGAAGTGGCCGAGGTGGTTGCGTTTTTGTGCACGCCTGCCGCCGCCATGATCGTGGGGCAGACCATCGTGGTCGATGGCGGATATACGCTTCCCATCCCGAAGTAAAGCTGATTCGTTCAGAAGAAACTCAAGGAAATAAATTCCGCCTGCTGGCGGCCAAAGTGCGGACAGCCCCAATCCTGCTTTCAACTTTATGGGTTCTGTAACAACTCTGTAAGGTGTTATTTGATTTACAAACAGCTATGATGGGAGCATGAATATGTCTCTGAAATCTCAGTTTCACAAAAGCCTGATAGATAACTTGTACGACGGGGTTTATTTTGTGGACAAGGACAGGTTGATCACGTATTGGAACAAGGGCGCCGAGCGCATTACAGGCTACGAAGCTGAAGATGTCATCGGTCACTATTGCCACGCCAACCTATTGGATCACGTGAACGATGAAGGCTGTCACCTTTGCGCGAGCGGATGCCCCTTGCTGGCAACGCTCGCCGACGGCGAACCCCGCGAAACGGAAGTACACCTGCGCCATGCGGATGGATACCGCGTGCCCGTGCTGGTGAGAACCTCCCCCATGTACGATGAGCAGGAGCGGATCATCGGTGCGGTGGAGGTCTTCAGCAACAATCAATCCCTTCTAAAAATGAAGGAGCGTGTGCATGAACTGGAAAAGGATATTTTTCGCGACGCGCTGACCAAAGTGGGGAATCGCAAATTCCTGGAGTTGAAGATCAATACAGCCCTGCAGGAATTTCACCAGCATGATCTTTCGTTTGGACTGTTGTTCGTTGACGTGGATCACTTCAAAGCCATCAACGATACCTATGGACACCAGGCGGGCGACCATGTTTTGCAGAACGTGGCTGAAAGCCTGGCGGGACATTTACGGAATACGGATGTTTGCGGGCGCTGGGGCGGGGAGGAATTTATCGTGCTTCTGCAGGGCGTAAACTTGAACAGCATTTCGCGTATTGCCGAAAAGCTGAGAGCCATGATCGCAAGTTCGGTCATTACCGTCAATCAGGATGAGCAGGTTTCGATCACCGCCTCGATCGGGGCGGCTGTCGTTCGCGATACAGATTCGATGACCTCCCTCGTCGAGCGCGCCGATCAATTAATGTACCAGAGCAAGCAATTGGGAAGAAACCGCGTGACGCTGGAAGAATAGCAAAACCCAGCTCATTTTTTCAGCCAGGCTTTGGCTTCTTCAATATCGTGAAACAGCCTGATGTGATGGCTGCGGTTGCGCGCGACAGTTTCATAAAAATCAAGGACATCCTGATTTTCTGAAGCGACAAATGCCCTTTTGAAGGCATGGATTTCCAGCCCTTCGGCCGCGGCAAATTCGACTATATCTTGTGGAAGATTGAAAGTTTGCATAACCGTCACGTTCAGTTCCGCCTTGCTCAGGTCGGTGAGGATGCGGAAGCAGTTTTCGCGCTTCGCTGTGCGGATGATATTCACCGCAAACTCCCTTAACTCAGCCAGGTTTACTTTCCCCGTAATCCCTGCCATAACCATATTTTCTACAGCGTCGTAGTCAATAGAGTATGTCATACCGCCTCGCTATCGAACACTGGATGATGGATGCTCCTCTTGCTTCAAGGGGCAGTGTTGGTCTGAATACAGGCAGTATACACAATACCCCCCTTTTTGGGATATGAAATTTTACCGCAACGGACAGCGACTCAATTCCCCGGGATAACCTTGTCAATTAAGAGTTTTTCCAGCGGCGGCCCGCAGATGTTCAGCCACCCGCCCAGGGATCTCTCCCTTGCTAATAAACATATCAGCGCCGACGGTGAGCGCGGCTTGGTGACGGGCTTCCAGGTGACTGATGAGGACGATGACCAGCAGGTTCGGGCAGGCCCTTCTCAATTCATCCAGAGCCGCGTGGGGGTCACGGGGGAGCAACCCCGAATCTATCACCAGCATATCCGTATGGCAATTGGGCACATGGGCCAATGCGGTTGACCAATCCCCAGCTTCCCCTGCAATTTCCATATTCATATCCAGCAACAATAAACGCAAGGCTTTGCGTTCAAGAAGTATTGCGTCGGCAAGAAAGACCCGTGTCATATATCCATAGTATAGCAAAAGCGCTCATCCACCTTCCCCCACTTGGGGGAGAATTACCAGCCAAAGGCATCGTCTCGTCCGCTTTTGATGCGGAAGCATGGTTCTGCCTCTAATAGAGTTATAATTAAATACGTAGGGAATGTGGTCCGATAAAGATCGGACCCAAGTCATATTCATCTCAAACCATATAAGGAGTAAACATCATGGGTTTCTTCAGTACAATTCTTGAAAAACTTGGGATCAAAAAGGACGAGCCTGCTCCCACACCTGTAAGCGCTCCCGCCAAGATCGTTGCTTCTGAAAGACCAGCGGGGCCTTTGGCAGCTGGTCAGGCCGCGGCAGCTGCCAAGGCCGCAGCGGACAAGGCAGCTGCGGACAAGGCGGCTGCGGACAAGGCAGCGGCGGCAAGCACAGCGGCGGCAGCTGCTGCTGCGGCTGCGGCCCCCAAAGCCATTTCAGTAGTGGATGTGGTCAAGAAGCTTGAGGATCTTTCTGTTGGATCAGAACTCGATTGGAAAGTCTCCATCGTGGATTTGCTCAAAGTTTTGGGCATCGACAGCAGCCGCGAGGCACGCAACGAACTTGCGACCGAGTTGGGCTGCCCCGCTGACCTGATGAAAGATTCAGCGAAAATGAATGTCTGGCTTCATAAGGAAGTGTTGAGGAAAGTCGCCGAGAACGGCGGCAATATTCCCCAAACACTTCTGGACTAGAAATAAAGAAGACGCCTTCGTTAGAGCGAAGGCGTCTTCTTTATTAGACTTCTTGCAAAAGTCACATTTTTACCGCGCTCAAGGCGGCGTCCCCGCCGCCGAGGACTGCGGCGGGAGCACTTATGAAAATACAATCAATCATCCCGCCCGTGGACTTCGATCTCCCGTTTCACCATTTTCTGCCTGCAATTCGCTTTGCTTCGAGGGACAGTGTGTATCGGAATACGAACAATAAACACAACAATCGCCCGCCTTTGGACGCAGGAGTACGCCGCAACTGGCGCATGGATAGAAAACCACTCAGGTATCAGACGGCATTTGCTCGGCTTTGACAAACCCGCAGTGCGGACAAGTGACGATCGCATGTAATTCAATCACTGTTTATCCTTCCACAATCCCAATCTCTTCTTCCGTGAGACCGTACAACTCATAGACAAGTTTATCAATCGCCCTGTCCGTGGACTCGATCTCCCGTTTCACCATTTCCTGCCCCCTCCCAAGACACTGTCCTCCCACACCCCCTCAACACGCCCACACACGGACCCACCACAACCACCTTAATAAAACCTGCGGAGCGCCTTTCCAGCAAAGGCATTACAGGTACGTTCTTCCATCCAGCCCACAACTGTGGCCTCTAATAATCAGGCCCGATCAAGGAATTTCCGCATTGAATGTTTCGGCTCAGGTCGGGCAGTACCCGTTCCTGTAACAGTGATAACTGCGAGCCGATGGTCTCCTGACTTTCACCTTCCAACACCTTCAAGAGCAGCGAGAGCTTGGTCACTTCCACGGCTTGTGCGTCAATGTCCACGCCGTAGATGTTGTTGAGCAAAATATCCTTCTTCTTAGAAGTCGTCAGCCGATAGCCGTCTTTGCTCTGGAAGATGGCAGGGGCTTTTCCCGTCAGCCATTTTTCAGGAGTATTCTCAACGTACCATTTCAAGTGCCAATCCAGCAAATACTGGTAGGCTCCCAGTGGGAAAGTCCCAGACCCGCAGGCAGGGTCAAGAATGCGCAGCTTCTCGGCATCCTTCGGCGTCTTGCCTTCCAGCAATTTTCCAACCGTGTTTTGCACAATGTAATTCACAATGTAAGTGGGGGTGTAGTACACACCGCCCGCCTTGCGTACTTCGGGTTTTTCCTCCACCTTGGCTTGGTGCGAGGCCGTCAGGCGGATGACCTTGCCGAGGAAGCGTTCGTATACCTGCCCTAAAATGTCAGATGGGATTTCACGGAATACATACGGGCTTTCGGGATAATACAAATTCTTGAGGATGTCCTGCAAAACCTTGTCATCTATATTTAGAGTAAGTGTCAGGCTGTCGGCTGCTGCGGATTGATTCTTCTCGTCTGTAAAATGGAACAGGCCAGAGTTATAGCGCGCATCTGCCCGTTTGAATAACTGGCATAAACCAGCGTAAACCGACCCCCTCCCGTCCTCCCCCAAATCCGCATTACTGTTACGCCCTGAAGACTTCTCCCCTGCGGATTTGGGGGGCCGGTGCCAATTCTTTTAGCTGCCCATCCCGTTCCACACCTCGGTCTTCGCAAATCCGCAGGAACACAATGCGGTCAATCGTCATCTGCACTGCGTAATTCAATTCACGCACGTTCAGGCTTTCATTCCGCAGGGCAATATTCTTTGCCAGCAGATCGCGCCAGCGTTCGATCTCGATCAGGAAGGCATCGTCCACTTCGGTGGTGCCTTTTTTGGTTTTCATTCCCTCGGCATACTGATCGAACGAACCTTTTAGGACTGCATCCCGTGAGAAAATGGCGGCGATCTCATCCCATTTCTCAATGTAATCCTTGTAACTATACAAAGCCACACGTCCCACAGAAGCCTTGTCCTTTTTATCGGGCTTGTTCCTGCAATCGTATACCGCGAACTCTTCAAAGTCTGTCAGGATGGAAATAGGCAGTTTCGCAGACCAGGCATAACGCCGTACCTGAAAGGCAGGCTGGATATTATTTTCAATGTTGACTGCGGGTTTTTTAGCTTCCACAAAGAACTTACGCTGACCGCCAATGCGAAAGGCGTAATCAGGCGCTTTATTTTCCCCTTCAATTTCAAGGCTGTCTTCGTGAATGACATCCTTGTACATTTCAGCATACCCCTGTTTATTCAATATATCCCAGCCGAGCGCCTCAAAGAACGGGTCTAAAAACTCGCGCCGAAGTTGTGTCTCATTGTATTTCCCAGCACGATACGACTCGCGGTTATTCTCAAAACGATCCACCAGTTGCTTGATAATTTCAGGAGTTGTCATTGGCTTGGTTTTCCCTTTGCCTGATTATATAGCAACAGTCCCCATCCTAAGGGAACTGTTACGGGATGATCTGCTTTGAACTCTCGACCTTACGGACCCGAACCGTGCGCTCTGCCAGGAGAATCCGAAGGTCAAGCATGCCGAATGGAGTTTTTATTTCCCTCAAAAAATTGCATCGCTTCCTGTTGCTGGTCTGAAAGCCGCAATGACAAAATGGCATCTTGTAATGTAGAAACGACTTTAAGTTCCAGGGTGTTTTTCGTTGAAATCGAATAAATGGCGTCAACCAGCAAATACAGCGATTTACTGGGCGTCACCAAAATCTGTCGTTCAAGCTCTGGTCCTTGATCAGGCAGCTCGTTGAGATAACTAATGCTCCTATACATATCTGGCAGATCAAAATCCAACTCGCTTGCCATCATGTCGATCACGGTGCCCATGCCCGTTTCTCTGCGGAAATCAAGGCTCGAGAGTTCCACGACCTCAAACAATTCCTGCGCTGTAACCAACCCAGACAGATAATATATACGATCTTCAAATCAGAGCCGATATTGTAATAAACAGGCATTTTAGGGCGCTTTCCGTTTTGGGTTTCGAAAACCGCACTAGGCGATTTATGATAATAAGCTTCGATTATACGCAGTTTTATTGTAAAATTGTCAAAACATCCGTATATCTTTATAAAAACATCAGCTTGCAAAAGTGCTCTCGCCGCCGTCCTCGGCGGCGGGGATGCTGCATGGCAGGACGACAAGGTACGGGCGGGCTAAAAAACGTCCCGACATCTTTGTAAAAATGTCAGTACATCTTTATAAAAATGTCAGTACATTTTTGGGAAAATGTACTGACATTTTTTAGTTCCTTCCTACTCCTGCGGCGCGGCAGGTTCAGATGTCTTTACAAATTCGATGGTATCCAGCACCTTCTTGAACTCTTTGCCCGCGTTGAAGCGCGGCAGCACGCCCTTGATGTGGACGGCGCGTACTTCCTCAGGGGTGGCTGTGCCTTCGGTTTCCGTCCGCAGCCAGAAATTGCCGAAATCGCCCAGCTCCACGATATTGCCGCGTGAAAGCTCCTGCGGGATGACGGTCAGCAGGGCCTCCAGCACCGCCATCGTATCGGCGCTGCTCAGGGTGGACATCTGCGAAACCGTCTGCGAAATCTGCCGCAGGGTCACCCGTCCGCTCGATAGAATGGACGGATAATACTTCTTCGGCGCTTCGATATCGCCTGGCTTGCCTCGTTCCACTACATTGTATTTGACGCTCATGAGATTTACCTCCTATGTCTCTTATTCAGGAGGACATCCGTATCCCCCCGATTTCGGTTATTTTATAAAATTTTATAAAATTGTCAAGCGTAAAAAAACAAACAGGGACGAAAATCATATTATTAACAGGAAATAGGGGTGCTATACTCTTTTCATGTCTTGTCCTGTTTTTTTGGGGCGCTTTTTAGCACTGGCAGGCTGTCCCGTTCATTCATGGAGTACCGAATGAAATCAAGCAATAACACAACCCCGCTGCGCACGGCATCGATCTATGCAGTCTTTGGTTTCCTGTGGATTCTGTTTTCAGATATCCTGGTGGAAATAAATAACAGCCCCGCTGCAACCTACAGCCATATTACAACTCAAACCCTGAAAGGCTGGCTGTTCGTTTTCGCAAGCGCCAACCTGATCTATTTCCTGTTGCGCAGGGATATGAAAACCCTGCAAGAGCAGCAAAAACAGATCCGCTATCAGGCGGGGCTGGTCGAAGATGTTTCCGACGCGGTCATCTCCACCGATATGCAATTCCACATCCTGAGCTGGAACGCCGCCGCCGAACGCCTGTATGGCTGGGAAGCCTCCGAAGTGCTCGGCCATAGGCTGGCCGAATTCGTTCAAACCGAATACATCAACACCCCGCGCGAAGAGATCATCCAGACCGCCATGCGACAGGGCAGGTGGATGGGCCAGGTCAGCCAGAATCATAAAGACGGCAGGCGCTTCTTCGTCTCGACCGCGCTCTCGCTGGTAAAGGATGAGGATGGGCAGCCGATCGGGTTCGTTGCCGTCAACCATGATATTACCGAGATCAAACGCGCTCAGGAGCAAACCATGATGCTGGCGCGCTTCCCGACAGAGAATCCCAACCCCGTCATGCGGGTCAATCTGGATGGACGCCTGACCTTTGCCAACCAGGCCAGCGCCCCCCTGCTTGAATTATGGGACTGTCAGGTGAACGAGCATCTTCCACAAGAGTTCATGGAACGTATCGCAGCCTCCGCACTTGGAAACACCCCCGACTTGACCGATTTGCAGTGCGGCGAGCGTATCTTTTCGGTGACGATCACGCCCATTTACGGGGGAAATTATGTCAACATCTACGCAACCGACATCACCGAGAGCAAACGGGCGAATAACGCATTACAGGCGAGCGAATTACGCTTCCGCGCGCTGATCGAGCACGGGCTGGATAACATCTCCCTGCTGGCCGAGGATGGAACCCTGTTATGGGAAAACCCCGCCGCAACCCAGATGCTGGGGTATGTGTACGATCAATTCAAGGGGCATAATATCTTTGAACTGCTCCACCCAGACGATCTGGAACGGGTGCAGATGCACTTTGCAGACCTCCTCGGCAAACCGGGCAAGGTGGCGCACAGTTCATTCCGCCTCAGGCATTCCAATGGCTCCTGGCTGTGGGTGGAAGGGGTCGGTACCAACCTGCTGCACGAACCCAGTGTGGGCGCGGTTGTGATCAATTATCGGGATGTCACCGAGCGCGTGTTGGCCGAGGGAAAATTACAAAAAGCGAAGAAACCCCGCCCTCGTTCGCGCCTCCGCCCTGCAGCATCGCCCGTGACGGGGGCCCCGTCACCGAACGCAGGCAGGTGGAGGAAAAACTACGCGAGAGCCAGTTGAAACTTCAGTCGATCATCGATTATTCCCCTGCGCTCATTTCGATCAAAGACTTGAGTGGAAATGTCATTTTGGCGAACCAGAGCTTTTCCGAATTGGATGCGCCGCCGCTCAATGAACTGATCGGCAGGAATGTTTTCGATCTATTTCCCGCGGAAGTGGCACAACAGCTATGGAACAATGATCTGGCGGCCCTGCAGGCCGACGGGCCTGTTCGGTCTGAAGAAACGGTTAAACATAAAGACGGGGCCTGGCACACGTATTGGACGGTCAAGTTTCCAATTTATCTTGAATCAGACCAGCCCTTCGGCATCTGCGCCATCTCCAACGACATCACCGAGCGCAAACGGGCAGAGAAGGCCCTGGAGGAATCCGAACGCTTCGCCCGCGCAACGGTGGATGCGCTCTCCGCACACATCGCCATCCTGGATGAAAATGGCGTCATTCTGGCGGTCAACCATGCCTGGCGCATGTTCGGCCTGGAAAATTCGCCAAACAATCTACAGTTGAACGTGTGCGAAGGCGCAAATTACCTGTCTGTGTGTGACGCAGCAATTGGCCCAAATTCAGCGGGAGCCGCAATCATGGCCGCCGGTATTCGCGCGGTCATGGAGGGTGAACGTGAAGATTTCTTTCTCGAATATCCCTGCCACTCTCCGCTCGAAAACCGCTGGTTTGTCGCGCGGGTCACACGCTTTCCCGGGGCAGGCGCCCTGCGCATCGTGATCGGCCATGAAAACATCACCAAACGAAAACAGGCCGAGGAGTTGATCCACCAATACGCCAATCAACTTGAACTGCGGGTGGAGGAACGCACAGCGGAACTGGTCCGCGCCAACCGCATCAAGGATGAATTCCTCGCCAATATGAGTCACGAACTCCGCACCCCGCTGACGGGCATTCTGGGCGCTTCGGAAATGCTGTTGGGCGGGTATCAGGGTGAGATCAGTGAAAAACAGGCACTGACCGTCGAGATGATCGCCAACAGCGGCCAGCACCTGCTTGGGCTGATCAACGACATTCTGGATGTCTCCAAGATCGAGGCGGGCAAACTTGAGCTCAAACTGGAAGGCATCCTGGTGAATGATATCTGTCATTCGAGCCTGGCTTTTGTAAAGCAATTGGCGGTGAAGAAATCCATCACGGTCGAGTACTCGTCCGCTTTGAATGCTCAACGAATTTTTGCAGACCCCAAGCGCCTGAAACAGATCCTCGTCAACCTGTTGAACAACGCCGTAAAATTTACCCGGGAAAAGGGATCCGTGCATCTCGAAGTATCGAGCGACAGCGAAGCAAACTGCATCGTTTTTTCCGTCACAGATGATGGTATCGGCATTTCCCCCGAAAACCTGCAAAAGCTATTTGCTCCTTTCGTACAGGTGGACAGCAGTTTATCCCGACAATATGAAGGCACAGGGCTGGGGTTGGCTCTGGTAAAGAAATTGGTTGAGCTGCATGGCGGCCACGTCAGCGTGGAAAGCGAATTGGGCAAAGGCAGTCGTTTTCAATTCACAATTCCCATCCTTGCTACAGACATCGCCGACAAAGAAGGCGCACAAGCAGTCGAAAGCCTCCCGCCTCAAAACGACTTTGCCCCAAAAGAGAAAAACAAACGCATTCTCATTGCCGAGGATAATGCCGTCAATATGATGGTGTTGAGTGATTTCCTGGGCGCAAATGGCTATACCATTATCAAAGCTCCGGATGGATTCGAGGCCCTGAAACAGGCACGCGAGCAAAAACCAGACTTGATCTTGATGGACATTCAAATGCCGCGCCTGAATGGGCTTGAAACGATCAAGGGTCTCCGCGCCCACCCTGAATTGGCATCCATCCCGATCATTGCACTCACCGCCCTGGCCATGCCCGGTGACCGTGAACGCTGCCTCGAGGCAGGCGCAAACGAATATATGACAAAACCTGTCGGTCTGAAAAACCTCCTCGAAATGCTGGAGCGGTTTTTACAGTAATCTAAAATCGACTACGGCAGTGCGATCGGCGTAAGCGTCACCGTTGGCTGCGGGACGGGAGTCGGCTGCAAAGGCATCCAGCCGCTGTAATAAAAATAGTCAGAGAGAAAAGCCGCCCGCTCAACATCGGTCATCGGGCGCGGACGTGAGTAATCCTCCAACATCGAAGTGAGCAATTCAACGCCAAGATAACGGCCGTCATAGAATATGTGACGGTCGTGAAATTCGCGCCGCGTTTCATCAATGGTTTCGCCGTTCGGGAGGATATAAGTCATCTGGTCGAAGAACATGTTCCCCAGGCCATAATGAATGAAAGCGTCGCCATGAAATTCCATCACATGGGGAAAATGCGCCTGACTTCCACTGACGACCGTCGCGCCTTCATCGGCCACTCTGCGAAAACCTTCCTCATGGGTATAGCACGGCCCGGGTGAATAACATTCTTCGTGTTGAAAAGTGAAGATCACGTTATAGCCCTGCGCTTTCAAAGCCTGCATCTGATCGCCAAAAAAATCATAATCACACAACGCGGGGCCGGGGCTGGCAACACCCGCCTTCGGATATTTCCCTTCGCGTTTTCCATTGCAGCCCATGAACGCGATCTTATTTCCATTGACTTCCATCAATACAGGCTGGCGCGCGTCCTCGGCATTGATACCGCCGCCGTAATACGGCAGGTTATTTGCCTTGTAGATCGCGAGCGTATCCAACAGCGCCGCTTCACCGCGGTCTCGAAGGTGGTCGCCTGTCACTTCCACAACATCCACACCCACATCCTGCAACAACTCCATATAACTGGGATCGCTGCATAAAATAAAATTGCGATACCCAGAGCTTGGATACGGGCAATCCTTATCGAACGTGACTTCATTGCTGATGTGTGTGATATCCGCCTCACGCAGCACATCGCGAATGAATTCAGCGGGGAAGGTCACACCTCTCAGCTCCATGGTCACAGCCGTTGCACGCACAAGCGCGGTCACACCGGTCAGGATCACAGTGGTTAATTTGGATGGATCACGATTGGTTGAAGGAAGCGCAAAGGCATCTGCCTGTGTCAACCCGAAATGAATCTTCAACGGGTACGCATCGGCATCGAAATTTTTCCGCAGCGGTGATTGACCGTCCACGCTGAGCACTTTCCACTTCGGTTGGATTTCTTCAAATGGGATGATCGCCCACGCGGATTCTCTCCACGCGGTATCCAGCAACTCACCCGACGGAACGCTTCTGACTGCGCCCGAAGCGGGTTCGCCCCAAACAGCAGCAAACGCCCGCAGGGTGGATTCTGCCAATAGAACGCTGTGCCCATTCAACGGTCCAGCGGGAACGCCTTTCCAGGTGGAGAGTAAATCTTGATAGGCCACATCATCCGTCACCGTAGGAAATGGCGCGACAAGGGCATAAATCCACAAAGAGCCTGAGTCAGAAATATCCAATTGATTCGTGGCAAGTGCGGGGTCATTCGTAACGGGTATCCCCCACGATTTCGTGGCTTCAAGAATTGCGGCAGGGACGCCGGGGTGAATCCACAAGGCGGAAGGCATGGGAGTATTCGTGACAGCAGGCGGCGGAGTCACCGAAGGAACCGTAGTATTTACAATAACAACGGGTGTACTGGTGGCAGGAGCACACGCCGCAAGCAGGGCAAGGCAAATAAAACAAACGAGAATTTTTTTCATTTATGATCCGATATCGGTTTAGTTGGCCTGAGCATTCTACACAAAAAGCAGAATGGACGCTAGGAGCGCCCATTCAAGTTTGAAACCATCAGGATTTTTTTACTGCCCCACTTGCAGGAAGCCCCAATCACTTTCCTTGAAAATGTCGGTCAGGAATCTGGTGCGCTCAAGCTCGGTCATATAACGCGGACGGGCGTAATCGGTGAGCCAGGCTGTGATCAATTCCACGCCAAGATAGCGGCCATCATAAAACACGTGGCGGTCAATGAATTCGCGTTCAGTCAGGCGCGGACCTCTCTTGGCGATCTGATCGAAGAACAGGTTCCCCAAGCCGTAATGGATAAATCCGCCGTTATAGAATTCCATTTCCTGCGGCACATGCGCCTGGCTGCCGCTGACAATGATCGCGCCAGCATCGGCCATTCTGCGGAAATCGATGATCTGCTGCGGGCGCGCCTTGGCGGTATCGAACTCATGATATTGGAAGGTGGAGATCGGCAAATATCCCTGTGAACGATAATAGGCGATCTGCCCGGTCATGTAATCAAAGTCACATGGCACGGCACCGGGGATCGTGTCGGTTGCACTGGCATAGATCGTCTTGTAATTGCAGCCGATAAACATGATCTTGTTGCCATTCACTTCCATCAACAATGGTTTGCGACCATCTTCCAGATTGTAACCACCGCCATAATATGGCATGTTGTATTGCTTGTAGATATCAAGCGTTTCATACATGGCAGCTTCGTCATAATCGGCGAAGTGATCGCCCGAAAGCTCGATCACATCGGTACCAATATCCATTAAAAGCTCCATGTAGCGAGGGGAACTACAGAAGATCTGCTTTTCCTGATTGGGGTCCGGTGATGGACAGCCGCCATAGAATGGAACTTCATTGTTGATATGAGTAACATCTGCTTCACGCATCAGGTCGCGGATCGCCTCACCGGGATAGGTGATGCCCTTTACATCCATTGTCTTTGCCGTGGCCCGCACCATCGCGGTGACGCCGGTCAAGATCACGGTGGCAAGTTTGGCTGGGTCACGGTTCTGGTAGGAGAAATCCAGTTCATCGGGCACTTGGCATGGTTCGGAACAAGTCAGCCGATACGTCACCGTAAGCGGATAAATGATCGAGTCGAAACTTTTTTGAATGGGAGATTGCCCATCAATGGTCAATACTTTCCACTTTGGTTCGATCTGTTCAAATGGAATGATCGCCCAGGCGGGCATTTGATTCCAGGCGGTATCGAGTAACTGATCCGCTGGCACCACCTGCACGGTCCCAGCCGCAGGCGCGCCCCACAGCGTAGTAAATGTCATCAATGTGGATTCTTCCATCAGAATCGGGATGCCTGCAAAGGGTCCGAATGAAGCGCCGCTCCAGACGGAGATCAATTCCTGTGAAGACACTCCGTCAATAATGGTCGGGAAAGGCGCAACAAGCGCATAGGTCCAAGTGGAGGAATCCATCGCACCAGTGATGGGCTGGGCAACGTCAATGTATAAATTGGCTGAGGATTGATTGGTGGTCAGCACCTGAAAACCCCAGTGCTGAAGTTTTTCACGCAATGCCACCGGCGTGGCCGGGCTTGCCCAAACCTGTGCGGCATTCAACACCACCGGTGTGGGCGCGGCTGTGGGAGGCATGGCTGTGATCGTCGGCGCGAGGGTCGGCACGCGGATCATCACCGCAGGGGTCGGCAGAGAAAAAGTTGGCGGAGGTGGAGGCGCTCCCCACAGTGACGGCTGACAGGCTACCAATGACAGAATACTGATAAAAAGAAAACCGATACGGGTGGCATGTCGGCCATTTCCGTTCACACGACGTGAAAAGAGAAAACTCATTCCAGTAGAAAGGGTGTCTAATAGTTGGTTTTTGATCTGCTCAAAAAATATAATGCGAGGCATCTTCATGCTTCGCATTATATGAAGCAAATGCGGTTTGCTTCAAAATAATATCAATACAGTTTTATTTATTATGAACTTGCAACAATTGGAAGTTCATTGAGCGTAAATAGTTTCAACGCTTCCTGGTCGATGGTCATGCCAAGGCCGGGGCCAGTGGGCACATCGATGGTCGAATCGGGGTTTAGCACAAAGCGTTCGTTCGTAATATCCCGCGCATAATAGCGGTCTGACGCAGAGACATCGCCGGGCAGCACGAAATTCGGCAGCGACGCCAGCGCAAGATTCGAAGCACGCCCGATCCCCGTCTCCAACATACCTCCGCACCAAACAGGCAGGGATCTTTCCAGGCACAGGTCATGAACCATCACACCTTGACTCAATCCGCCCAGCCTGCCCGCCTTGATATTGATCACACGGCACGCATTCATCTCGATGGCATAACGCGCGTGGCGCGGTGAAAGGATGCTTTCATCCAAACAAACGGGGGTGTCGAATTGTTCCTGAAACTTGTGATGGTCCCAAATATCATCTTCGAACAACGGCTGCTCGATCAACAGCAAATTCAACTTATCGAGCGGCTTAAGGGCGGGCACATCGCTCATCGAATAGGCGGAATTTGCATCCACCTGCAAGCGCAGATTTGGGAATGCATTTCGAACGGCGACCGCATCCTCGACATCCCTGCCCGGCTTGATCTTGATCTTCACCCGCGCATAACCCTGCTCGATAAAATCCGCCGCGGTTCTGACCAACCCTTGAGCTGATTCTTGAATCCCAATGGAGACTCCCACCTCAACCTTTTCACGCACCCCGCCCAGCATCTCGCGCAAAGACTTGCCCGAACGCTTTCCCAGCAGATCCCAGATCGCCATCTCCACACCAGCCTTCGCGAGGTGATGACCGCGAATCCCCGAAACACGCATTTGAAAATCCGCGGCATCTTTGACATCAACGCCCAGAATCAGCGGCAGGACGAAATCCTTGAGAATATGCATGGCCGTGCCGGTGGTCTCGTAGTTATAGCCCGGGTCGCGAGTGGCAACACATTCACCATACCCAATCAATCCCTCCGACCTCAATTCGATCAGGACACATTCACGGTCCGTTTCGCGGCCAAAGGAAGTTTCAAATGGAGAAACCAGCGGCATGCTTAAGTGATGAAGTACTGCAGAGTCTATTTTCATTTTAGGATCCTTTATTTTTATAACTACAAGACCACGAATCGCTTCGGGCGTTGATGCGCCCATGCAGATTCGTGGTCTTGAGTTTTGTATTTAATATTTGAGTTCAGCGGCACTCATGTTTCTTGATCAGGTTGCAGAATCGATCTTCACATCAGCCTGTTCGTCAGCCATTTTCAGGTTGCGCAAGGCATCATCCATGCCCGTTGACTCGAGGCGCATACCCGGCGCAGGCGTTCCGCAATACGGACAGATATTCCAAGGCAGTTCCATGAACTTTCCGCAATTGTGACAGGCCTTCTTCAACTTGGTATGACAATTCGGGCAGACCTGCCAATCCTCTTTCACACGGCGCTCGCAGCCCGGGCAAAGCGGAAGGTCTTCCAACGCCTGAAGTAGAGCTTCCTCTTCCAATGTGCGTTGATATTCCTCCTCCAAAGTGCGCGGCGGACGCAAGATGAGATAAACAAGCACGCCCGGAAGATTCAAAACCGCCACCAACAAGGCAGCCAGTGTCTGTGTCAATGGGTCGCGGGCACGGGCCCGGATATCGCGATACGTCCACACCACCAGGCTGATCCACAAGGCGGCCAGAAATGCTCCACCGAATGCGGTCAGGACAAGCGTTAAACTTCCAAGGAAAACGGGGTCAAAAGTCATGTCAGCTCCAAACGAACGCGGATGCGATGTATTTTATCGCTTGTCACATAATTTAGTAAACTTTTTTTCAAGATCAAGCGGCATACCGCAATCCAATATTAGATATCGAAAATTGGGAGGGGGTATCATTCACGGCGTTTCGAATTTGAAATGCCAGTCGTTCCCGTCCTGAGTATATGTGGAAGTAAATCCCATCACCTCGTAGAAGGTGCGGCCGGGGCGTAAATAGATCGGGCTGCCATCCAGATTGGTAAGCAAAAGCGGCTGGTTGACATCGGTGCGTTCCCATTTGGCGGGGGTCACAAATCCATCGCGAAAGACAAAGGCATTCCCTGAATCGATCAGGTCAATGTGGTAGACCTCGTCTTTTGCGTCGAATTGATTCGCGAAAATATGCGGCACAAAGATGACAACGATATTCTCCGCGTTCACGGGCAAACCCGTTTGAGCATCTGAAAGAGGCGCGTATGCTTCAGGCTTGCCATTCAACATATCATTCGCTTCCTGAAAGCGGAAATACTTGTGGGTAATGACATCGTATTCCCAGTAGTTATAGCTTTGCCTGGAATAGTACGAAAAAATACGTGTGGCTGTCGTCGAGGTTTCCATGGCTTCGTCGGAGAAGAATCCGCCGCGAATGACCTGGGGTGAATTATCGAGTCCCTTGCTGGCGGCGCAGGCAGCCCATTCGGGTGTGTCAAAAAAGAAATTGTTGTAATCGTCACGCTTTTTGTCAGGGCCAAAAACAAACGGCGGACAACCCGAGCCGCCCGGCACCACCAGAAATTCGTTCAAGGTGGAATTCTGCAAATATGAATACTCGCGCGGGTCGGCAAATTTAAAAACGAGAAACGCATTGTACATACGTGCGATGTGTTCATCAAAATAGCGTCCCGAACGTACAGGGCCAACCATGGGAGAGTCGTTTCCGTACATGACGGCGATAAAGCGCGTATCGCCCCATTCGATGTAATATTCGTAAACGACATCCGCCAGGGTCAGCCCGGATTGCGGGCGGATGGTGTCCGGTGCGTTCGCAACTTTGATGACCATCGGTCTGCGGTTGAGGAGGGAGGGGTCATTAACAGGCAGGCCGGTCAGCGGGTTGTTGATGTTCATCAAGCTGAAATCTGCGGCGGCTCCGCTGGAGGATGGATCCACGAGTACCGGGGTCGGTATGTTTTCGATCGCCGTGTTTTGCCTTGGCAAAGGGGTATAGGTAGGCTCAGCGGGGACCGCCGCCGGGTCAACCAGCAGGACGGCAGGCTCGATCACGGGTTGAAAAGGCGTCAGGGTTGGAACGGCTTGGGGAACAGAAGCAGGCAGCGGGTCCGGCGCAGATGCGCATGATGTCGCCAGAAAAACAACCAATAAAGTGAGGATGCGCCTTTGAAAAGTCATGTTCACGATTGTACCAAATGCGAATCGGGGAAAGTATGCCAACAATAAAACTGATACAATTGTTCATTCCATGTTGATCTTAATTTCCTGTCTGCTTCTTTTTGTGACTGCGCTGATCCTGCTGGGGCTGAGTGTGGCCCAGCCAAATGCGCGATATACCTGGCTCGCGGCAATCGGAGGCGCAATGCTTGCCCTGGCAAGCGTGTTTATCTGGCTCGCTCAAATGCCAGTGGACCTTGTGTTTCCCGCGTGGCAGCCGCTTGCTTTGTTCCAAAATCCGATCCTGTTTCGCGCAGATGCAGTTTCGTGGCCATATGCGATTAGCGTCGCTGGCATTACATTGACCATCCTGCTGACAGCGGTGGCGAGGCCAAATTCGACGAGTTCGTATGCGTGGGCTGGCGTGCTCGCCCTTGGCGGGCTTGGAATTCTGGCAGTCACAGCGAACAACCCCTTTACGTTATTGCTCATTTGGAGCGCACTCGACCTTTCCGAACTCATCACGCAACTGCGTTCTGTGGATGGGCCAAAGAACAATGAAAAAGTTGTTATTTCTTTTTCCACGCGCGCGCTCGGCACTTTTCTTTTGCTATGGGCAAATATTGTAAGCATTGCCCAGGGCAGTTCATTTGATTTTCAATCGATCGCGCCAAGCTCTGGCTTGTATTTCGTTGCAGCGGCAGGGCTGCGACTGGGTGTATTCCCCCTGCATCTTCCGTACTCATCCGAGTCTGTATTGAGGCGCGGGTTTGGAACCTCCCTGCGTTTGATCGCCGCCGCATCCAGTTTGGTGCTGCTGGCACATGTTCCCGCCGGCAGTTTGAGTTCGGGCGCTACGCCATTCTTATTGGCACTTGCGATCATTGCTGCTGTGTACGGCGGTTGGATGTGGCTGCGCGCTCCAGATGAATTGACGGGCCGCCCTTATTGGATCATCGGCATGGCGGCGCTTTCGATCGTCGCCACACTCAACGGCAATCCGCTTGGCGCAATCGCATGGGGATGTGCGCTGATCCTCGTCGGCGGCGCTTTGTTCCTTTCCTCCGTTCAACACACGTGGTTGAATCGCGTTCTGCTTTTCGGTGCCTGGAGTCTTTCGTCTCTGCCATTTTCACTTACAGCCAGCGCATGGCTTGGTACATTGAACTTTTTTATTCCTTTCGCAATTGCAGCGCAGGCCTTGTTGATCGCAGGGTTGATCCGCCACACCCTGCGGCCCGGAGAACGAAGCTCACTCGACTCACAAGAAAACTGGACCAACCGCGTGTACCCGGCAGGGATCATTTTGCCCATCGCGCTGCAATTCATTCTTGGATTTATCGGATGGGACGGCGCGCGCCAGATCGGGGCATGGCTGCTCGCTGTGATCGTTTCACTCTTAACCCTTGGGCTGGTTTGGGCGACACCGCGTTTTCGCATCCTCAACCCGATCCGCGCTCATTGGGTGAATCCTGCAAGCTCAAACGCAACCAACATGTACAGCAGTTTCTGGAGCGTGTATCGTATTTTCGAGAGGATCAGCCTCGCCATTACTACCGCGCTGGAAGGCAATGGCGGCGTCATGTGGACTTTGCTTTTCCTCGTTCTATTTATCTCACTTCTATCACAAGGGCTTCCATAGCATGGCAACCGACATCGTTTCATGGATTGCAGTGGGAATGATCCTTGCAACATCCGCAACTATTTTGATCAGCCGCGACTGGCGCGTACCTTTAGGCGCGCTGGCCGTGCAATATATCGCCGCATTCTGGCTGGTTACACGTCACCTGCCTTTCGTAATGGGCTCTGCAAAACTCATCACAGGCTGGATGGTGGTCGCCGCACTCGGCATGACCCGCCTTGGCCTGACATCTACCGAGGAAAGTGCTGATGAAACCTCCCTGCTCAGCGGACGTTGGTTCCGCGCCACTCTGATCGGCATTGTGGCGCTTGTTTCCATCGGAGCCACATCGCGCATTGAAACGAGTATTCCTGGCCTCGGCTTACAGGTGATCGCAGGAAGCCTGATTCTGATCGGAGCAGGCGTCATCCACCTTGGGGTCACATCGGATGTGCTGCGAGTTACGCTCGGTTTGCTTACCATGCTGACCGGGTTCGAAATCCTTTATGCGGCAGTAGAGAGTTCCATTCTAGTGGCTGGCCTGCTGGCGCTGACAAATCTGGGATTGGGAATCGTTGGTTCCTATTTGATGATCGCGGGCTCTATTCCGCTTGAAACCGAGGAAGACGTATGAGCGCGCCGGTCATTTGGATTCTCGTTCCATTTCTCGCCGGGGTTCTGATTCTGTTTCTGTTGCAGGAACGTGTTTCGTCATTTGTCGGCGGGGTCGTATCCATGCTTCTGGCGTTGACCGCCTTGATCTTCCCCATCGATACGGCGCTCCTGCTCGGTACTGTCTCCATCAAGATCTCAGCGTCTGTTCAATTTTTTGGGCGCAGCTTCGCGCTCAACACCGCAGATGGACCGTTGCTCGCCATCATTTATGGATTAGCCACCCTGTGGTTCTTCGGCACGCAGGCGTCGGGTACCGCCAATCGATTCGTTTCGCTGGGATTGATGATCGTGGCATTGCTGACAGCCTCCATTGCAGTGGAACCTTTTCTTTTCGCAGCACTTCTGATCACCATGGCGGCCATGTTGGTGATTCCGCTGCTGGTTCCGCTGCACCAGCGACCGGGTCCCGGTATTGTGCGGTTCCTCATCCACCAAATTCTTGCGATGCCTTTCATCCTCTTTTCGGGGTGGATGCTTGCAGGCGTGGAAGCCAGCCCTGGCGACATCGGCAACACCATTCAAGCAGGCACCATGCTCAGCCTGGGGTTTGCCTTCCTGCTGGCGGTCTTTCCACTCTATAGTTGGATTCCCATGCTAACCGAGGAAGCATCGCCTTATGCTACAGGTTTCCTGTTGTGGGCGCTGCCAACTTTCACAGTGATCTTCCTGCTCAATTTTTTAGATCGGTACACGTGGCTGCGCAGCACTCCCCAACTTTCAAGCGCCATCCAATATGCGGGCGTGTTCATGGTCGCCAGCGGCGGACTCTTCGCTTCGCAGCAAAAGCACATCGGGAGAATGATGGGCTACGCTTCGATCGTGGAAACAGGTCTGTTGCTGCTGGCCGCAGGCTTGAGATCAAACGAAGTTGTAAATGTCACCTTCCTTCTGCTCACCCCGCGCGGATTGGAACTGGCGGTCTGGGCACTGGCGATTTCAATCATTAAACGCAAGGTATATTCTCTGCGTTTTAGTGAAGTCCGCGGATTGGCTCGTAGTTATCCCATTGCTGTGACTTCCATTATTCTGGCGCATCTCTCGATGGCAGGTTTCCCATTGCTGGCAGGCTTCCCATCACGAGCTGCATTATGGCAGGAACTGGGCGGAGAATCTCTCACCATTTCACTGTGGGTGTTCATCGGGTTGCTTGGATTGCTCATTGGGGCAATACGTACCTTGGCGGTATTCGTCATGGCCGAGGAGAACAAGGCCTGGGAGTTGAATGAAACCTGGGTACAGGTGATCATGCTCGGGGTGGGTGTGATCGGGCTCTTCATCCTCGGAATTTTCCCGCAGGTATTGCAGCCATTTATCGCAAATCTGCCTGCGTTGTTCGAGCATCTCGGCCAATAATCCCGTTTTGCGGGCGTGCTATAATTTCGTACTCGAGTAAATCATTTCTCAAACAGCCATCGGAGATAAAAATGGAATTCGAACAAATCATCAAACGCCTTGAATGGTTGGACAAACAGCAGCGCAATAATCAGGATGCGCTCACAGGCCTGGACGGGCGTTTGGAATCGTTTGAGACGACCATTAACGCCGTTTCAAAACAAATGAAGAACTTTACCAGGCAAATCACCGACGTCTCCCCCATGGAAAAGCGCCTGGATCAATTTGATACGTTAATGACCCGCCAGCGCGCCGAATTCGTCAAACTGCTGGAGGAAAAAGAAAAAGAACAGACCCGCGTCACCCGCGAAAACCTGAAATATGTCCAAACGGAGTTGACCGAGATCCAGAAGGTCATCGCAAATATCAAAACGACGACCAACTTAACGGAGATCAAAAAACAACTTAAGGAACGCGGCGATGAAATGCAGCGCGTCTTGAACAATGTAGCCGATTTGAAATTCCGTGTGGACGAAGTTGCCCGCACAAAAGACGACGCTGTTCACGCCCTGAAAGCCATTGAGGAAACACGCAAAAATGACTTGAAACGCGTCGCCGATATTCAAGGCGAAGTGACAGCCCTGCGCAAACGCGTGGATGAAAACCGCGACAAAGCCACCATCACCGCCGACAGCATCCGCAATGTTGAGAATCGTTTTACCGACCTGATTGCATCGGAGCTCGAACGCAAACAGGCCCAAGCCGCCTTTCTTGAACAACAAACCCTGGCGCAGATCGACCGCGACCGCGCATGGAAAGAATGGAAGGAAAAATACGAGTCCTTCCAAAAGGAAGCCGCCAATCTCGACATCCACATTCAGAATCTGGATGAAGCCCTGCGCGGAGCAAAAAAGGCGCAGGAAACCTATCTCGAACTCAATACCAAACTCGAACGCCGCATCAATGAAGTCACTGAAATGCAGCGCCTCGCCGAAGACCGCCTGCGTCAGGAATGGGTCAGCTTCAAGACCGACGACCAAAAACGCTGGACTGGTTACAGCCTCTCCTCCGAAGAATCCTTCCGCGATATTCGCAAGGAAGTGCAAAAGATCGAAACCCGCATCACGCCGCTCGATGATGCTGCACAGGTCGTTCAAGACCAACTACACCAAACTACCGATGCAACCGAAAAGCAATTGCAGGAAATGATGAACGTCATCCACGAATGGATGCTTTCCTACCAACGCATCATGGGGCACGGAAAGAAAACAAAAAAGTCGTAGGCACAAAATCCCGCAGGGAAATCCTGCGGGATTTTTCTTTAACTTTGTGGTTAAATAGTAAACATGAGAGTCATTGGAACAGCAGGCCATGTAGACCACGGCAAGTCAACGCTTATCGCAGCACTCACCGGCACTCACCCCGACCGCCTCAAGGAAGAACAAGCCCGCGAAATGACCATTGAACTCGGTTTCGGCTGGATGAATCTACCCAATGGCGAAGAGGTGGGCATTGTAGATGTGCCCGGGCACCGCGACTTCATCGAGAACATGCTTTCAGGCATCGGCGGAATCGACGCGGCTTTGCTCGTCATCGCCGCCGATGAAGGGGTCATGCCGCAGACCAGGGAACATCTGCTGATTTTGGATCTGCTGCAGATTCCCGCTGGATTGATCGTCTTGACGAAAACAGATCTCGCTTCTGATTCAGGGTGGCTTGATCTGCTCGAAACAGACATTCGCTCTGCTGTGAGTGAGACCGTACTAAAAGACGCCCCCATCGTTAGAGTCTCTGCCAAAAACAAAACGGGACTCAAAGAGTTGCTTTCGGCCATTGAGATCCTGCTAAAAGACAAACCTTCGCGCCCCGACCTAAACCGTCCACGCCTGCCGATCGACCGTGTGTTCAGCATGAGCGGATTTGGCACAGTGGTCACAGGCACGCTTAGTGATGGTCATCTCTCGATTGGTGATGAAGTGGAAATTCTGCCTTCGGGTCAAACGGGGCGCATACGCGGTCTGCAAACCCATAAGAAAAAAGAGGAAAGTGCTGTGCCGGGCTCCCGCACCGCGGTCAATATCTCCGGCGTGAATACAGATTTGATCCAGCGCGGCGAAGTGGTGGTCCACCCCCATCAATATACAGCCACGCGCAGGATCGACGCGCGGTTTCGTTTACTGAAGGAAGTTTCCAAGCCCATTAAACATAACGACGAAGTGAAATTCTTTACAGGCGCAAGCGAAACGGTCGCCACTTTGCGTTTGCTGGGAACCGAAGAACTTCAGGAAGGCGAAGAAGGCTGGATCCAGCTGGAATTGCGCGACCCCATCGTCGCGGTACGCGGAGATCGCTACATTCTTCGCCGCCCTTCGCCAAGCGAAACCATCGGTGGCGGCATGATCGTTGACCACCAGCCTAAAGGCAGGCACAAGCGGTTTGACGAAACCGTGCTGAAATCTCTGGAGTCCCTCGCGCAAGGTTCGCCCGCCGACGTTTTGTTTGAAGCCGCGCTGGCATTGAACGCCGCTTCGCTGAAAGAAATGACGGCGCGTTCGCGCCTTGAACTCAACCCTGCAAATGAAGCGTTGAACGAATTGATCGCAGACGGCAGGTTGGTCGCCCTTGAAGAAGGAGAACTGTCGGCCTCGAGCAATATACTGGCCATTACACTCCCGTATTGGAATTCCCTGCGGGAAAAGACCATACAGCTTGTCGATGCTTATCACAAACAATATCCATTGCGGCGCGGCATTCCACGTGAAGAATTAAAGAGCAAACTAAAACTCACACCGCGCGTCTTCAATGCGGCGATCGGACTCCTTGTCAACCGCGCACAGTTGGTGGATTTGCGCGGCTCAGTGGCTCAAACCGTCCATGAGATAAAATTCAATGGACAGGATCAGGCCAGGGTTAATGGGTTGATGCGTAAATTCGCCGAGAATCCTTTCGGCCCGCCAAGCGTCAAAGAATGTCAGGCAGAGGTCGGCGAGGAAATCTTCAACGCCCTGATTGAAATGAATGAATTATTTGCCGTATCTCCGGATGTGGTTTTCAAAAAACAAGACTACGAATTAATCGTGAGGAAGATACGCGAAGAACTTGAAGCAAAAGAAACGATCACTCTTGCAGAGGTCCGCGACTTATTGAGCACGACCAGAAAATATGCGCAGGCCTTGCTCGAACATCTTGATGCGATCAACATCACGATGCGTGACGGGGATGCTCGCAAACTCAGGAAATAAACTTTCATTATGGATAATATATTCAAGCCACCCACGTTTGACAACGAGGAAAAGTCTCACAAGGCTTTTTTGTTGCATGTCATCGTGTGGGGCTTGATCTTTGTCCCCGTTCCCTACCTGATATTTACTCTGGTTTCAGAACCGCAGGATTTCAGCCGGGCAGTGATACAGTCGATGTTTGGTGAAGTTATCAACTTTCTGGTTCTGTATTTATCCAGAAAAGGATTTGTGCACCAGGCATCGATTATTCAATCTGGGATGTTGTGGATATTCTTTACCATCACAGCTTTTTCCGGAGACGGCGCGCATAGCGAAGCCTACGTCATGGGCTATCCGCTGGTGATCCTCATTGCGGGAATTCTTTTTGGAGGGCGAGCGGCTTCCTACGTCACCGTCCTATCGCTTTTAGCTGGCACGGGGATGATCTACGCGGAAGTCGACAAACTGATCGTCGTTGAAAGCCTCAACACATCCATGAACATGTGGGTGATCAGTCTGGTCATATTCCCCATGATCGCAATATTGCAACACCTTTCTGGACGGTCAGCACAAAATGCATTAAAGCGCGCCAGGATCAGCGAACAAAAATACATGATGCTTTCCAACATCAGTACAGATTATGTATTCGAAACCAAGGTAGATGAAAACGGGAATAACGACTTGTATTGGGTGGGTGGCGCCTTTGAAAAGATGACAGGCTACACTTTCGAGGAATATCTGGCCGCGGGCAGCTGGGTCGCTCATGTTCACCCGGACGATCTCGAAAAAGACAATCAGGATATGGAAGCACTTGCCCGGAACGAGGACATAAAATCCGAGATCCGCACGATTACAAAGAGTGGAGAGATCCGATGGGAAAGAATATTTGCGCACCCGATCTGGGATGAAAGCAGGAACAGGCTTGCAGGCGTCATTGGCGCCGTGCAGGACATCACCGAAGTCAAACTCGCCGAAGAAACCCTGATCGCCGCCCTTAGCCAGTCTGCGGAAATGGTGCGGACGATTCCCGACATGGCCTGGTTGAAGGATGTGAACAGTAAATACATTGCCGTTAATGCGAAGTTCGCAACAGTGGCCGGTCTTCAAGTAGAGGATATCGTCGGAAAAACCGATGCAGAAATTTGGGCAGAAGCCTTTGCCCAAAAATACCGCGAAGATGACCTGATAGTCATTGAATCGCAAAAACTCAGGCGAATCGAAGAAAAACAAATGGACCACACAGGCAGGATGTACTGGGTGGAGACCATCAAAACTCCCATTTTCAACGGAAAGGGCGAAGTCATCGGCACCACCGGTGTTGCCCGCGACATCAACGAACGCAAGGAAGCTGAACTTACCGAAAAACGCCGCGGCGAAATGCTCGAAAAAGTGATCGAGCTTGGCAAGCGTGTTACTGAATCAAGCGACTTAAAAGGGACTATTCATAAAATATGGCACGGCGTTCACGACGATCTGCAATTTGACCGGCTTGCGATCTTCCTCTACAACTCCGAGCGCAATCAAATGGATGACACATTGGGAACGGATAAACACGGTCAAATGACAGATAACTATGGCATATCCTTCCCTGTCGGCGAGGATACAGATGGATCGACATTTGCCTATCTGCTTGAAAGACCCGACGGTTTTTATTTCACGAACAATTACGCCGCGGAAAACAATATTCCGCCCGAGCATGAAATGCACAAAGTCAGGGATTACGCGGCTGTTGCGGCATGGGCAGGCAACAAACCCGTTGCCGTGATCTGCGCAGACAACCTGATCTCGCAGCGCCCCATTACAAGCGAACAGTTGGAAGGGTTGCGGTTATTCGCTGGCTATGCTGGTCTCGCCATTGAGAATACACGCCTGAATACCGCCATCCAAAATGAATTGAACTTGCAAAAACGAGCGGAACAACGCGAAGCACGCCGTCGCGCCACTCTCGAAAAAGTGATCAAGTTGGGGCAGGGCGTGACCGAGGTACACAACCTGCGCGCCACTCTCGAAAGGATCTGGCATGGCGTCCACGACGGGTTGGGATTTGACCGTCTGGCGATCTTCCTTTATAACGCCGAACGCAACTCTGTCGACGGCTCTCTGGGCACAAACAACGATGGACAGATCGTGGAGGAATGGGAATACTCTCATTCTCTTAATCGGGAAAGCCCGTCATCTTTTACGGTAACACTGGAGAGTTCAGACGGCCTGTATTTCTCGAAGAATTTTGGCGTTGAAAATAACATACCCGAAGGCCATGAAATGCACGACGTAAAGGACTTCGCCGCCGTAGCCGCGTGGGCAGGTGAAAAACCTGTTGCCATCATCTCTGTGGATAACCTCCCAAGCGGCCGCCCGATCACGGAAGAACAACTGGAAGCGCTCCGTCTATTCGGCGGCTATGCAGGGTTGGCAATCGAAAATGCCCGCCTGAATGAAACCATTCAAAAAGAACTCTCTGATGAGATCCTTTTGCAGGAACGGGAGAAACGACGCCGCGCGATCCTTGAAAAAGTTGTCAAGCTAGGCCAGAGCGTGACCGAAGTGAATGATCTCCGCACTACGTTGACAAGAATTTGGCAGGGCGTTCACGATGGGCTCGAATTTGACCGCACTGGAATCTACCTCTACAATCCCGCGCGGACTTCCATGGATGGCACATTCGGAACAAACGATCTGGGAGAAATGGTTGATGAATGGCATACCTGGATTTCCATCGCACAGGATGGCAAAGACGCAAAATCATTCATCTACCTGCTGGATAATCCTGATTCAATTTATATTACGCACAGCTACGACGATGAACACAACGCCCAACCGGGCAACATTATGTATGGAGTAAAAGATTTTGCCGCTGTTGCCGCAAGAGTGGGTGAAAAACCGGTGGCGATCATCTGCGTGGATCATAAGATCAGCGGGCTTCCCATCTTGGATGAACAGCTCGAAGCCCTGCGGCTATTTGCGGGGTATGCAGGTTTGGCCATTGAGAATGCACGGCTCAACACGGCACTTCAAAACGAACTCGTTCAGCGAAAGACCTTTATCGAAGAGCTTGAAGCAAAAAATGCCGAGTTGGAGAGATTCACCTACACCGTCTCTCACGACCTGAAATCACCGCTGGTCACCATTCGAGGATTTCTCGGTTACCTCGAGCAGGATGCCGTTTCAGGCAGTTTCGAAAAATTCAAGCAGGATATTTCACGCATCGAAACCGCAGTGGAGAAAATGCAAAACCTGCTCAGGGACTTGCTTGAGCTATCGCGCATCGGCAGGTTGATCAATCCGCCGACCTATATCGCATTCAACGAGATCGTCAAAGACGCGCTGGAGATCGTCCACGGGCAGATCGAAGGGAGGAGTGTTCTTGTCATTTACAAAGAGACCGATGTCAAAATACACTGTGACCGGGTGCGCCTGACGGAAGTGATGCAAAACCTGATCGAGAACGCAATAAAATTCATGGGCAGCCAGTCATCCCCTTGTATCGAGATCGGCACATACAACGGTGAAGAAGAGCAGGCTGTGTTTTACGTAAAAGATAACGGCTCAGGCATTGCCCCTGAGTTCCACGAAAAGATATTTGGTCTGTTCAACAAGCTTTCCAGCGATTCCAGCGGAACCGGCATCGGCCTCGCACTCGTAAAAAGGATCATCGAAGTACACGGTGGACGCATTTGGGTCGAATCGCAAGCCGACAAAGGCGCAACATTTTTCTTTACGCTGCCATAAGATAAGGAGATACCATGTGTGGAAGATTTACTCTTACTGTTGACCCATCAGAATTACAGGACGCATTTTCGGATTTCACATTTCCAGATCAATTCTCCCCGCGTTTCAATATCGCGCCAACCCAACCCGTCCTTGCCATTCCAAATGATGCAAAGAACAAAGCGGATTTTTTCCTTTGGGGGCTGATCCCTTCATGGGCAAAGGATCCGTCCATTGCCAACAAACTGATCAACGCACGCGGCGAGACCATTTCTGAAAAACCATCCTTTCGCGGCGGATTCAAATACAAGCGCTGCCTCATCATCGCCGATGGATTTTACGAATGGAAAGCGCAGCCCGGTGTTAAAACCAAAACGCCCTATTTCATTCACATGAAAGACCGCAAGCCATTCGCCTTCGCAGGCCTTTGGGATGAATGGCATTCCCCGGATGGCGGCTCGGTTCGCACTTGCACCATCATTACCACCGAACCCAATGAGTTGATGTCGACTCTGCACAACCGCATGCCGGTGATCCTTAACCAAAAGGATTATGCCGACTGGCTCGACGCCGCGCCTCGGACTCCCGACAGCCTGCTACACCTTATCAAATCTTTCCCCGCTGACAAAATGTCCGCCTACCCTGTTTCGACCATGGTCAACGCTCCAGGCAATGACCGTGCCGAATTGGTGGTTCCCGTTCAATAAGATAAATATTTTCAGGAACGGATTCCGTCGCTCTTTCTTCGTCAACTCACAACATGCATAAAATCCAAATCCTTTTAGCACAACGCTTTCCAGCGTTAGGCTCGCGTGATTTCGCCATTTTTTGGGTAGGTCATCTCACATCTCTGATCGGCACATCCATGCAAAACACGGCTTTGCCATTACTGGCTTACCGCATCAGCGGCCGTCCGTTCGATTTGGGGTTGATCGGTTTTGCTGTAACCCTGCCAACCTTCTTTTTGGCGTTGCCCGGTGGCGTGCTCATCGAACACGTGGACAAACGCAAGGCGATCATTTTCCTTCAATCCATCATGATGCTGGACACTTTTGCGCTTGCCATTCTTGCATTAAGTGGGTTCATACAGATATGGCACATCGTGATCACATCGCTAATTCTCGGCATCGCCACGGCTTTCGAGATCACAGCACGCCAGGCCATGCTGATCGAACTGGTTGGGCGAGAATCCCTGCCGAATGCCATTGCACTGCAATCCACAGCCTTCAACATGTCACGTGTACTTGGGCCTGCACTCGCGGCCCCTGCCCTCCTCCTCTTTTCAACCAATGGCGAAGGCTGGATATTTCTTCTCAATGGAATCAGCTTCGTCGCCATCATTACCAGTTTGTTTTTTGTGCAGACTCGTTACAAGTCACCAGTGTTGCCACGCACCCGCCCAATGTTGGTTGAATTACAGGAAGGCACCCAGTATCTTTTCAAGAATTCGTCTGTGGGGCTGTTGGTCGTCATTGCGGCCATATTAGGAGTTTTCGCTTTCCCTATTATTCAACAACTCCCAGTAATTTCCAAAGACCTGCTAAAACAGGCAAGCGATACAAAAGCCATAGTGGATATACGCAATAGCCTGCTCTATACCGCCCAAGGCGTAGGCGCATTGACCGCAGCATTTTCGATCGCCATGAACAACACCTCACGTTGGCGTGGTTTGCGCCTTTTGCTGGGCGAAGCGGCTTTCATCCTGGGCATGATCGTCATCCCCATCTCGAACTCTGTTTGGATCGCAATGATCATTATTGCATTAATGGGCTGGGGAGCCGTCACACAACTGGCTACAATGAATACACTTTTGCAATTGCAAGTGCCAGACATACTGCGTGGACGTGTTTTCAGCATCTATCTTTGGGCGCTGCAAGGCATTGCCCCATTTGGCAGCCTGCTCGTCGGCTGGATGACACAGGAATTCGGCCTGACCAACACGACCCTGTTATGCGGCTTGATTTCCCTGGGAATTATTGGCGGAATTCAGGTATTTCGCCCGGATATACGCGGAACGACGGGTTAATATAGGATTAGCGTTTGATATGCATCTTGACTTTGATTTTTTGGGCATGTTATGATGAACCATATGCAAAACGATTTTAACGAAGAAGCAGACAATTCTCCGAGAACAAAAGAGAAAAATGAGCAGCCATCACCTGAAAGACGGCGCAGTTTTATTACACGCTGGATGAATACGCTCGTTCAAATGGGACTTGGTGAATCACTTCTGCGAAGCGGCACGAATCTGTTTTCCATCGTCGCCATTGCCGTGGTAATTCTGCTCGTGCAGGCGTTCAATCGCCAAACGGCGAATCCACTTTCAGGAAACAGCAATCAGGCATCAGGTTCCGCTCCGACCGTTGAAGTGGATATCAATTCGATCCCCGCGTTGGAAAATCCACTGGTGGCAGGCATCTCCCGTTCGGCACAAATTCACACGAATATTCCTTCACGTCCCCGCAATGAGATCACCACCTACACTGTGCAGGATGGCGATACCGTGTTTGGCATTGCAGAGAAATTCGGGTTGGAGCCGCAAACCATTTTGTGGGGTAATTACAATATTCTATTGGATGATCCGCACTCCTTGAAGCCTGGCCAGGAATTAAGCATTCTGCCAGTGGACGGCGTGTATTGGGAGTGGCTCGGCGGCATTCCATTTGGAGATTGGGCCGAGTTCTATGGTGTCACTGCCGCTGAGATTATCGAATATCCCACCAACGAAATCGATCTCAATACGGTTGGCGATTATTCCAACGCAAATATCAAAACTGGCACATGGCTGATCATCCCCAATGGAAGACGGGAGTTCGTTAATTGGAGTGCGCCGTTAGGCGTGACTCGTGAAAACCCCGCATCGGCCCGCGTGCTTGGGCAGGGCGCCTGTGAACCAATCAGTGGTGGTGCTGTCGGTTATGGCACCTACGTCTACCCGACGAACAAACACTTCCTCTCGGGGTTTGATTACAACGAAAAAACAAATCATCGCGGCCTTGACTTTGCAGGCAGCGAAGGCGAAGGCGTGTATGCCGCAGATGCTGGCGTGGTTGTGTACTCTGGCTGGAATAATTACGGCTACGGCAATATGATCATGATCGATCACGGAAACGGCTTTCAATCACTATATGCCCACTTGAGCGCGATCTATCGCGGCTGCGGCCAGAGTGTTGGTCAGGGTGAGGGAATTGGCGCTGTTGGTTCCACCGGGCGCTCCTCAGGCCCGCATCTCCATTTTGAGCTGATGACCGCCACATGGAAGGTCAATCCTTGGGATTATTTGCCTCCGCCGTAGGCACTTGCCAAAGGTGGAAGGCTATACTATAATGCCCATCGTTCCCGGGCGCGTAGCTCAGTTGGTTAGAGCGCATGTATCACACACATGAGGTCGGGGGTTCGAGCCCCTCCGTGCCCACCAAAACAAAAAAAACTGCCAATTGGCAGTTTTTTTTGTTTTGGTGGGTTACTATTTTACTTTGAGGCCACAGGCACAACTTCCCATATTCGATTCTCATCCTGCATACAAGTCTTCGTTTTGAAAACTGGGGGGGTATGAACATTTATCTTATATGCCACTATGTAATCTTCCGAGTTCCCATAAATAGGCATAAGACTCATCCAAGAGGGTATGTTGTCAGGAGAAGGGACAAAATCCATATATAAATGTCGTACAGTATAGTTTTTTTCATAGGCAACATAAGTATATCCCTGGCGGTAAGCCTCCTCCCAGAATTCATCTGTGCTCCTTAAGGATGCAGCGCGAAGAACGGAATACTCATCTGCCTTTGTGGAACACGCAAAAAGATCGGAACGGAGATAATATCTGAATGCGCTCAAAGTTAACACCCGCTCCCCAAGAGCAGCCTGGTCACTTATGGGTTTTAGATAATCGCAAAAATAGTAGTTATTGCACTGGGGATTTCCACGCGAATCCAATGGAGAGTAAGTATCAAGCGAAATATAAATAACTCTAAAATTGACAAACAACAAGACTACAACGAGCATTAATTTCATAATCTTACCTATGTCATCTTTTAGATCGAACAAGCCTTCAGCAATCACAGCGAGGGGCATGAATAGAATTATCCATAGAAAAAACACATATCGAATTTCGACCACTGTAAAGAAAAGCATTATCCAAAGGAGTAGTGTAATCAAAGTTAGAGATGTCAGATACAACAATGTTTTTTGTTCAAAAAGTCTTTCCCTGACATTTTTTATGAAAACCCCAGGAAAAAACGCCAGAAATAGCGGGGAAATAGTGCCAAGGCTTTGGGGAGAATTCAAAAATGTTACGACGAATGGATAGAAAGCCCGAAATGCCCATATCTCATTTGGGTCGAAAGACCATTGCCATCCTGAGGTGTTCAACTTTGCGGCGTTTGTAAAAGCTGCCAGCGGGTCACCTAGGATCATCCAGTTGGCGGCTAGATGAAATAAAGCGAGACCCAGAAGCGCCGAGAGGAGCCAGAAAAAACGGCTGAAGAGAGATTTGAGATTCAGTCCATCATTTTTCCACGCTGAATACATTTCTTGTAAATAGAAAAGCGCGAAGAAGATGCCCAATAAAACGGCGTTAAAAGGTCGCGAGATGATGGCGAAACCTGCCAGAAAGCCCACGAAAAAGAATCCGCTATTGCGCGCTTTGATGCCGTTTACGACCATCCAATAAACAGCAGCAACGGCGGGCGCGGAAGCTGCGAGGTCAATTTTGCCGTCTCCCAATAGGTCGGTAAACGCGGTGGTGGTTAGGAGCAGGGCTAGCAATATCCGCCTTGCCTGTTTGGATAAGCCGAGTTGTTCTCCCAGCGCCAGGGTGAAGATGATAATTACAAAACCGTTGGCCCATGAATACAGCCGCGCGGCCTGGTCTCCAAATATCTGGGCAATTGCTGCATACTGTATCCCGGTGTGGAATGAACTGGCAATAAATGAATCGTTCAGAAAGTATTGGATGTGATTCGTCATTGCAGTGATCTTTGCATCTGAAAAATACAAGGCAACTGAATCGTAGCTCAGCCGCGATGAGGAATACATCAAACTTAATAATAAAATGCCGAGGGAAAGCCCGTAAACCAGTCTGGCGTTATTGTCTGTCCCTTCAAAAAGATTGAAGCTGTGATCTTCTGCATGGGTCTTGATAAATTTCACGAATGATCGAAGCCCCAGGACTAGTCCGCCAAGTGTTATTGCGATCACAAAAGCAGGCGTTAGCTTGTATAGTCCGCCGAGGGTAAGAAAAATAATGGAAAATAATTCGCTCCCGATCAAAAAAGCTGACCCGATCAGGACGGGACGGGCAGGCTTGTTTGAGATGTCGCTTTTCTCGTCCCATAACAAAGAGGTGAAGATAGTCCCCAGTGAAGTACATGCTAGGAAAAAAAAGGCGACTCCGAAAAATGCTCCAATGATGTCGGCAAGATAATTGATTGGCTCAATTCTTGAAAGTTTGGGCAGGATGATTTCCCAATTAAAAAGAAGTGATCCATGCAAGACGCTCGCCCTGCCGGAAAACAAAACAAAGAGGGCAACGCATAAGGTTGCCCATGCGCTAAAAAATATTCTTCCGTACATTGACCATTTATTTGCTCGTTGCATTGGGTCTCCCTGCTGTAGATTTTTCATTTTTTGTCCTATTGTATCTTGATATAATTGAAAGAAAGGAACCGCTTCCATTGAAAATTCTACTTGTAGGTAATTATTATTATCCAGAACATCTGGGGGGCGTTGAGATCGTTTCTTTCAATCTGGTAAAACATTATCGCGAATTCTCGCACGAGGTGCGTTGGATGGCGGCGGATGTGCCCCCTAATTTGCGAGTTGCTGGTAGGGGTGATGTACCTATCTCCTCCTGGAATATAGCTGAGGAGAAACTGGGCTTTCCCCATCCCTTGCCGCATCCAAATGTGTTGAAAAAATTATTTGACAATATTCAGTGGTGCGATGTCGTGCATTTGCAGGACAGCTTGTATTTGATCAACATCCTTGCTTTTTTTATCGCCAAACTGCTGGGGAAACCTGTCCTCCTTACCCAGTATGCAAAATTTATACCTTATAAACAATATTACAAACGTTTTTTGCAGACCGCGGCGTATCGAACCGTTGGCTGGCTTATGTTCAATCTTGCAGATCGTTTAGCGTTCATTACTGAAAATGTGCGCGCGGGCATGGCGTATCTTACCCCGAAGTCCAGGCAGGAGGTGGTTCCGCTTGGCGTGGATACAGACCTATTTGTTCCGTTGGCGAAGGATGAACGAGCGCGCCTGCGTGAACAATTGAGCGGAAGTGTGGAAAGACCGATCATCCTTTTTGTAGGTCGTTTAGTAGAACGTAAAGGTGTGCATCTAATACGCCCTTTAATAGAAAAACATCAGGAATGGTTTTGGGTATTAGTTGGCAGGCCCGATGACTTTAATCCCTCTGAATGGCAATTACCCAACTTAAAACATTTGCAAAACCTTCAAGAAGATGAATTAAGCAAACTTTTCGCCAGCGCAGATATTTTGGTTCATCCATCCGTCGGGGAAGGAATAACTTTAACAGTTTCCAACAGTCTCGCTTGTGGAACGCCTGTGGTAATTTCTGAGGAATCACTATATGAACTAGACACAGCGTCACGCAAATTATTCTTTGCTGTATTGCCACAGACACATGACATAGAAGAAAAACTAAATATGGCACTTTCTAATTGCGCCGCTCCAGAAAACCTTCGTGCTGCCTGTAGAGATTTTGCCATTAACCAATTAAGTTGGAAAAAGATGTGCGAGCGATATCTTGAAATATTGCAGGATATTGCTCGCACAGCACAGTAAAATGACAACAAAATTCCCGTTAAAAGCGGTTTCGCTCTTTTAACAAATTTACACTTTTTCTTCAGACAATGTAACAGGCTTTTGGCAGCTACAGATCATGGATTCTGACCAACATTTCTGAATACGCCCAATTTCTGCAAATTTAATAATCATTGCAAAAAGCCGAATCACCTGCCATATCAAAAAAAGAGGAAAGTGAATAAAAAGACCCGGCCCAAGCTCCTTTATTTTCACATTATCAAAATTTGTAACAGTCAAGATATTCTTTAGTGACAAAGGGGACAAAATTGTAAAATGAGTTAAATCACCGTAAATAACATAGTTCGGCATCAAGCCATCACCATTGGGTGTCTGGATAATAAATAGCCCGCCAGGCTTCAAAGCTTGTTGTATTAACACAAGCAATTCATAAAGCTCCTCTTTTTTGAAGTGCTCAATTATGTCAATCGCAACAATTATCTCATACTCATCCACATGCTCCTTCAAGAAGGACATCACATCTGCATGAAAAACATTAAATCCACGCTCTTTTGCTATTTTGACTTGCTCTTCTGAAATATCCACACCTGACAAGTTGGTAAAACCAACAGATTGCAGGTACCTTAACATAAATCCTTGCCCACACCCCAAGTCAAGGATGGCTTCATCCCGTTTCCTTCCTTTGAACAAAGGCAGGTATTTTTCGTTGTACCAAAGTTTGAGATGCAGAAAACCAAACTTCTCTCGCGGTTCCCCCATCTTAAAAGCGGAATAGTATTTTTCATAAAGCGGCTTGCGAATATCTTTCATGAGTTTAGAGCCTTTCTTTATAAATATTCATTGCGTTTTACGCTGAATAGTCTTGATTTCTTAATCCCTGATTCTTATTCCCAAAATACTTAATACAAAACTGGTAATGATGATCTGCCATCCCAGCGCCATAGCAAGGCACCCACCAAAGACCAGGCGAATACTTGTGTTAAAACCAATCGCGTTAAATTCGGGAGAGAGCATGAGCGCCTTAATTGTTATAAAGAGTCCAAGCATAAACACTACAAACCCAATCCCCAAACCGAACTCAAGAGTAAAATACTTGAACAACGGGTAAAACTCCGGTTTTGAAGGAAGGAGTTTAGTATTATAGGCGTAAACCCGCGTTATCACAGCAAAAGAGATCATGTTTACTGCAAGCATCATGATTGTTCCTGTAACAATGAAACTGTGAAAGTCGATCAGCCTAAAGCCAATGTTCACAGGGCCAAAGAACAAGGCCAGGTTGAAAACCCCAGCTAATGTCAGCAATACAAGACCCGGATATAGAAAGAGCCAAGTGGGGCTATACATCAATAGAAATCTCAAATGTCTCCATCCATCGCGGAAACTGCGAAGATGGGGAGGTCTATCCCTTCCGTCAGGGGACAAAGTTGTGGGAACCTCGCAAACATTCATTTCCATTACGGAGGACTTGATGACAATCTCACTGGCCAGCTCCATCCCCGTTGTTTGTAATTCCATTCTTTCAATGGCTTCTTTTGTAAACCCGCGCAAGCCACAGTGGAAATCATTTACTGGAGTTTTAAAAAAAAGCTTTCCGAGGAAGGATAATACAGGATTCCCTATATATCTATGATGCCAAGGCATGGCTCCTTTTTTGATGCCGCCCTTAAAACGATTACCCATAACAAGTTCATATCCTTCGCGTAGCTTCTCAATAAAAGGCGTGAGGTTTTCGAGATCGTAACTATCATCTGCATCCGCCATGATGATGTATTGTCCAAGCGCTGCCACAAATCCACTGCGCAGAGCATTACCATACCCTTTTTCCTCAACATGGATAACCCTCGCACCAAGCGAGGCTGCGATCTCTACGGATTTATCCGTGCTACCATTATCCGCCACGATCACTTCACCATTGACTTCTCCCTTTTTCAGGGAGTATAGAGCTTTTTTAACGCAGACTCCCACTGTACGTTCTTCGTTAAGGCATGGCAATACGATGCTTACTTCCATCCCATCAGGAGTTTTTTTGTTTATCTTGATTGGCATATGTATCCACCTTCTCAGGTTACTCTGACATTTCCCATTCTAGAATGGGGTTGCACAATGGTATGGATAAAGTTGTGTTTTGCTGAAAATTAAGAACAAGCGCTATAGCGTCAGTTTTTTCTATATTCAAAACAAAATCCCCGGCTCCTGAGGTAATTTGTTTTAAATATAACATCGAGATGGGTTCGGATAGCGAAAACACCTGCATGGAAACACCAACAGGAGGGCATCCTTCATCTGAAAATTTCGCCTTTCCGGTTATTAGATATTGGGCAGGATCGGCACCAGCATAAAGAAAAGAAAGCGATGGAGAATCCTTTGATATTGTAACAGAGTGCTTTTTTCCGTTAATATCATATACAAGACTTGCCTCTGCTGATGGGGTAATTAGAATCCAATCTGGTTGTCCGCCCGGTAAACGGCCGATATATTTCCGCATCTGACTGAAGGTCAAAAGTGTAGTTTCGAGAGAGGTGGGTACTTGACGCTTATACACAGACAAAACCGCCCCATCATACAAATGAAACTCCTCAGGCAGTTTTTTGAAATCTTTTCTTATTTTCCACTGGTATGAGAAAATATCAAATACAAACTTTACAACTTTTTGCTCATCCTCGCTTAAATGGTATTGAAAGGGAGTGGTGACTACAACGTATTCGGCTTGAAGCAATGGCGCCAATGGGTAAAAATCCCGTGAATCTATTTGAGGAGAGTGTAGTATCCGCAGAGATGTATGTTCTCCATACAGGGACACTTCAGCATGATGTATGATTTCGTCGTTCATTAACTTTGACGAATCCACAATATAAATACTTCCATTTCCGCCAGCGATTTCGCGTAAATAAGCAACCAGCCGTGCTACCTCATCGTAGTCCGGGCGATACAACGGGGGATGGTTTAGGGTTGTTGGAATGGGGACTAAATGCACGGGAGCTAATCCTGCCCACAAGTTGTATCCAAGCAAAAGGAAAATACCGGGGGTGAGCAACCAGTGAACAAGCGTTTTGGGCTTAATAATTACCCATACTATAAGCGCAGAAATACCCAGTAAGATTGGCAATGCAACATGCAACATGTACTGTGTGCCCGTTTGACGGGGAATGGCAACCCATATAAACACAGAAGTCACTCCAAAAAGTAAAATAAAGCACAACGATTTCTGATCCGCGTTTTCGCCTTCAAGCTGAAAAACCTTCTGTATTTTGGGAATGCCCGATGCAAAGCCCAAAACAACCAGAAACCACAAAACACCATAAGTCTTTAAAAAATAAACAAAGACCTGAAAAGGATTGAGAGAGTATGATGAATACAGACTTAGATAATTTACATAAATGATATTCAGCAACAGTCCCGGGGCCAATAAAACAATGGAAAGCACGAGAAAGGCCAGTATAATTTGCATTTTTATCAAGACATTCCAAAACTCAGATAAACCCTTCCTCCAGTTCTTTTCGGAACGTTGCAGGGCAAAGAATAATAAAAATGCTCCTATAGAAAATAATAAAGACGCCACATTATAAGCAAAGTGGCGTCGAAATATAATCGCCAATCCGCACAATATTCCAATCACAGGAAGTTGAAGACGCCATTTTTTCAGTTCCATATCCAGCAGATAAATGACTATAGCAACTGCGATCAGTAGAACTGCTCCAGTATCTGGATATCCTCTAAAAGCAGAAGCCCAAAACGCTGGAATTAAAGCCCCTGTAAAAATCGTAATCCATCCGGCATAAGTATGGGATGGAAAAATTCTTCTGGCAATATGCCCAGATACAATCAACATAGGGATATGGTAAACAAAAACTAAGCCAATGATATACCCTAATCGAGAATACTTAAATAACTCCATGAATGGAATTAGCGGCAATGCAAAATAGTAGTTATAGTCCAACCATGTAGAGAAATAAACAGCTTTTAATGCCTGAAAAGGGTTCTGGATAAACATTCTGCTGGTGTCATCAGCTATTTCCTTGTAGAAAGCATAATCCCACCAATAAAAAATATGCTCATTTGACACATACAAGGTTGTGAGGAATCCAGCAAAGAAAATCACAATAAGAAAAAGTCCTTGAGGTTTTACCAACAGTTTTCCAAGAGGGTGTCTGAAAACCAAACCGCAAAGACTCAAAGGCACAAAGGCACGAAGCTTTTTTCTCTTTGAGTCTTTGGATCCTAGTGTATTTGTGGTAAAAAAACGAATTTTCAGACGTTTTCCAAGTAAGGACATAATCATTTCCTGTAAAAATATTAACGTATTATAACTGGCGCGTAAACCTATTCTCCAGTTCCTTATCCGGTTTTCCTAAAAATAACAACATTCTCCGAACGGTACAAAATGGAATAGTGAGCATCATCTTCTAGTGCTATTACAAGGGCAGGTACATTCTTGCGGGGTGTATTCAGGAATTTGCAATTACCAATGGGAGGCGCAGTTGAGATATAAACGTAATCATAGTCCTCTCCAAAATAACCAGACTCACCATCAAGGCATTCCAGTCCCTCGTCAATGCAGTCTTGAATATTTGCCCTATGTTCTGCAAATACATCAAATTCGTTTCCAAGCAGCCATTCTCGCCCCTGGATTGTTGTCAGGCTTGTTCTTTGCGCTAAAGCCGGGAACCATTCTGAAAGAGAATCACACATCCCATCAGGATTGCCCGTCAGCACCAAAAAGCGGCTGTTTCTAGGCGTATTTTCTGCGACCCATCGCATGTCAGTTCGACCCTGTTCATCAACATGGTTTTGAGAAATCATGGAACTATTATAAGTTGAATTACACAAGAGGTAGGGTACTGTAAACACAGCCAAAATAACCGCAGTTCGCCTCGAAATACCGCTCGGCTTACCATCAAGATCGTCCCCAATATCAGACAAAGTTGGGATAATAATTTCCATCAAAAAAAAACCACCCGCCAATGCAAAAGAAATGTTCCCGACCGTATGAGCACTTCTTGGTCCAATCAGATAGATAACAGCAAGCATACCTGGAACAAAATATTGTCTTCGAATCACCAACGTAATAATACCCAACACGCCCAACACCCCTAAAAGATCAAGATAAGGCTCAGCCGTAATACTATCCATATTTAAAATAATCAAAGGCGACCAGACACTATGCCCGCCTGTTTGCATTGCAGAAAGCAGTGTTTCAAAACCATGCCGGTATAGGATCAATCCATACCAAGGGGCGGTGGCCATCAACACAGCGAGTGAAACCAAAATTCCATCCAGGAAAGCTTTTAAAGTGCGCGATTTCATAAACCAAATATATGTACAGATCCCTACGGTGTAAACAATCGATTCTGGGTGGCTAAGAATGGTCAAACTTCCAAACAGGATCGTTCTCCATGGGTCATAGCGGATATTCTTTGTAAATAGACGATATGCATATAACACAGTTAAAATCATGAATAGCATTCCAAAGCTGCGTGTCAATCCGCCACCCATAGAATTCCAATCAGACATATGCGGTATCAATGCAAAAATAAGTGTAGCTGCCGCAGCCACCAGCCTGCTCTCCATAAGCTCTTTTGCCGTAAAAAAGAAGGCCAGTACGCAAAACGTACTCGTAATTCCCGGTAGCCAACGGACAATCTCAACAGGTGAAATATGGAGAACGTCGCTAATAATTGCTCCAACATAAAACGCCAAAGGTGGATAAGCAAAAGGAATATTCAGGTTGTTATAAGAGGTGTAAAACGGCAGCAGGTAATGATTCATCTGCAAGTCTTCTATCATTGTATAAAACATCCCGCCATCATTTACAGGAAACCCGGCTAAAAAGGCGGGGAAAATTCGAAACCACCCCCCTAGTAGTATAGACGTCATTACCAAAAGAGTCGCAACATCGTCCGAGCTTAAGTTTTTTTTCGACATATTTTTCATCATTTCGTAAACCGCATCCGCCATTCGAACAATTTATTCAACGCTTCGATGGGTGAAAGTGAATTCACATCCAATTCCCTCAACTCATCCAAAAGCGGATTGGTTTCTGGGAACAGCGCAACCTGCTGGGCAGCATTCGGGTTGATCTTCACGGCGCGCCCTGAAGTCTTTTCAAGTTCAGCCATGATCTCGGTGGCGCGTTGGATCACAGGCGCGGGCAGCCCCGCAAGCTGCCCAACGTGGATTCCATACGAACGGTCTGCGCCGCCTGGAATGATCTTGTGTAAAAACACAACCTTGTTATCGGCTTCGCTCACCGCCACGTTGTAATTACGGATGCCAGGCAGCAAGTCTGCAAGCTGTGTCAACTCATGATAATGCGTGGCAAACAAGGTCTTGGCACGCAAGTGCGGATGATTGTGAATGTACTCGATGATGCCCCACGCAATCGAAAGCCCATCGTAGGTCGAAGTGCCGCGCCCGATCTCATCCAGGATCAACAAACTACGCGGTGTGGCGTGATGCAAAATATTCGCCGCCTCCACCATCTCCACCATGAACGTGGATTGTCCCGCGTGAATTTCATCCTGTGCGCCGATGCGGGTGAAGATGCGATCCACCAGCCCGATATTTGCTGACGCGGCAGGCACGAACGACCCCATCTGCGCCATCAACACGATCAGCGCCGTCTGCCGCAGGTACGTGGATTTACCCGACATATTCGGCCCCGTGATCACGCGCACTACTTCGCCTTTTTCGAAGATGACATCATTGGGGATGTATCTGTCTGATTTCAACAACTGTTCCACAACAGGATGCCTCCCCTCATGGATTTCCAATCCGCTTCCTTCGTGGACCTCGGGCCGGGTGTAGCCTCCGAGAGCAGCTGCCTCCCCCAAAGCAGACAGCACATCCAATTCGGCAATTGCGCGGGCTGTGGCAAGGATTTGATTCGCGGCTTTCGCCAATTCGGCGCACACTTCGCGGAATAAACGAGTTTCAATTTCCTTGATTCGTTCTTCTGCATTCAAAACCAGCGTTTCATATTCCTTCATCTCAGGCGTGATAAACCGCTCCGCATTGACCAGTGTCTGCTTGCGGATGTAACTCTCGGGCGCTTTATCTGCCGCGCCGCGTGAAATTTCGATGTAATAACCAAACACCTTGTTGTATCCGACCTTGAGGGTTTTGATGCCCGTTTTTTCACGCTCCACACCTTCGAGGTTGGCGATCCAATCACGGGCATGTTTTGAAGCGTCAATGACACCATCCAATTCAGAGGAATAACCAGGGCGGATCACACCCGTATTTTGCAGTGTCGCAGGCGGGTCATCGTCAATGGCATTTTGCAACAGGGAAAGTTCATCCGCGCACACTGACCACTGATTACCAGCCGCTGCCTTCTGCCCGCTGATCACTTCTCTTATCTTCGGCAACTCCGCCAGTGTGGAACGCATCGCAACCAGATCACGCGGTTGTGCCTGCCCCGCCAGCACGCGGTTAACCAATCTCTCCAGATCGGAGAGGGGTTTCAGGGTGGCGCGTAATTCCGCACGAACCATGCCATGATCTACAAAATATTGCACGCCATCCTGCCGCTGGATGATCTTCGCCACATGCAGCAAAGGCTGACTCACCCACTGATGCATAAGCCGCTTCCCCATCGGGGTGACTGAAAAATCAAGCGTGCCAAGCAAGGACCCTTTGCGTTCACCGCGCAGGGTTTCATCCAATTCCAAATTTCTGCGCGTGGATGCGTCCAATGTCATGAATTCGTTCAGGCTGTAGGCGCGCAATGAGGTGAGTAGATTCAGTGCATCGGGCTGGGTTTCTTTGAGGTATTGCACAATGGCACCCGCCGCTCTTGCGGAGAGACCGTTATCCTTTAAGCCGAAACCTGCCAGAGTGGATGCTTTGAAATGCGATATCAAAACCTCGCTGCATTTGCCTGGCTCGAACTTCCACGCAGGCAGGGTGGTGATATGACCTGTGATTCCGTCGGGTAAAACTTGCGAATCGGGGTGAATGATCTCGGCAGGGTGAAGACGGGTCAACTCGGCGCGCAAGGCTTCGAGCGGCAATTCAGTGACGGCAAATTCTCCGGTGGTGATATCTACATAGGAAACAGAAGCAGTGGTCGGGTTGGAATTGACCGCTGTTGTCGTATCGAGAATGATCGAGGCGAGATAATTATTCGCATCGCCGGGCAGTAATCCTGGTTCGGTCACCGTCCCCGGCGTGACCACACGCACGACCTTGCGCGGAAAAATCCCCTTGACGGGTTGTTCCCCAACCTGCTCACAAATGGCAACGTGATAGCCTTTTTCGATGAGGCGCGCCAGATAATTTTCAACGGCATGATATGGAATGCCCGCCAACGGCACACGCACACCGCCGCCCACGGGGCGCGAGGTGAGAACGATATCGAGTTCGCGGGCTGTGATCTCGGCATCTTCATCGAAGGTCTCGTAAAAATCACCGAGGCGGAAGAAAACGATTCGGTCGGGGTGCTCGCGTTTGATCTCGAGATATTGCTGGCGTACTGGGGTCAGGTCATCGTTACTGGGCATGGGGCTGCTCTACATGGGATTTAATGTGTGATTTGACTTATTATTATAACTGGAGTATAAGCCTTTATTCCAACCCTAAACATAACCTTTCCATTCATCCAACGAGCCATGTTTAATCACCGACTTCCAAAACTTAACGATGTGCTGTCTGTGTATGCGGTCATCGCGACCATGCTTTTCGCATGGTCAGCGTTGTTGTTCTTTTGGTACCTGCCATCCTGGATGCATTTCATGCTCATTGGTGAAATAGCAGCCACATTTTCGTATGTGATTGTGGCAAGTTTTCTGGAGGGGTTGAGCTTTCTGCTCTTTTTGCTGGTGCTGTGCTTTTTTCTGCCGCCCGAATATCTGCGTGATGAATTCGCCGCGAGAGGGACAGCCCTCACCCTGCCCATCATCGGCATGATCATGATCTACTTCCGCATTACGAACGAGAATATTGCGCGGATCATCTTTTCGGTCACAGGGTTGGTGATCTCACTGGTGATCGTGCTTCTCTTTTATTTTTTGGCGAACAACCCGCGGATCAAAACAGCACTTGCGGCACTGGCGGACCGATTTACGGTTTTTCTGTACATCCTGATTCCGATCTTTGTTTTGTCACTGCTAAGCATTGCCGTGCAAAACATCTTCTAAGAGGGAAATGTGAAACGTTTTAGCAGGCGTGACTTTTTGAAAGCAGCCGCGGCCTTTTCGGCTGGCTCGCTCCTCTCCATGGCTCCTGCGCTTCGAAATATCAAGGCGCAAAGCGGCAAGCCGAATATCATCGTGATGGTCTTCGATGCCATGTCGGCTCGCAACTTGTCGGTGTATGGCTACCCAAGAAGCACCACCCCCGGGCTGGAGCGGATTGCCGAACGGGCGACGGTCTATCACTCGCATTATTCGGCAGGGAATTTCACCACGGCAGGCACGGCTTCCATGTTGACAGGGCTATATCCGTGGACGCATCGCGGAATCAACCTGAGCGGCATGGTCAACAAGAAGCATGTGGACCATAATATTTTCAACCTCATCGGGGATGAATATCACCGCACGGCTTTTTCACAAAATTATCTTGCCGATGTTTTGCTCGGGCAGTTTCAATCAGGTCTGGACAATCACATCCCCGCGCCGACCTTCTACGACCAACTGGAACATCCCCTATTTGGGCAGTATTTTCCCCGCGACCCGATCCCCGCTTATTACGGTCTCGATGATTATCTTTTCTCTGGCGGCATTGACCGTGTGGGTAGTGTTCCCTCCGCGCCTATCTTTGGGTTTTTGAACAAACTGGCGCGCAGGAAACAGGATTTCAACAAATCACTGCCCGATTATCCGTATGGGATTCCGAACAATACGTTTTACAGTTACAAACATGAAGTGGTGTATGCGGGCGTGTTGGATGAGATCAAGAATCTCGCCAGTGAACAAAGCCCGTTTCTGGCGTACTTTCACCTGTTCTCGCCGCACGAGCCGTATCGGCCCCGCAAACAATTCACCGATATCTTCCCAGAATTGGAAATCCCCTTCAAAGCGCCGACGAAATTCTCCACGCTGGATATTGACAACGACCACATCCTCTGGCGACGAAAAACCTACGATGAATTCGTAGCGGACGTGGATTTCGAGATCGAGAAACTGGTCAATGCCTTGGACGAAGCGGGCATTTTGGAAAACACCTATCTGATCCTGACAGCCGACCACGGGGAGTTGTTCGAACGCGGAGAGTACGGTCACGTTACCCGACTGCTGTACGACGCGGTGGTACATATTCCGCTCCTCGTCATTGCCCCGGGACAAAAATCCCGCGTGGATGTTCACCACCCCACCAGCAACATTGACCTGCTGCCGACGCTGTTGCACATCGCTGGCAAAACGGCCACAGCTGACCTCGAAGGCAGAATCCTGCCCGGGCTGGGCGGAAGCGAAGAGTCCCGCAGTTTGTATGCGATTGAAGCCAAGGAATGTTCCGCGTTTGGCAACCTCAAGGACGGCGCGACTGTGTCGCTGATCCGAGGTGAGCATAAACTCATTTACTATACGGGTTACCCGAAAAGGCCTGACACCTTCGAGCTTTACAACTTGAAAGACGACCCCGATGAAATGAAAGACCTGTCCACGCTTGATACGACCACCACCGCAAAAATGAAAGAAGAAATGCTGGATACTTTTGAATCCAACAGGAAATTAAAATAGGTTAAACCTCTCAAATGGACAAGGGTTGTGATGTCAGATATAATCTTTAACCGAAAAAAGGAGTGTCTCAAATGTATATTGATCCAAACACAGGCGGCATCTTATTCCAGGCTCTCGCCGCAGTATTCGTAGCAGGTTCGGGCGTTTTGTTTTTCTTCTCCCGCAACATTCGTGAAGCTATTGCAAAACTCCGCCGCCGTTTCCGCAAGGAAGACGAAGAGCAAAATCAGTAATTCGGCTGCATGAAGACGATCATTCTTGGCTTTGACTCATTTGACCCCGCCGTGTTCGAAGACATGGCGGGGCAAAATAAATTAACGAACTTTTCGAAATTCATGGACGCCGGGGGATATTCACGCCTTGAGGTATGTTCACCACCGCAAACCGAAGTCTCGTGGACAAGCATTGCCACCGGCGCAGACCCGGGCGGGCATGGCATCTTCGATTTCGTGCATCGTGACCCCGCCACGTACGCCCCATATGTTTCGATTTTACCGATGAAGAAAAGCGCGATGGGAGAGCAATTTGTCCCTCCGTACATCGCGAAGACCCTTTTTGAAGAAGCTGCCAGCATGGGTTACCCTGCCACCGCTTTGTGGTGGCCTGCCATGTTCCCTGCGCGGCCTGAATTACCCGTCAACACTTTACCCGGGCTCGGCACCCCCGATATCCGCGGACAGTTGGGCGTTGGCACGCTCTTCACCACCGAAGACGAAAAGAAAAGCAAGACCGCGGTGACGCGTTTTGAATCCACGGGCAAGGGCAGATTCTCTGCTTTGTTGAATGGTCCGCAGGTGCAGGCAAGAACGGCCCTCAGCCTGCCACGTTGCCGATCCAGCTTGAAGCGTTGGACCAGACCTCGGCGCGGGTCACGATCGGCGATACGCAGATCCAACTCCGCGTTGGCGAGTGGAGCGACATCGTGGAAGTCAAATTCAAGGCGGGATTATTCCTGAGCGTTCACGCCATTACCCGCATGATCCTGACCAGTTTGAACGGCGTTGTGCGTTTGTACACACTGCCGCTGCAAATTCATCCGCTGCATGCGTTATCGCATTATTCTTCTTCAAAATCATTTGCAAAAGACCTGTGGCAAAAGGTCGGGCCGTATCTCACGCTGGGCTGGCCGCAGGACACTACAGGCCTCGAAGATGGCTGTATCACCGACGAGCAGTTCATTGCCTTGTGCGACATGATCTTCGAACGCCGCAAGCAGATTTTCTTCCATCTGCTTGGCAATTTCAAGGAAGGCGTTCTCGGCAGCATCTTCGATGACCTTGACCGCGTTCAGCACATGTTCTATCACAACCGACTCGACGTGGCGCAGGCCTGGTATCAAAAACTGGATGCGTTCGTTGGTGAGGTCAGTCAGCGCGTAGAAAAATGGGGCGGCAAATATAACTACCTCATCATGTCTGACCACGGCTTCACGACCTATCAGCAAAAGATTCATCTCAATCGCTGGCTTGCTGAAAATGGATATCTCACTTTGAACAACGGCAGCACTGAAGGCGATCTTTCAAGCATTGACTGGCAAAAGACCAAAGCCTATGCGGTCGGCTTGAACAGCGTTTACTTGAACGTGGCTGGGCGCGAGGGCAAAGGCATCGTGGGCGCGAACGAGATCGAACCCCTGCTCGCTGAAATTCAGCAGAAATTGATGGGCTGGAATGGCCCTGACGGAAAATCGGTCATGCAGCGTATTCGCCTCAAGCACGAAGTGTATAACGGCGCTTACACCCGCCTCGGCCCTGACCTGGTGATTGGGTACGCGCCCGGATATCGCGCCTCCTCCGAAACAGGTCTCGGCAAAGTGCCGCAAAATTTGGTTGAAGCCAATCACGATCACTGGGGCGCCGATCACTGCGTGGATTCTGATGTCGTCCCCGGTGTGATCTTCGCCAACCGCGACCTGCAAAACTTCGGCGGCGTTTCCTTCCGCGATATCCCCTTCCTCGCCATCGGCAAGCATCTCGATCAATCGCACATCAAACCGCCGTCACAAGTCAGCGGTGGAAGCCAAAAAGATCTGGAAGACCGCTTGAAGGGTCTTGGTTATCTTTAAATCACCCGTAGTAACGACTAATGTCGTTGCTGCATTCAGGTAATCCTTTGAAAAATCTATTCTCACGCCAAACACCCAAAAAGATCAACGAAAAGGTCATCGTCGTTTCTGGCCTGCCCCGCTCGGGCACATCCATGATGATGAAAATGCTCGCCGAAGGCGGACTCCCCACCGTGGTGGATTCGCTTCGTCAGGCCGATGAAGACAACCCAAATGGTTATTTCGAGATCGAACAGGTCAAAGCACTCAAAGACGGTGAAAAAAATTGGATCTACGATGCGCGCGGCAAGGTCGTCAAAGTTATTTCGTACTTGCTCGAATTCCTACCTGAAGACGTTTCCTACGATATCATTTTCATGGAGCGCGAGATCAGCGAAGTGCTCGCCTCCCAGCGCAAAATGCTTCAACGCAGAAATGAGACCTCCAACCTCACCGACGCCGAAATGGAAGCCCAATTCCGCGAACATTTAAAAGCCGTGAAATATTGGGCTGCCCGCAAACCCAACATGCGCATTCTTTACGTCAAATACAGCGAAATGGTTGGCAATCCTGAAAAGTTGTGCAAGTCAATCGCGGACTTCCTCGAACTTCCGCTTGACCTCAACGCCATGCAGGCTGTCCCCAATCAGTCGCTTTATCGAAACCGCTCATAACTGGAGTACATCATGTATAAACTTGTTCTCGTCCGTCACGGACAAAGCACCTGGAATCTCGAAAACCGCTTCACTGGCTGGACCGATGTTGACCTCACCGACCTCGGCCGCTCCGAAGCCCGCGAAGCAGGCAAGCTTCTGCGTGAGGGCGGCTACGATTTCGACATCGCCTACACCTCCGTGTTGAAACGTGCCATCAAAACGCTCGGCCTCGTTCAGGAAGAAATGGACCGCGAATGGCTGCCCGTTATCCGCGCCTGGCAATTGAACGAACGTCATTACGGTTCTTTGCAGGGTTTGAACAAATCTGAAATGGCCGAAAAATTCGGCGAAGAACAAGTGAAGATCTGGCGACGCTCCTACGATGTACCGCCTCCAGCCTTGGAATTGACCGACGAACGCCACCCGAAATTTGACCGCCGCTACGCTTCTTTGACTCCCGAACAACTGCCAGCCACCGAGTCGCTTAAGATAACCCTTGACCGTGTCCTCCCATTCTGGCATTCCACACTTGCGCCTGAGATCAAATCGGGCAAACGCCTGTTGATCGTGGCACACGGCAATTCCATCCGCGCGATGGTGAAATATCTCGATAACATCTCCGAAGCCGAGATCACCGAACTCAACATACCCACTGGCCTGCCGCTCGTCTACGAATTGGACGAAGCTCTCAAACCCATCAAACACTATTATCTCGGCGACGCCGCAGAAGCCGCAAAAAAAGCCGCCGCAGTGGCGAATCAGGGCAAAGCCAAGTAAAACTCGTTTCAAAATTACAAGTCAAAGCAGGCATGGATGGAGCACAACACCTGTCCATGCCTTTTTTATCCAGTCAGTGAGAGTTAGCCCATGAAACTACTGAAGCTCATTTCTGAACGAATGCCAGATTCGAAAAACATTTTGGCGGTGTATGCCTTCATCGTCACGTTGGTCTACTCGTGGACCCTGTTCACATCCTTTTACAAACTGCCTTCATGGCTGTTCTATCTCTCCATTGGACAGATCCTCTCGGTGTACGCTTACGCCTTTTCCTTTGACCTCCTCGAAAGCCTTATTGCGTTGACGGTCATCCTGCTTCTGGATTTCACGGTTTTCCTCTTCCTGAAAAACAAAGAGGAATTTCAATCACGCTCCATGATTCTGGCGGGTATTTTATTGGGCACGTCCATGCTGCGGCTGGCGTTATTCCAAAATTATGAAGATATCACCGCCTTTTTGAGCGGCGAATTGCTCTGGTGGGCCATCGCCATTCCGCTGGGATTGGTCCTCGCTGTCTTCGCGCCGAGAATCAAATTGGTCAGGACCATTTTTGAGGGATTCGCAGAGCGCGCCACGGTCTTCGTCTATATTTACATTCCGCTGAGTCTGATCTCGCTGGTTGTGGTTTTGATCCGCAATATCAACTAGGTGAACCGATGACAAATTTCTCTCGCAGGGATTTTCTCAAACTCCTCGGAGCGGCATCGGTCGGCGCGCTTGCCTCTGAGCGTGTGCTTTCGCTTAAAGCTGCCGATAGCAGCAAGCCGAACATCATCATCATTTTATGGGATGCGTTTTCGGCGAGACATTTATCGTTGTACGGCTATCCGCGCCAGACCACTCCCAATATTGACGCCTTCGCGGAATACTCCACTGTATATCACAACCACTACAGCGGCGGAAATTTCACCACCTGCGGCACCGCCTCGATGTTGACAGGCATGATTCCCTGGAAGCATCGTGCCATCAACTACGATGGGCTGGTGCGGGCCGAGTATGTTCACAACAACCCGTATACCCTGCTCGGCTCCGATTACAAACGGTTGATGTTTGCGCAAAATCCTTGGCCCGATCGTTTGGTGGGCCAATACTACGAAGATGTGGACCGCTTCCTCCCGCCCACCGCTTTCAGCCTGCTTGAGGATTCCCCCGCCTTTTTCGAAAATGATCGCGCCATCGCTTCCGTGGCAATGAGCAGTTTCCTGATGCCGATTCAAGGCGGGAATGCGCCCGTGGGTTCATCCATTTTGGGTTACATGAACAAGAGCAAAGTTTTGAATTTTGCCGATGGACAAAAATCCCCGCGCTACCCGAAGGGCATCCCCGAAGCGATGAACATGGGATACATGATCCCCTACCTCAACGAGGATGTGTATGAAGGGCTGTTCTCAGAACTGACCCAGCTTGAAGCGAATGGCGACCCCTATTTTTCATATTTCCATTTGTATTCGCCGCACTATCCCTACCGTCCGCGCAATGACTATTTGAAGATGTTCCGCGATGACGGCTATGCCCCCGTCTCAAAACCGATTCATCCACTATCGGTTGGTTTGCAGCAGGATTACCTGAATGGCCAAAGAGACATGTACGACAGACAGATCGCCCAAATTGACGAAGAATTTGGCCGTCTGATTCCACGCCTTGAAGAAAGCGGCGTGCTTGAAAACAGCTACGTCATTTTCACCGCTGACCACGGCGAGTTGTTTGAAAGAGGCTTTGCGGGGCATGGATTCCAATTCATGTACGAATCGGTCCTGCACATTCCGCTCATCATCCACGCGCCAGGGCAGACAAAGCGGCAGGATATTCACGCCCTCACCAGCAATACCGACATCCTTCCAACCATGCTGTCCATTACGGGCAAGGAAACAACGCCAGACATGGATGGAAGAGTCCTGCCTGGGCTTGGCGGCGAAGTGGACGAAGACCGCCCGATCATCTCCCTCGTCGGTGTGGATAACTCCGCGTTCGGTGTTATTAAAAAGGCCGTCATTGCAATGCGGAAACGCGAATTCAAATTGATCGCATATCTGGGCTACGAAGACAATTACAAAAAGTCATTCGAGTTGTACAACATCGAAGCCGACCCCGAAGAACTGGATGACCTTTCAGACCGTGACACCGCCACGCTTTCTGCCATGAAGGATGAATTAATGACCTATCTCGATGAGGCCAATAAACCGTTCAGGAAGAGTTAGCGATTCCATGGCACAGATCACGAGAAGAGACTTTCTAAAATTGGCGGGCGGTGCCTTGGCGGGTTCGCTGGTTTCCAGCAAACTGACTTCGCTGGCGCAGGGCGACAAAGACTCTCCCAACATCATCATCATTTTATGTGATGCCTTATCCGCACGGCACATGTCATTGTATGGCTATCCGCGTGAAACGACGCCTTACATCAGCGCCTTTGCCGACCGCGCCACGGTCTATCACCAGCATTACAGCGGCGGAAATTTCACTAGCACGGGCACGGCCTCGCTGTTGACGGGCATGTTTGGCTGGAAACACCGCGCCATCAACCAGGGTGGATTGGTGCTGCCCGAATACGCAAAGACGAATCCTTATTCTCTGCTCAGCACCGACTATTTCAAATTCGCATTCTCCCAAAACCCGTGGTCAGACCGTTTGATCGGGCAGAACAGCCGCGCCGTCGATAAGTTCCTGCCAGTCACTTCGTACAGCCTGCGCGAAGAAAATCCGATCACCAGAATTTTCAAGAATGACCGTACGCTGGCTTCGATCGCCCTCGATGATTTTATGATCCCCATACAGGGCGATACTGCAGGCTCCGCCATCCTCAGCACCTACTATAAGAAGAAAGCCATGGACACTTTCTTGAAAGACAAGAACAACTCTGCGCGCTATCCTGATGGGCTCCCTGAAATTCTCATCGGCGGATACGTGGCGCCGTACTTGAACGAAAGTGTGTACAACGGCGTGTACGAAGAAGTGTCACAACTTGAAGCGAACTCACAACCTTATTTCGCTTATTTCCATTTATTCTCGCCGCATTTCCCATACAGTCCGCGCAGGGAATATCTGAAATTATTCCGCGATGATTTTTCGCCGCCGATCAAACCCATTCATCCGCTTTCGCCGAAATTGCATAAAGATTTTTTGAATTCAAAAAGAACCGCCTACGACCGACAGGTGGCGCAGATCGACGAAGAATTCGGCAGGCTGATCGCCAAGCTCGATAAGATCGACGCCCTCGCCAACAGTTACCTGATCTTCACCGCAGATCACGGCGAATTGTTCGAGCGCGGATTTTCGGGTCACGGTTTTCATTTCATGTATGAAGGCGCGCTGCATATTCCGCTTTTGATCCATGCCCCGGGGCAGTCATCTCGCACTGATGTTCATTCAACAACGAGCATCACAGATGTGCTGCCCACTTTACTTCAGATCACGGGGGAAGACATCCCAACAGATATTGATGGCAAAGTGCTGCCCAACTTCGGCGGCGCAGAAAACCCAGACCGTCCGATTTTTTCCGTGTATGCGGTGGATAACTCGGCTTTTGGTCCGTTGAAAAAATGCGTCATCGCAATGAGAAAAGGTGCATACAAACTCATCGCGTATCTAGGCTACAAAAACTTTGATGAAGTCTTCGAGTTGTACAATATCGAAACCGACCCCGAAGAATTGTTTGACCTTGCCGCCAAAGAAGTGGACCTGCTCTCGAAACTGAAACAGGAATTCCAATCACATCTTGAAGAAGCGAACAAGCCGTTTTTCAAAAAGTGAGAGCGCGACACACTCTGACAACACGCGATAGAATCACCGCATGACCCTCTCCCCCGATTTTCTCCACGAATTGAAAAAGCGCTTCACTGGCGACCTGCGGCTTGATTCTGCGTCACGAACCTTGTACTCCACCGACGCATCCATATACCAGATCGAGCCGTTGGGCGTTGCGATTCCCAAAACGCAAGACGATCTGCAGGCTGCTGTGGAACTCGCTGCGAAATATGCCATTCCCATTTTGCCGCGCGGGGCGGGATCATCGCTGGGCGGGCAGGCCATCGGCGAAGCCTTGATTCTGGATTGCTCACGCCATCTGGATTCCATCCTCGAAATTGACTCTGACTCTCAAACAGCGACCGTGGAACCAGGCGTCGTTCTTTCCACGCTGAATGCTGCTTCTGCCAAATTTGGCCTGACCTTCGGCCCTGACCCTGCTTCTGCCGAACGCGCTACGATGGGCGGAGTCATCGGCAACAATGCCACGGGCGCACATTCCATCCTCTACGGCATGTCTGCAGACCATTTGGTTTCAGCAGACGTGATCATGGCAGATGGGAGTCTTGCGGTTTGGAACAAAATCGTTTTGGAGGAAAGAGGAAAGAAGAAAGATGATTCACTTCTTTCCTCTTTCCTCTCCACAGCACTTGATGTCCGTGAAAAATATTCAGACGCCATAAAACAAAATTTCCCAAAAACCTGGCGCAATTCAGCTGGCTACAGGTTGAATTATCTTTTGCCGTGGAGTCCATCTTCCCCTCCGCAGTGGATCGGCGCTTCGTATCCAGCAAACCTTCAGCCTTCCACTTTCAACCTTGCAACGCTTCTCGCTGGCTCCGAAGGCACACTGGCGGTGATGCGACGGGCAAAGGTGAATTTGGTTCGCAAGCCGAGGCATACAATTTTGGGCGTGCTGGCGTATCAAAGCATTGCCGATGCCTGCGACGATGTTCCGCGCTTGCTGGAGTTCAAGCCCAGCGCCATTGAGCTGATTCCGCAGATGATCATTCAACTGGCTCGCGGGGTTCCTTCGTTTGCCCGCCAAATGGGTTGGATGACGGGCAACCCTGCCGCGGTGCTGGTCATTGAATTTAGCGGGGATCAGCCGTCGGCTTTGAAAGAAGCGGTTCGTCGCGTCGGCAATGTCATGACGATCGCAGAGTCACCCGAAGAACAGGCCCGTGTATGGAACATCCGCAAGATGGGGTTGGGGATTTTGGATTCGCGTCCGCAAGCCGCAAGGCCTGCAGCATTCATCGAAGATTGCGCGATCCCCGTGGAGCGATTGGGCGAGTTTGTGCGTGAGATCGAGCGGATTTTGCGTGAGCACCACACCGAAGGCGGAATTTACGCGCACGCTTCGGGCGGCTGTTTGCACATTCGCCCGATTTTGAATCTGTATCGCGGAGAGGGCGTGCGCGCTTTGCGCAGCATTGGCGAACAGGTTTTGCATTTGGCATTGAGCCTTGGCGGCTCAATGAGCAGTGAGCATGGCGACGGAATCGCAACGGGCGAGTGGATCGAAAAAACATACGGCGCGGAAGTGACCGAAGCCATGCGCGCCTTGAAACGCGCCGCCGACCCGCAGAATATTTTGAACCCGAAGAAAATGTTCGATGCGCCGCCCATGGATACGAATTTGCGATACGGTGAAAATTATCAGACAAAAACCTGGGTTCCATCTTTGCATTTCAACCACGAGCGCGGACTGGCTGGCGCAATTGAACATTGCAACGGACAGGGCGTGTGTAGAAAGCACAACGGTGTGATGTGCCCATCTTTTCAGGCCACGCGAGATGAGGCAAATTCAACAAGGGGCAGGGCGAATCTTTTGCGCGGACTAATTACCAATCGTCATTTACCTTCAGCCCAGAAAGAGCTCGAGCAGGCAACCTATCACGCCCTTGATCTTTGCCTTGCATGTAAGGGCTGCACCTCCGAGTGTCCCAGCGGCGTGGATATGCCGAAGTTGAAATACGAATTCATGAACGAGTATTACAAAACCCACCGCAGGCATTTGCGCGATTATCTATTTGGGTATTTCCATGTGGTTTCAAAATGGCTTGCGCCTGTTGCGCCGCTGGCGAATGCGTTTATGAAAATGGGCTGGTCGCAGAAATTGATCGCACGTGTAACGGGCATTACCGAGAAACGGCCGTTTCCGTTATTTGCAACAGGACGTAGATAGCAGGAAGATTCAAATACACGGAAAAGGAAGACGTCATCTTTTTATCGGATGTGTTCTCGCGTTACCTCGAACCCGAAGTGGAGCAGGCCACTTTTGATCTTTTACATACCGCAGGATACGAAGTGAAGGTTCTGCCCATTGTCGGGGCGGGGGCTTCACTGCTTTCAAAGGGATTCGTTGACGCAGCGCGAAAACATGCCGAAAAGGTTCTCAGCGAAATTCGTGCGCTCGATCCTGATTCAACTTTGAGCGTGGTCGGGTGCGAACCGCCAGAGGTGTATTGCCTCAAGCATGAATATTCTGCCCTGCTGCCAAATCGCCGCGCGGAACTTGAATCCATTTCAAAGCGGGCGTGGTTAGTGGATGAGTTTTTGTTACGAGATGAAAATCTGGAAAGATTGCAACAGGCGGGAGAAAATGCTCCCCACAATGACATCATCAACTTTCATCCCCACTGCCATCAACGCGCCGAAGGGCCTTCAGAAGATGGTTTGCCCAGCGGAACTGCCGCCACGATGGAATTGCTGCGCCGTTTCGGCTTCCAAGTGAATCTGCTGGATACAGGCTGTTGCGGCATGGCAGGCACCTTCGGCTACGATGCGGATCATTATGAGCTTTCGATGCAGGTCGGTGAATTGAAATTGTTCCCGAAAATCAGGGAATTGGGAATCAGAAATGGCGAAATCGTTTCATCTGGCTCGGCATGCAGATTGCAGATCAAACAGGGAGCGGGGAAGACTGCAGAGCATCCGCTGGTGGTCATTGCCAGGCACATCGCATCAAACGGGTAAATAAAATCCCGCCCAGTAGAAATCTACTGGGCGGGATTCTTGCATTAAACCAGGTGCTACGTATCTTCGTTTACTCTTGCGAGATCGTGACGCTTTCCATCACGTCGCCAGTAAAGTTGGGATTTTGCTCTGGGTCACGAAGTGTAAGCGAATTGACGACATCCATACCACTGACAACTTGGCCGAAAATAGTGTAGCCGCCGTTCAGCCATTCTGTTGGGGCAAAGGTGATGAAGAACTGACTACCATTTGTATCAGGGCCAGCGTTGGCCATTGCCAGAATACCAGGTTTGTCAAAGGTCAGGTCGCTGTATTCGTTGACGAACTCATAACCAGGTCCGCCCATGCCCGTACCAGTGGGGTCACCGCCCTGAGCCATGAAACCTTCCAACACGCGGTGATATGTGAGGCCATTGAAAAATCCCTTGCAGGTGAGGAAAACAAAACTATTCACCGCGATCGGGGCTTTATCGGCGAATAGCTCGATCTTGAATTCGCTGCCGTTCGCCATCTTGACCGTGGCGAAGTAGTTTGCGGTGGTATCGATCAGCAAATCAGGCGCGGAATTATATTGGGCCGCCGCAGGAATCGAATCAAAAGCCGCGCAGGCGGGGGAAGATCCACTCACAGGCTGGACAACCGCAGGCGCGGTCGCCTCGGCAACTACGGGTTCAGTGGCAAGTGGTTCGGAAGTCACCGGGGCGGATGGAGAGAGGGAACAGGCGAATGCGGCAATCAACAGAACGGCAATCGCAAATAGAAACTTGTTATTTTTTTGCATGAAAAGACTCCTTGAGTTTTTTGATAATTGAAACGATTTTCTCGAAAAATCTGTCCTTCGACTACGCTCAGGACAAAATCTTTAGAGGCGGGCTATTTTATGAGGATAATGAAAATCCTGCCACCCCAAAGGCCACGGCAACATTGAATGAGCGCTTCTGCCCGCGCATGGGAATATGGAAAATTGCATCGGCAAGTTCGAGCAGTTCGGGGTCAACACCAGTGACCTCACTGCCGACAAGCATCACGATTGGATGTGAAAATTGAAACTCAAAAAAACGCGAAATGGGAATCGAGCGCTCGTCTTCTTCAAGTGCAACAACTTTCCAACCTTCCAACTTTAGACCTGTAACCAACTTCACGGCATCCTTGTGGTGACTCCAGGTCACGAACTCATCGGCACCGAGGGCGGTCTTGCGGACTGCGTCCACTTCGGGCGTGGGTGTGATTCCGCACAGGTAGGCATGGCTGAAACCGAATCCGTCCGCGCTGCGCAGGATCGAGCCGACATTCCACGCAGAGCGGATATTATCCATCAGTACAGCCTTCATTTCTCGCTTGCCTTCCTCCTTCGAAGCCCCCTCCCCACCGATTTGTTTGCTCAAAACGACAAGTGTCTCGCCGAGGCAATGCGGACAGCGCACTCCAAAGGAATGACCGACGGTCAACGGGTAGCGTAGCCCGCAACTCTGACATACTCTGATCTCAAAAGATGATATTGGCATGTGACGGATTATATTCGCTTGCCACTCAAATCCAACCTGGTTTTTGACTGGTAATTGAGATAACAAGCGGTAAAATTAAAACATGCAGATCACACGCCAGCTTGTTCCAGAATTCATCTATGAAAAATACCGCTTGGGAGAAACAAAAGGAGTTTTTCAGGGAGCCGCCATGTTCGTGGATCTCTCAGGCTTCTCCACCATGACAGACGTACTTTCTGCACACGGCACGCATGGTGCGGAGGTTTTGGCAAACATGATGCGCGTGGTGTTCGAGCCGTTGGTCAATGCGGTGTATGAACAGGGCGGGTTTGTGATCGGATATGCCGGGGACGCGTTCAATGCCGTTTTCCCCGCCGAACAGGATTCAGGTCAGGTGATGAAGCGTTGTTTATCTGCGGCGCTTGCAATGCAAATGCACACAAAAGCCAACTCGCCCGTCTCAACTCCTTATGGCGTGTTTTCCATCCGTATCAAGGCAGGAATCGGATTCGGGCAAACGACATGGCAAATATTTAAATCCATCAATGGCAAGCGGGCCAGCTACTGGTTTCGCGGAGATAGTTTAAGCGGCGCAGTACTCGGCGAGGAGCACGCCTACGCAGGCGACATCGTGGCGGACCCGGTAGCCTATGAATTGCTGAAGGATGTTGTTCGCGCCACACCTGTTGATCAATGCTTTCTAATTCAGGAAACCACGGCAGAACTACCCAGACCGCTTCCCACCCCTGAACCAAATCCTGCCGACGATCTTGCTGATATTTTTCTCGCCGATACAATTGCCCACCTTCCCATCTCAGGGGAATTTCGTCAGGCGGTGAATCTTTTTATCGATATTCCAGTGAATATCTCTGATGAGGCCCTGGTCACGCCCTTCATGGAAACGGTTTATCTTTTGCAGGATCAATACAACGGCGTTTTTCTACGCCCTGACCTGGGAGATAAGGGCTTTAATCTGCTTATGTTTTGGGGCGCGCCAATCTCCTACGAAAACGATATCGACCGCGCCTTGAATTTCATTATTGAGCTTTCGGCTCGAACCCGCATCACGTTGCGGGCTGGCATTTCGTACTATATGGCATATGCGGGATTTATCGGCTCAAGCAAACGCGAAGATTATACGGCCTATGGATGGGGTGTGAATCTGGCGGCACGCATGATGGAGAATGCCGGTCAGGGTGAATACTGGATGTCGGAAGATGTTGCCCGCCGCGCTGAAAAGCATTTCAATTTCAAATTCCTTGGTGAGTATAAATTCAAAGGCTTCAAGCAGGAACAAAAAGTATTTACATTAAGCGGGCGAAAGAATATTGTGGAGACCGTCTATTTGGGACAGTTGGTCGGCCGCGAAAAAGAACTAGAAACACTTAATACATTTATTGAACCGATCAAGCGCGGACAATTCGCAGGCGTCATGGTTTTGCAGGGAGAGGCGGGCATGGGCAAAAGCCGACTGGTCCACTCCTTTCAATATTCTGAATATTTCAAGGAGCATCCAGCAAATTGGGTGGTCTGCCAGACAGACGAAATCCTGCGGCAGCCGTTCAACCCATTCAAGGATTGGCTGAAGAAACGCTTTGAATTGCTCGAAGGCCAGCCTGACGAGATCAACTCGGTCGCATTCAATCGCGATCTTCAGGAATTGGCCAACATTACGCCCGATCCCGAACTGGCATCGGAACTGATGCGCACTGGCTCAATGCTGGCAGCTCTGATCAACATCACCCAACCCGCTTCTTTGTATGAAAGTCTCGATGCAAAAGGTCGTTACGAAAACACACTGATCGCGTTGAGCGTGCTTCTGCGTGCCGAAAGTTTACAAAAGCCTCTCATCCTGTTCATCGAAGATACGCACTGGCTGGATGAAGATACAGGCACGTTTCTGTCTTATTTTGTACGCACATTGCTTTCAGAGCCAGATAAAAAATATCCCATCGCCATCATTGCCACGCAGCGCCCCGAAGGCAGTTCAACATGGGCGACCGATGAAGTTTCAATTCAAGAAATAAAACTGGGCAGGCTGTCCACACGAAGCATGGCGCATCTGGCAGAAGATGTGTTGGGTGGGCCAATCGCAGATTCCCTGCTCACACTTCTTGACGCACGCACGGATGGAAATCCATTCTTTGCAGAACAGATCCTACGCTATTTACTGGAGCAAAATGCGCTGACTCTGGATGCGAATAAAAATTATTTTGCACACGAGCAGGCAGAAATATCCCTGCCAACCGATGTCCGCGCAGTTCTCGTAGCACGCCTGGATCGATTGGCAAAAAAGGTAAAGGAAACTGTCCAAACCGCCTCGGTCCTTGGCCGCGAATTTGAGATCCGCGTGCTGAGTGAAATGCTTCGCGCCGACAAAAATCTATCAAGCCATGTGGCCGAGGCTGAAAACGCCAACATCTGGACGCACTTGAGTGAAATCGAGTTTATCTTCCGCCATGCGTTATTGAGAGACGCCGCTTATTCGATGCACCTGCTATCACGTCAGCGCGAATTGCATGGGCTGGCTGTCTCAGCAATGGAAACGGTTTATCAAGATGATCTTGAGCCGCACTACGGCGAACTGGCCTATCATGCCGAACACGCGAATCTGGATGAAAAAGCGCTTCACTATCTTAAGCTGGCAGCTGATTTTGCCTCCCAAGCCTATCAGAACGCCCAGGCCATTGACTACCTCACCCGTGCCCTTGCACGGATTCCGCAAAACGAAGTTCGTGCCCGCTTCGAGATTCTTTACAAACGCGCCATTATCTATTTCAACATTGGCAATTGGGCCAATGAAGATAGCGACCTGACAACCCTGGAAGAGATCGCCGTCAACTTAAAAGACAACCGCCTCCTCGGACGCGTATTAATGCGCCGCACTTATTATTTCGCAACCAAAGGTGAAAACTTCGTGGCGATCTCCTTTGGCGAACGCGCCATTCCGCTCGCCAAGGCTGCCAATGATCTGGAAACATTGAATGGGGTTTACAACGTACTGCCAAGTGCATTTACACGGGTTGGGCATCTCGATGAAGCCTTCGCAAGTGCGCAGGAAGCACTGGAACTTTCCCGCTCCACAAAAAACCGCCTTGGGGAAGGCAATGCGCTCACATCACTTGGCCTAATTGCCCTCGAAAACAAGGGGCCTTCAGAGGCACATCAATATCAAACCCTCGCACTGGAAATCGCCCGCGAATTGAGAAATCGCGATCTGGAAGCAAAGGTATTATCCAACCTTGCCAACATCATCGGGTTGTCGCAGGGTGATTTCGCCACAGCACGTGATTATTTCGAACAAGCCCAGATCATCCACCAGGAACAGGGAAGTCTGTATCCCTCCGGGCTGGCGTTGACCAATCTCGGCTGGGTCTCCAGCATGCTTGGAGACTATGAGACAGCCTTGAAATATCACACCCGCGCACTCACCATCGCGCGCGAAGTGGGCAACCGCACGCAGGAAATGTACACTCTGATCAATTTAAGCGCCTCCACATCTGGCAAAGGCAACAACCCCGCCGCCGCCATCTACTGGGCAGAAAAAGCACTGGCACTATCCGAAAAAATAGCCGACCAGATCGGGGCGGCATGGTCATTCTTTTATCTCGGCTACGGCTACTTATTAGACAAACAATACGCACAAGCCCAAAAAGCGTTCATCGATTCATTGAGAATCAGGGAAGGGATCAATGCAAAAGTGCTGGCAGCTGAATCTCAGGCAGCCATCGCCCAGACCTCGCTTGAAGTACTGGATATCGAATCTGCATTAGCCGAGGTTGAGAAGGTAATACTTTATATGCAGGAGAATCCTCACCTCGAAGGCGCTGAAGAGCCGTTACGCATCATGCTCACCTGCTATCTTGTCTTAAAAGAGAAAAAAGACCCGCGTCACAAAAACATTTTGCAAGCTGCAAATCTGCTTTTGGATACGCAGGTCTCAAAACTACGTTCAGAAGAGGCGCGCCGCATCTACGTGGAAAACGTGCCCTGGCGGCGCGCGCTAAGAAGCCACTACAGGGAATTAAGCTAATTCTCTACGGCCAGTGTCCAATGGCGGGGTCGCCATCTGTCAACTCAAATTTATTATTCTTGATCTCGCCGGTGTAATAGTACGGATTCCCATTCCCATCAAAAATAATCAATCGCGACGAGCCAATATCTGGAATAGACACAAAGTATCTTTGATTAATATATTGTCCGTTCTTCTTGACGGAGAAGTTGTTGATCCATGTAATGGGGTTTCCATCGGTCATGTTTGTCGGCAATCCGTCAATGCTGAGTTTTTCAACAAGATAATCCCCATCGTCGACAATATCGATCGTCACATCTGATTCGGAGCCTTTTTCCTTTTCGATCTTATATTTTTTGTTATTATCCTTGTCCTTTTTTACCTTGCCCGGCACAACAACTTTGTTTTGCATGGTATTCTCCTCTGAGTTGGGATGAATGAAAAATCAGCCTTTTGAAGGCATCTTTCAAAGAATAAACACATTATATCGCCAGTCTTTGCTGACGGATAATCCTATCCCCTACCCAGCCTCCTGATTTCTGCCAGCACGAAAAAGCATAGACACACCCACTCCGCCATACACGGCCATGATCAGGAGCCAAAGCCAGGTGCCTGCCAATGCCCAGTTAACTTTCTTTTCCGGGGGCACTACTGCGTCAACCAGTAACAAGCCAATAATGGCACAGGCACCAATTACCAGCTGAGTCAGACCGAGCGTTTTCCATTCCAATGATGATGCGCGACTGGCGATCAGAAATAACCCAATGGCTGGCGTGATGAAGACAACACTGTACATTTGCCCGTGGAATCCATCAATAGGCCACGGCCAAAACGCTGAAGAAGCTGTCGGAAAAAACAACAAAGCCAGTCCGTACACCCCGAATAGCACAGATAAAATCAAAAAGGAACCACGCCAGTGACTGGGAGTGGAAAATGAATCCGCGGATTGGCGATCGCGATAGAGCCATAAATGATAAGCGCTGTTGATGGGCAGAACAATATACAACAGAAACCAGATCCACGGCTGCCATCTTTGAAGGTCAAATTGATCGAGATGAAGGAAAGAAACACCAAGAACAATCGTTGTAAAAATAAAGATCATCGGCAAGACGATGCGCCCAGGCGACCAGCGTCCATGAAAAGCCATGAGCATGGCCGACACGAATGAACCAAGATATACGGTTCCGACAAAGCGCCCATTGAATGGAGCAATGGCCCAGGGCCACTGCTCACGTGCCAGATCGGGCAAAAAGAAAAGCCCGCCGCCCGTTACGATCAAAACAAGAACTTCCAACCAGGTAATTCCACGCAACAATGAAGAAATGGGGGGATTGGCTGAATTCAATTGCGCATCGTTCATTATGATCTCCTATAGAAATAAAATTCTCACTTCCCATTTGCATGAAGTTCAGGCACGAGGATTCTCATTCACAGAGCTTAGATACAGGTCTTCAACTCTTTTTCTAGCCCAGGGCGTCCTCCTCAAAAACTTCAAACTGGATTTGATGCTTGGGTCATTCGTAAAACATTTGATCACAATGCGCTTCCCCAGCTCCTCCCAGCCATATTGCTCGACCAGTCGGGCAAGGATCATTTCAAGCGTCACACCGTGCGGGATATGTTTAGGTTGTTCGGGATTCATTTTTGTGTCTCAACTATTCTGCCTGGGGCAAAGGCTCAAGACCAATTAACTGGGAAACGGTCACAAGGGTATATCCCTTGTCTTTCAAATAATCGATGACGAGGGGCAAAGCTTCGGCAGTATGCCAGCCTCTCCCATTTCCGTGCATGATGATGATCGAACCATTCTGCACGGTTCGTTGGACTTCAGAAAGGATTGTAGCGGCATCGAAAGTTGGGTCCGGGTCTCCCGTAACCGAATCCCATTGAATGGTGTACAGTCCGTGGCTGGCAACGACCTGCAATGTGGATTCGTTATACAGCCCGGATGGAAGACGGAAAAGTCGCGAGTGCTTCCCAGTCAACTGAAAGAGCATGTCCTCGGTCATATCGATCTCCTGACCGATCTGCTCCTGCGTGAGTGTCGTAAAGTCGGCATGGCTCCAGGAGTGGTTGCCAAATTCAAAATTCAAGTTCGCGGCCAGGGCTTTTGTTTCGTCTGGATGCGTACGCATCCAATCTCCACCCATGAAAAAAGTGGCTGGGACGTTATACCGTTGAAGCACATCCACCACCCCGATATCATAGCCTGCAGGATACAACGGGTCCTGACACATGTCAAAAGTAAGCGCCACATACGGACTCGTCCAATCACCGCTAGTAATGAGTTCCGCAGGCGGGGTCGGCGTCAGATAGGGTGTCGCCGTGATCGTGGGAAGCGGAGTCTTTGTATAAGTAGCGCTGGGAATTGAGGACGGGGTGACCGTAACACCAGATTGAGCACTGAGGGTGCAGGATGTCAAAAACAGAAAGATCAATAACAACAAACTGGTCTTTTTTTTCATCACCCATCTCCGCTTCAGTGCAGGAATTGGCTTTTACGGGCTGCTTACTTCGAAATAATCAAAAACAGCAGGGACAGTGGTACTGATGCCATCCACGTTCTGGCCCGCGAGAACTCCGATTTGCAATGGCGTCATATCGCTTTCATGTGAACCGACCTTGTAAAACACCTTGCCATCCCCACTGATCTCGAAAATATAACTGGTCCCTTTGCGGACGAGCCGCAGGACCACGACATTATTTTTATAAACCTGGGCAAAATTGGGAGGGACGATCAGGCCTTTCCCATAATGGTTCATATAAATTCCCCTGCTCACACAACCACCGCCACGGCAATAAGCCTGCCCGGCTTGAATAAAATTATTGTTATCCTGATAAATGACCAAGCCAGCAAACTGGTGATTCTGATCAGGCTCAAAGGTTAGAAGGGTTTCAATCTGGAAATCTCCTGCAGGGGCAGGCCTCAGGAGGATATTGGTCATTGTCTCCGCGTTGACCGACCCGCGGCCGCCAGCGATTCGCAAGGAACCTGGCACCTTTTCAAGACTCCATTGTCCGGGAATCTCACGCAACCACGTCCACCCGCCTCCGAGCACATCGTCAAACTCATCCCGAAAATAGGTGGGGTCAATCGTTGGGGTAATAGGAAGTGAGGTGGGCTGGAAGAACGAAGGGGTGGGTGTATCTTCAATCAGGAGTGGCGCGATCACAATCGTGGGGGCAGGCGCAGACGGCGTAATGACTGTCCGTTCACAAGCGCCCAGCAATATGGCTGTGATAAACAAAGCAGGAAACAAGATAAAGCGATTCACCGTTTTCATCCACCAGATTATAAAGCCTATTACTCATAATGCTCAACCTGCCAGGCGCGACAATGAAATTGCATTAAAAAATAAACAGCGAACGCCTGACCGGCGTCCGCTGGCTTTGACAATTTACTTGCCTATCCTTTGAAGAAGTTTGAAATGAAAAACCAGATATTCGCAGGGCGTTCAGCAAGCCGGCGCATAAAATACGGATACCAATGCGTACCAAACGGAACATAGACACGAACGGGATATCCTTCCTTGACCAGCTTTTCCTGCAAGTCACGGCGGATTCCATACAACATCTGGAACTCAAGCCCATTTTTGGGAAGGCCAACCTTCTCAGCATATTGCCTGGCAAACTCAATACGCTTCTCGTCATGGGAGGCGATCGCAGGGATGGGTGGAATGCGGCCATCGCTGGAGAGTGTTGTCTGGAATGTAAGAGAGGCATCGATCAGGATCTTTGTCAGCAGATCATAATTTGCATCTACATCGGCTTTTCGGGGGAAGGCTTTTTCGGGGGGTTCTTTATACGCGCCTTTGACAAGACGGATGGTCGTTTTATCCTGTGTCAGGCGGCGGGTATCGGCTTCAGCACGATATAAATAGGATTGAACAGCCATGCCCACATTGGTATAGCCTTTTTCGTGCATCAAGTAATACAGGTTGATGGTCTTATCGGTATAGGGCGTATCTTCAATATCAACGCGGACAAAGGTATTGTTCTGCTTTGCCCGGGCGAGGATCCTCTCCAGGTTTTCAGCACACAGGTTCTCGTCGAGGCCAAGACCGATCTGCGTCAACTTGATGGATACATTACCGCGCACAGTCGCATCCGCTCCCAACGCGTCGAGTGTTGCAAAAATATCATCTGTTGCCTGTTGTGCTTCTTCCGGAGTATTCGTATGTTCCCCCAAATGATCGAGTGTTGCGTTGATCCCCTTTGCATTCAAGTCCTTGACGACCTGGATGGCCTCACTGAGCTTTGTCCCTGCGATAAAACGGGAAGCAGTGCGCCAGGCAAAGCTCCAATTCGTGATCAGGTTTTGCGCCCAAGCTGCTTTGGATAGGTAGATGAAGAAAGAGCGGAGCATGTCAATCCTTTTTGTAGGAAATATACAGCGATTAATGTATTTTAGCACAAGCAACTGTTTTGGTGTGTTATACTTTTTTACGTGATATTTGTCATTTCTTGGAGGCTATGTGAGAAATCGTAATACCAACACAATCCTTCGGGGTGTGTCGATCTTATTTTTGACAGCCGCGCTCGTACTCAGCATTATCTCCCTAATTACCTACAGCCGACAACGGAACAACTATCCAGCCAGCATGACCATTGCCGGCGTACCCGTTGGCGGGTTGACCCCTGTTGAAGCATCGCAAAGACTGCTCGAAGTTTACACATCTCCAGTTGAATTACTCTACAATGATGCCATCATTCATATCGATCCTGCGGTGGTTGGTTTCGAACCCGATATTGAAACCATGCTGGCCGCAGCCGATCTCAGCCGCACCGGCGGATCGTTCTGGGGCGGATATTGGGATTTTCTCTGGAATCGCACCCCCTCTGAAATCGCCATTCCTTTAAGCCCGAAGTTTTCAGAGGAACGCCTGCGCGAATATCTGCAAAATGAGATCGCTGCGCGCTACGATCTCCCCCCCTCCCCAGCCATACCGATTCCAGGCGGGACCGATTTCCTGCCCGGCCAACCCGGGCAGACTCTTGACCTTGACCGCGCCGTGCTGCTCGTCACTGATGCGCTCCGTTCCCCAACGAGTCGCTCCGTTGCACTCACCTTCACCCGTGGCTCTGTGGCCAGACCCACCATTGAAAACCTGACCATTCTGCTCAAGCAGATCATCACCGTCTCCGATTTCGATGGATTGATCGGCTTCTACATGGTAGACCTGCAAACCGGGCAGGAGATCCATTTTGCGATCAATAACAAACAGGAAATCAGCGTATCGCCCGATATTGCCTTTTCGGCATCCAGCACCATGAAGATACCGGTTGTGGCTTCCTATTTGATCAATCGAGGCAGCAACCTCACCCCCGATATTTCCAACAGCATCTCACAGACGCTTGGAAAATCCAGCAATGACGCCACCGATATCGTTCTTTCAGCCATCGAGCCCAACCGCGGTCCCGTGATCGTCACAGAAAACATGAGGACCATCGGGTTGGAAAACACCTTCCTTGCTGGTTTCTTTACCGCCCCGGCGTATCTGCTTCCATCCATTCCTGTCACGCCCGCCAACTCGCGTGTGGACATAACCACCGAGCCCGACTCGTATTCCCAAACAACCCCCTCTGAAATGGGATCCCTGCTGGCCGATATTTATCAATGTGCCCAAAACAATGGCGGTGCATTGATCGCCGCCTTCCCAGACAAGGTCAGCCCGCAGACTTGTCAACTGCTCATTGATTTCATGGCCCAGGATAAACTCGGTTCCCTGATCCAGGGCGGCGTGCCAGACGGCACGCTCGTTCCACACAAACATGGATACGTCCCCGCCTCCGATGGCGTTGTCCGCGACACAAGCGATGTGGGCATCGTTTACACCTCCGGCGGCAACTTCGTATTATCCATCTACACATACCATCCCGTCACCAATATTTGGGATATCACCAACCCGCTTTTCGGAAACCTGACCAAAGCCGTATATAACTATTTCAACGTTTCCACTCAATAAGCCACTCCAAAATCACCTTACAGTTCAATTACTCCCCGACCCGTATTCAACCGAAAACGGGTCTTTTTTTCCCACATCGTATATAATTCAAGTTATGAGCGCTTCGTTGGGACTGTACCGCCTGCAGCAAGTGGATCGTCAAATCGACCGTACGCGTTCACAATTGGACACGATCCGTCAGACTCTCGAGAACGACGCTGAAATGCGCGAATGTCTCAAGCAAGTGGAAACAGCCAAGGCTGCGCACCACCGCGCCCATCACGAACTCAAAAGCACGGAAGTGGAAGTGGAAGCCCAGAAAATAAAAATTGAGCAGGCAGAATCCAGCCTGTATGGCGGCAGGGTTCAAAACCCCAAGGAATTACAAGACCTTCAAAAAGATGTTGCCTCGCTCAAGAAACATCTCTCAACCCTTGAAGAACGCGAATTGGAAGCCATGCTCGCCGCAGAGACCGCAGATAAAAACCTGCAAAACGCAAACACGCAATTGGAATTGATCCAGGCGCGCCTTGGAAGCGAACATAAAAAACTGATCGCAGATCAATCCACCTTTGTAATGGAACTCGAAAATCTCGTCGAAGAACGCGAAGCCACGCTAGCACCAATAGATTCCAGCCTGCTTCAAATCTACGAAGACCTGCGTCAGCAAAGACGCGGCATTGCCGTTGCAGAGATCACCGATAACGCCTGCGCCGCATGTGGTGGTACGCTCAACTCCGCCATTCAACAAAGCGCACGTTCTCAAAAACTTGTAAATTGTCCAACGTGTGGACGAATCCTATATTCGAATTAAACGCATTCCATGTCACGATTTGCGATTGACTCCTACTCCTTCATCGTCGGTTTTATAGCGGCATCCATTTTCTGGCTGCTGGTATCACGGGCGCGCCCACTCTGGGCCGAACTAGTAGCAGGCATCAAGGAACAGCGCGAAATCGCGCAAACACGCAAATCCAGCACGGTGGAAGAAAATCATCGCCGCATTACTTTGCGCCGCGCACAAGGTATGCATCTCGCTGCACCGCTTTTCTCACTCGATGAGATCATCCTTGAACCCTTGCTCATCGCCCCGCCACAGATCGTCCAACCCGGCACACCTCCAAAGTTCGAAGATGTAGTTTCGCAAACCCTGCCATACCTGCCCATGTGGCCTGAAATTGCCGCATCCTATCACGCGCAAACCATAACACTTTCACAATCCTTATCCGGCAATGCCAACATTGCCATCATCGGTCAGCCCGGCGTCGGCAAGACCGTGGCCCTCGCGCACCTCGCATCTCTCGCCGCGAATCGCAGCGAAAAGTTGGAGAAACTCAAAGACGCAGTCCCATTCCTGTATCATGTCGCAAATCTAAAGCTTCCGTTATCCGACCCCAAAAAAGATATTCTCATGCCGCTTATCGACGCAGCCTCTGAAAACGCGCCGTTGATGGACGTGAGTCGTCTGCCGAACTTCTTCGAAACCGCATTCAAAAGCGGAGATGCGCTCCTGCTCATCGATGGCTTTGATGAAGTCACACCCGAAAGCCAGCAGCTCATCACCGATTATTTCAAGATCATCATACAGGCCTATCCAAAGACACGCATCGTCACCACTGGCGCGCCAGAATACCTGGATGGTCTGGTCATGCTTGGGTTTACTCCGCTGACATTAATGACATGGTCACAGCGTGAAAATCAAAAATTCATCGACCGATGGGGCGAACTGTGGTCTCAAACGGTCGCGATGGAAGCCTGGGCTCAGACGGGACCTGAACAAGTGGACCCGCTCCTGCTTAACGTTTGGCTGGGTGCCGACAACGCAAATTTATCTCCCCTTGAGTTGACACTCAAAGCATGGGGCGCCTACGCTGGCGACAGCCTTGGCCCGCATGTGCTCGAAGCCATTGCCACACATATCCGCCGCATCGCACCGACAAACACTCCGCTCGCCGCTTTGGAAACACTGGCCATGCAGGTTATGGTCAATGCCCAACCCATCTTCGATCCGCGTGTTGCGCGTGCCTGGGTGAAATCTTTTGAAGTGGTCGAAGAGGCCGCACCCGTCGACGCGGCCGAAACGCCCGCCGAAGAAACCGCAACAGAAGAAAAGCCCGAAGACACCAAGCAAAAAGGCAAAAAGGTCGAAAAGGTTTCCACTCCTACTTCCGGTCTGCTCGGCAAAATGGCATCCAGTGGACTTCTCGTTGTTTACCCGAACAATAAAATGCGCTTCACACATTCCGTCTTTGCGGGCTTCTTAGCTGGCCGCGCATTGATGAATTTTAAAGCCGAAGAGACCATCCTCAATCAGGCCGATTGGTCTGGCAAGTATCTTGCCATGCGGTACTTCGCCGCCCATGGCGATGCCAGCAAACTGGTGCAGTCCCTCATGGAATACTCACGCCTGCCCATGCACCGTCCGCTGTTTGCAGCGGCGCGCTGGCTGCGTGATGCACCGCGGAATGCGCCATGGAGAGGCAAACTATTCGGAACACTGGCCGCCATCATGCAAACGGAAGGCCTGCCGCTCAACTTACGTGGACAGGCAATGGCAGCCTTTGTCGTCAGCAATGACCCAAGCGCAACGACTCTCTTCCGCCAATTCGCCACCACCCTGTCATTTGAACTCGTTCATCTGGCAGTATTGGGTGCAGGCGCGATGCGGGATGCAAAATCATTGGAACCCTTGGAACGCGCATTACAGGCCCCCAGTATGGCAGTCCGCCGGGCGGCGTGTATGGCACTGGTCTCCATCGGCACAAATGACGCACTGGAAACTGTAGCCCACACCCTGCTCAACGGAGATGAAGACATCCGCCGCGCCGCTGCAGAAGCGTTGGCGAACGATCCCCACGAAGGTTATGCCATGCTTCGCGATGGCGTCACCATTGATGACATTCTTTTACGGCGTGCAGTCGCCTACGGTTTGAGCCGTGTCAATGAGGATTGGGCTATTGATACCTTGCGCAAGATCCAGATCGACGACAAGGAATGGGTCGTCCGCAACGCCGCCACCGAAGTGCTGGATTCAAAAACCAGTGCTGGTTCGCTTGCACCGCACAAGCTCAAAGCTCCATCCGAATCGCCATGGTTGATCGAATTCGCCGCCAAACAAGGAATGGGTATTTCTCCCGGAGTCCCTGCCACTGACATCCTTCTGCTTGCGCTCAAGAGCGAAGATGCAGAAACACGTATTGCGGCGCTCCCGTATCTCAAATACACCCCGAATGAAGGCGTCATCGCACAGCTCTATGCCGCAATGTACAAGGAAGACGACCACGAATTACGTGAAGCTGCTTACAATATTTTATGGGAAATGGGCGCTTCCGGTGTGAAGCTTCCGCACCCAAGCCAATATGGATTCGGTTAAACATGCTCATAACAAATGCAACCATCGTCACCTGGGAATCTGAAAATCGGATTCTCGAAAACCATGCGATCCTGATCGAAGGCGACCGCATCAAAGAGATCGGCACCACAAAAGCACTGACCGCAAAATACCCCAAAGCAAAGACGCTCGACGCCCACGGTCAATACGTGATGCCAGGCAGTATCTGCGCGCACACACATTTTTACGGCGCATTTGCGCGCGGCATGGCCATCCCCGGGCCTGCCCCAAAAGACTTCCCTGAGATTCTGAAAAAGTTGTGGTGGCCGCTTGACCGTTCGCTGGATTCGGAAGCGGTCCGCTTCTCGGCGCTGGTCTGCCTTGTGGATGCGATCAAGCATGGCACAACGACCCTGATCGATCATCACGCCTCTCCTAATGCGATTGATGGCTCACTCGACATCATCGCTGATGCCGTGGATAAAAGCGGCTTGCGCGGCGTGCTGTGTTACGAAGTGACCGACCGTGATGGCAGCGAAAAGGCCAATGCCGGCATCAACGAGAACATCCGCTTTTTGAAACGCCTGGCGGCCAATCCGCATCCGCGCCTCGCCGGGACATTCGGTCTGCACGCCAGCCTGACGCTTTCGGGCATCACTTTGCAGGCTTGCCGCGCCGCCGTTCCTGAAGGGACGGGCTTTCACGTCCACACCGCCGAGCATGAGTCAGATGAATACGACAGCCTCGGCAAAAGCCAGATGCGCGTCGTTGATCGCTTGCAAAAGCACGGTATCCTTGGCCCCAATACCATCACTGCGCATGGCATTCATTTTGATGCGCGTGAAATGGAAATCCTCAAAGAGACTGGCACCTGGCTTACACACCAGCCGCGTTCAAATATGAATAACGGTGTGGGAGTGGCGCCTATTGAATCGATGCTGCGTTTGGGAATCAAAGTCTGTCTTGGCAACGATGGCTTCTCCAACGCCATGTGGGAGGAATGGAAAGCCGCGTATCTCCTGCACAAGATTCATCACCGCGACCCGCGCCGCATGGGTGGATACGACGTGACTCAAATGGCAGTGTATAACAATGCCGCGCTTGCAAATCAATTCTTCCCCGCCGCGCCGATCGGGCAGATCACACAGGGCGCATTCGCCGATCTGATATTTGTTGACTATCATCCCTACACCCCGCTGACCTCTGGCAATTTGCCCTGGCAGATCATCTTCGGGTTCCAGCAAAGCATGGTCACCACCACCATTGCGGCTGGAAAAGTCCTGATGAAGGACCGCGAATTGCTCACTTTGGATGAAGCGGAGATCGCCGCACGCGCCCGAGAAATTGCACCGCGCATCTGGAAACGCTACGAAGAAGAAGTAGCGAAGGTTATGTAATTTTGGAGCGCGGACCCCAGTCCGCCTGCTTATACAAAAAGCGGATATAAAATCCGCATTCCCAATTCTTTGGAGACTTCATGAACGACTCACATCTTTTATTATCCATCGCCGTATTAGGCGGCACAGGCAAGGAAGGCAAGGGACTCGCATATCGCTGGGCACGCGCAGGGTATCATGTTTACATCGGCTCACGAAGTGCCGAAAAAGCGATTGCCGCGGCGAATGAGATCAGGGAAATGCTCGGGGATGGAATCTCCATCGCAGGCATGAGCAACCCTGAGGCGGCGCGCGAAGCGAATATCGTCGTATTGACCGTTCCCTACTCTGCACATCGTGACACATTGGAATCCGTCAAAGACGAACTCAAGGGCAAGATTCTCGTGGATGTGACCGTGCCGCTCGTGCCACCCAAAGTTGCCACTGTTCAAATGCCCGCCGCTGGCTCCGCCGCGCAGGAAGCGAAAGAGATCGTCGGCGAGGATGTGCAGGTGTGTGCTGCGTTTCAAAATATCTCGCACGAACATTTGCTGGATAACTCTGATGTCGAATGCGATGTGCTGGTCACTGGCACAAGCAAGGATGCCCGCGCTGAGACCATCAAACTGGTTGAAGCGGCTGGCTTGAATGGCTGGGATGCTGGCCCAATCGAAAATTCTGTTGTTGTCGAAGGGCTCACCAGCGTGCTGATCGGCATCAATAAAAAATATGGCTCCACCCATGCAGGAATCAAGATCACAGGTGCGAAGCACGCTTCTTAATTCGCGAGATTGGTCTGCGAATTTCAGCAAGACGCTTCCCGAATTTTATGTCTCTAACCATCACCCCGCTTAAAAACATTCCACTCATCCGCCAAGGCGATAACTTGGCGGATATTCTTGTCGATTCGATTCTGAATTCGACTATTCAACTTGAAAACAACGACATTCTCGTCATTGCCCAAAAGATCGTCAGCAAATCTGAAGGGCGGATGGTGAATCTCGCTACAGTCACACCTTCAGAAAAGGCCATCGAATTAGCGCAAAAAACTGAAAAGGACGCACGCGTCGTACAACTTATGCTTCAGGAAAGCAACGAGATCGTGCGGACGCGCATTGGCGCGATCATTGTGGAGCACAAACTCGGTTTCGTGTGCGCCAATGCAGGCATCGACCATTCCAACGTGGCTGGTGATGGCAGCGAAAACGAGGAATATGTTCTACTGCTTCCCGAAGACCCCGACGCGTCAGCCAAAGCCCTGCGCGACCAGATCAAGCAAAAAACCGATATCAACGTCGGCGTAATGATCATCGACTCGCATGGCCGCGCGTGGAGAAATGGCACGGTTGGCGTTTGTATTGGACTGAGCGGAATCCCCGCCATGATCGACGAACGCGGCTGGAAGGACTTGTTCGGCTTCACCCTGAAGATCACTATCGTCGGCGTGGCAGATGAGCTTGCCGCTGCCGCATCCCTAATGATGGGACAGGCCTCCGAAGGAATTCCCGCCGTACACGTGCGCGGTTTTCCATATCCGCTGGGCGAAGGCTCGCTCAAGGAATTGATTCGCCCAAAACAACAGGATATGTTCCGTTGAAAAACTAACATAAATCTTATCCGCAGTTGATACACTCAATCTGAAAATCACAACCATGAAAAACTTCCCAACAGAATATCTCGACCTGCTCAAGGACGAAACCAAGGCTTACCTCTTTCTCGCAACCATCATGCCCGACGGCTCGCCTCAGGTTACGCCGATCTGGTTCAACACAGATGACCAGTATATTCTCATCAACACGAACGAAGGCCGCACAAAAGACCGCAACATGAAAGCCCACCCCAAAGTGGCGCTTGTCATTCAAGACCCCAGAACCCCCTATCGTTACATTCAGATCCGCGGCGAAATTGCCGAGTTCACAACACAAGGCGCAGATGAACATATCAATCAACTCTCGCTCAAATACGACAACGAACCCTGGAGACATCGCGAAGGACAAAAGCGGATCATCTTCAAAATCAAACCAACTCACTTTGACCTCCACTGATCTTCATACCTTTCTGCGGACTCGACGCTCGATCCGCCGCTTCAAAACGGACCCTGTGCCTGATTCGGTGATCGAACGCATTCTCGCCACTGCCACATTTTCCCCATCCGCGCATAACCGCCAGCCGTGGCGCTTTGCCGTAGTGACAACGGCAACCGTCAAAGAAAAACTCGCAAACGCCATGGCCATTGAATTTCAACATGACCTCGAAGCCGATGCAGTTCCCCCAGAAGAAGTTCAAAGAAAGGTCGTCCGCTCACGCGAAAGAATCACCGCTGCTCCTGTGGTCATCATCCTCAGCGTGGACATGACCGAGATGGACACCTACCCCGATACCCGCCGTAAAAAAGCCGAATACATCATGGCAACCCAGTCCGCATCGAATGCAGGCATGCAAATGCTCCTCGCCGCCCATGCCGAAGGGCTGGGAAGCGTCTGGGTATGCAGTCCGCTGTTTGTGCAGGAAACCGTTCAAAATGTTTTAGATTTACCGAAAACTTGGGAACCACAAGCGATGTATTTCCTGGGTTACCCATCTGAAACCCCCGAAGTACGTGAAAGAAAATCCATCAAGGAAATTGTAAAACGTATTGACGTTCAAACGTTAACACGTTGAAGCCCAATCCATGAAAATCACTGCCCTCGCGGGCGGAGTCGGCGGCGCGAAACTGGCGCATGGACTCGCCCAAATCCTCCCCCCTGAAGATTTGACCATCATCGTCAACACTGGCGACGATTTCGAACACTTGGGGTTATCCATCTGCCCCGATCTGGATACGGTCTGCTACACCCTCGCTGGGTTGGCAAACCCTGAAACTGGCTGGGGTCGAGTCAACGAGACCTGGAACACCATCACAAATGTCGAAAAGCTGGGCGGACCGAACTGGTTTCGCCTCGGCGATCAGGATATTGCCACCCATCTTGAAAGAACCAGAAGATTGAAAGGAGGCGAACCCCTTTCTCAAATTACAAGAGATTTTTGCAAAGCCTGGGGTATTTCGCATACAATTTTGCCGATGACCGATTCACCAGTGCGAACCATTGTGGATTCAGATGAAGGCGAGCTGGCCTTTCAGGAATATTTTGTCCACAGACAGTGCGGGCCGAAGGTCAAAGGCTTTCGGTTCGACGGAGTCGATGTCGCTGAACCAGCTTTCGGCGTGCGCGAAGCGGTCGAATCAGCGGAAGCCATTGTCATTTGCCCGTCAAATCCCTGGGTGAGTGTCGATCCGATTCTGCGGGTTATCCCGCTTCCAAAAAAGAAAATCGTGGCGGTTTCCCCGATCATCGGCGGAAAGACGGTCAAAGGCCCTGCGGCAAAGATGTATGCAGAATTGGGCATTGAGCCCTCCGCGCTGGCGGTGGCTGAACATTATCGAGACCTTTTAAGCGGTTTTGTGTTGGATAACGTGGACGCACATTTATCGGATAAAATCAGGACGAGGACATTGGTAACAGATACACTTATGAATTCACTTACAGATCGCGCCCGATTGGCGATGGATGTGCTAAACTTTATCGGGAGTTTATAAACATGACACTTTGGGCAATTGTCCCTGTAAAACCTTTACGACGAGGGAAGTCCCGCCTGGCGGGCATGCTGACGGAAGATGAACGAACTGCATTAAATCAGGAGCTACTGGAGCGGACACTAAAGACGCTTTCAGCCCTGAAAGAGTTAGACCAGGTGCTGGTGGTCAGCCGCGACCCAGCAGCACTGACCATTGCCCGCAATCACGGTGCAAAAACGGTGCAGGAAGATGGTCAGCCGCATCTCAACACAGCATTGATGCGAGCCACGGTTGTGGCACAGGTGCACGCCACGCAGGGAGTTTTGATCCTGCCCGCTGACCTGCCCCTGCTCACCCCAGAGGATGTGCTGACCTTGATCGACCGCGCGGCCAAACCGCCCGTGGTTGTGATCGCCCCTGACAGACACGGCAAGGGAACGAACGCCCTGTTGATGGTCCCCGCGGGTCAAATTGAGTACGACTTCGGCGAAGGTTCATTCCAACGTCACTGCGAACGCACCAAACAATCGGGCGCGCGGCTTGAGATCGTGGAACTGCCCTCGCTCGGCCTCGACCTCGACCTGCCTGAAGACCTGGAAATGGTACGGAAAATGGAAGCTTTGAAGTTATAGGAAATCAATTGACTCAAGAAGTCAATGAATCTATTTTTCTCAAGGAGAAAAACCCATGACCGAACGTGTTGCCCTATACCTGCAAGACTCACATGACCTACGCGATGGATTGGAATACGCCAAATACGCGGAGGAAAAAGGATTTGAAGCCGTCTGGCAGGCGGAGAGTCGTTTGGTGCGCGATGCCATCGTGCCCATGGCTGGTTACGCCGCCGTGACCAATAAGATCAAAGTGGGATCAGGCGTGATCAACAACTGGACCCGCAACATTGGCCTGCTGGCCGCCACCTTCCTGACATTGGATGATCTTGCCCCAAATCGCATTATTTGCGGCATCGGTGCATGGTGGGATCCGCTAGCAAAAAATGTAGGCATAGAGCGTAAAAAACCCCTGCTCGCGATGCGCGAAACTGTCGAAGTGATGCGTCGCCTGCTAAACATGGAACGCGTTACCTTTCACGGTGAATTCCATCATGTCGATAACATCGAGTTGGATGTGGTGCATGGCCGTCGTGAGCCGCGTAATATCCCGATCATGATTGGCGCGACAGGCGATTTGATGATGGAAATGACCGGCGAGATCGCAGATGGCTGCGTGATGAATTACTGCGTTGCCCCTGAATACAATGACAAGGCGCTTGAACTGCTTGAAAAAGGCGCAAAGAAATCGGGACGCAAAATCGAAGATATTGACCGCCCACAGTTGATCGTATGTTCCGTGGACGACGATCACGACAAGGCGATCGAGTACACAAAAGAATTGCTTTGCCAATATCTCGCCCAACAACCGCACATTGCCAAGGCTTCGAATGTTTCGCAGGAAGTCATCAGCAACATTCAGGCTACTTTGGGCTGGCCTGCCACGAAGGAACAGATCAACAAGGCCAAGCACTTCGTCCCTGATGAGCTGGTCCACAAAATCACAGCCTCAGGCACGCCCGACGAAGCCCGCGCCAAAGTCGCTGAATACACGAAGCGCGGATGCACCTGCCCCATTCTCTACCCCGTAGGCGGCAATTTCAAACTTCTCATTGATACCTTCGCGCAGAGCTAATCCACAGGCAAATGTCATAACCAATATATGAGCCACGTCACTTGACGTGGCTTTTTGATTCAACTATCCTAACTGCCGATAGACTGACCAGTCGGTCTAGAGATTATGAAACCAAATTCACCCACCCTATCCCCGCAGGAAACCCGCGAACGCATCCTTGAGGCGGCTGTCAAAGTGTTTGCCAGCAAAGGCTATCACGACACAAAGGTGGATGACATCGTTAGCGAATCCAACACTTCCAAAGGCTCGTTCTATTTTCATTTTCCGAGCAAGCAGGATATTTTCCTCGCACTGGTGGATACTTTTGCGGAAATGCTGGAAGCACGACTCAAAGACCGCCTCTCTTCTTCGACCTCAGGCCTGGAACGCGTTGAATTGGCATTACGCGTCTGTTTGGAGACCTTCGGCCAATATCGTGCCTTGGCAAAAATTGCGCTTGTACAAGCCACAGGTCTTGGCAACGCCTTCGAAGAAAAAAGACGCGTCGTGAATGAACGCTTCATCCAATTCATCAAAGAAAACCTTGACGAGGCCGTCGCCGACGGGAGCATTCCCGCATTAGATACCGAAGTGGCCGCCAGTGCTTGGATCGGAGCCCTGAACGAGGTCGTCATGCGCTGGATATACACAGGCCAACCCGACCCAGAACGATCGCTCCCTGCTTTGAGAAAAATCTTTTTGCTGAGTCTTGAAATCCCCGTAGAGAGAATCAATAAGTAAAGCGGATTACAGCCCGCGATCCAAAAATACTTTAGGAGAAAAAAAGAATGAGAAGAATCAAATCCTTGTTGGCACTCGTCATCATTGCATTACTGGCGGTTGCATGTGCACCTGCAACCGCTGCACCGCAGGAAACAGTGACCTTGAAGATCGCCGTCCTGCCCATCATTGACACACTGCCGATGTATGTTGCACAACAGGAAGGTCTGTTCGCCAAACACGGTGTCAACGTGGAATTCGTACCCGTCGCCTCTGCCCCGGAGCGCGATCAACTTGTTGGGGCTGGTCAGGCCGACGGTATGGTCAACGAAACGATTTCGGTCATGTTGTTCAACAAGGAAAAAGTCCAGGTGCAGGCGGTCCGCTATGCGTTGCGTCCCACTGAAAACGCTGGCCATTTCTTCATCATCGCCTCCGCCAAAAGCGGAATCACCGACTCGCAAGGCTTGAAAGGAATCGAAATCGGCGTTTCACAAGGAACCGTCATTGAATACGTCACTGAAAGACTCCTGCAAGCTGAAGGCCTCACTAGTGAAGAGATCAAAACCATCGCCGTGCCGAAGATCCCCGACCGCATGGCATTGCTCGCCTCAGGTGAATTGAACGCGGGTGTACTTCCTGACCCACTTGGCGCATTGGCAGTACAACAAGGCGCGGTCATCGTCCTCGATGATTCCAAACATCCTGAATATGGCTTCAGCGTCATCTCCTTCCGCAAGGAAATCATCGACGCAAACCCCGAAGCGATCAAAGCCTTCCTCGCCGCCATTGAAGAAGCGACAATCATGCTCAACAGCGACTCGAAAAAATACACCAGTGTTTTGAGCGATCAAAAACTTGTCCCGCCGCCATTGCTTGCAAGCTACTCGGTTCCGCCCTTTCCCACCGCAGGTGTACCCACCGAAGCGGAATGGAACGACGCGCTGGCATGGGTGAAGGAAAAAAGAATGCTGACTGCTGATATTTCCTATGCGGATTCGGTCAATGCCTCGCTTCTGCCTTAACTGAAAACTGTTCTCGTTATAACGGCAGGAGGCTGCTTAAGATTAGCCTCCTGCTCCTTTTGAAATCACGGAACAAATATGAAAATAAAACTCCTGCTTTTCCCGCTGTCACTCCTCTTTCTGCAGGCTTGCAATGCTGTCGCCCCAATATTCAAATCGCCAACCGAACAAGTTTTTGGCTTCGACTTTTCTGAACAAGTTCCGCAAATACCCACGGGTGATCGCTCTGCGCCAACCCATTTGTTTGTCCATAAATACCCTTTTTACTCGGATGGAACCGTCACGGCTGTCACCTACCTAAACGATAGCGATGGTGGATCAGAGACTTTTGTTCTGCTTATCCTTCGCCCTACCGACGATGGATGGAAGGTTATTCATCATATAGATATTGACGGCGACGACCAGCCTTCCGCGAAAACAGGTGTAACAACAATTCATTTCGGAACACCATTAAACGTACAAAAAGGTGACATCTTCGGCCACTGGCAACTTGAAGAAACAGGAGCCATCCCGTTGAACGACGAAGATTTGTTCATTGAGGGATTGAGTTTTGGAAAATTCGGTATCAGAGCAGATGATACAGAAGAGGGTCAATTCATTTCGAACCATGGGTTCTCTGGTGGACGAGATTATTTTATTAACATCACTTTTCAAACGTCGCCATGATTACCACCGCGTCCCTCACCTTCGGTTATCCGCGCAGCATACCCATTTTCCAGGATTTCAACTGGCAGGTTCAACACGGAGAGACATGGGCGATTCTAGGGTCATCAGGTTGTGGAAAGACAACCCTGCTTTATCTGCTGGCAGGCCTGCGCTTTCCCACCAAAGGCGAAATTGAAATAGATGGAGAACGACTCACACGTCCACGCCCGCACAGCGGACTGATTCTACAAGACTATGGTTTGCTTCCGTGGGCAACGGTGCGCGAGAATGCAGGGCTTGGGTTGAAAGTCCGTGAGTTTTACGGCGAGGATGGAAAACACGCGCCGAAAAACTTTCAGCCTGAAAACAACGTGGAGCACTGGCTGAATCGGCTGGGGCTGAGCGAGGTTGCCAATAAATACCCCTCCCAAATCTCTGGCGGGCAGCGTCAACGTACCGCGATTGCACGCACACTAGCTCTTTCGCCAGACCTTCTGTTGATGGACGAGCCTTTCTCCTCGCTCGACGCCATCACCCGCGAAGACCTGCAAAACTTAACCCTTTCCCTGTGCGAAGAACAAAATTTGACTCTGGTCATCGTCACACACTCCATTGAAGAGGCGGCATCTTTGGGCGGGAAAATCCTTTTGCTTGGATCATCACCGCGTATTTTTGAAAACCCAACCGTACGACAGGGTGATCATCGCAACAGCCAGGAATACCGCGATCTATGCAATTTACTGTGGAGGGAAATGCGCAATGAAACGGCGTGACCTTCTTTTCTCTGCAGCGGGTCTTGTGCTCATCTGGCAGGTTGCCGCCATGCTGATTCAACGCCCCATTTTGCCTGCACCGTGGGAAGTGCTGATCGTTTTCGTGCAGGAATTGGGCAACGGGCTGGTCACTCACTTTTTCTACAGCCTGTGGCGTGTCACCGCAGGGATGGCCCTGTCGGTGCTGATCGCTGCCCCTGTTGGGCTGGCAGTTGGTGGGTCGAAAAGACTCGATGCAATTTTTTCCCCGATCATCTATTTGTTGTACCCGATTCCCAAGGTAGTGTTCGTCCCCGTCGTTTTGTTATTCCTCGGCATCGGCGATTTGGCGAAGATCAGCATCATCTTTTTGATTCTGTTCTTTCAGATCGTGGTGCTTGTGCGCGACCAGGCGGCTGGACTTGCACCGCAGTTGATCCAAAGCCTGCAGAGCCTCGGCGCGGGGCGCAGGGCGCTGTTCCGTTTTGTTTATTTGCCCGCCAGCCTGCCCGCAATTTTGACAGCGCTACGACAATCCATCGGAACGGCGGTGGCTGTGTTGTACATCACCGAATTATTTGCAACCAAATATGGGCTTGGATATTACATTTACTACAACGGCAGCACGCTCTTCTATTACCCAGCCATGTATGCAGGCGTAATCGCGATGAGTCTGCTTGGCCTAGGAATGTATTACACCGTTGATTGGCTCGAACAAAGATGGTGCAAGTGGAAATTTGTGAGTTGAAGGTTGAAGGTTTGAAAAATCAATCTTCTTTCTTCATTCTTTTCTACCTCTGCAGCGCCAACCCAACCCAAAACAACAAACTAAACATAAATGCAGCCTGCCCAGTGCCTGCAAGCGCAGCATTGAGCGGACGTCCCTTTTGGGTGAATACGGTGCGGGCGGCGCGAAATGCGATCGGCAATGACGCCCATGCAATTAAAGACAACCACGGAATGATGTCCAGCCATGCAACAACTGGCAGAATCAAGTAAGCAGCGAGGATGCAAACCAAATATTCAGCCTTTGCAAATTGTTCGCCGAACATTACCGCCAGCGTATGCTTGCCAGCCTTGCGATCATTCTCGAAGTCTCGCAGGTTATTGACCACCAAAATCGCAGTGATGATCAATCCTGGCGGAAGTGTCATCCACCAGGCAGCAGATGAGACATCACCAGCCTGCACATAATAGGTCCCTGCCACTGAAGCGAGACCAAAAAAGATAAAGACAAAAACATCGCCCAATCCGTAATAACCAAGCGGAAATGGCCCGCCTGTGTAAGCAATGGCAGAAATGATCGCAGCGATTCCAATGGCAAGGATGACCCAGCCGCCAAGCCAGATGAGGTAAAGCCCCATCAGCGCCGAAAGCACAAAGACAACCGCCATTCCAAACTTCACCTGTGACGATGTCAGTAAACCAGCCTGGGTCACGCGCGTGGGGCCAAGCCGCTCGGGCGTGTCTGTGCCGCGCTCAAAGTCAAAGACATCATTTGCAAGGTTGCTGCCGATCTGCAAAAGCAGTGCGGCAAACAAACACGCCAAGGTTGCATCAAGCCGAAAAAATCCATCGCGCCACGCGAGCGCGCCGCCCATCAACACACCAGCCGCCGCCGCAGGCAGCGTGCGCGGACGGATCGCTAATCCCCAGGCTTGCCACTGATTAAAAGTTTGTTCGCTCAATTTCCATCTCCGTAAGGTTTCATCCTGGCACAGCCAGGAAACATTGCCGCGCAGTATAACTTATAATTGCGCAAATTATTTTCAGGAGCTTTCATGACTCAACTCACAGGACGCGAACGCGCCGCCTATGTTCAAAACATGTTCACGCAGATCGCCAAACGCTACGACTTGATGAATCGATTGATGACTGGCGGGCAGGATATTCGCTGGCGCAAGATGGTCATCAAACTCGCGCGGATGACGAACAACGCCTCTCTGCTGGACCTGGGAACTGGCACAGGCGATCTGGCACGCGAAGCCCTGACGCAGTTTCCACAGGCCCGCATCACCGCCGCAGATTTCACCCTCCAAATGATGCGCGTCGGCAAAAAGAACGGCTCCCTTAATTTCTCCACCGCCGATGCACTGCACCTACCCTTCAACGACGCATCCTTCGACGCAGTCATCTCTGGCTTTCTCATGCGCAATGTCATCAATCTAGATAAAGCCATCGAGGAACAATATCGCGTCTTGAAAAACGGCGGGCGAATCGTCATCCTAGACACCACCCGTCCGAAGAAAAACATCCTTTCCCCATTCATCTGGATCCACATGCACATCATCATTCCCACTCTGGGCGGGCTTTTGACAGGAGTCAGCGAGGCGTACCGCTACCTGCCCGAAACCACCGAAGGCTTCGTCACTGCGGAAGACATGGCAGCGCGAATGTCAAAAACGGGGTTCAAAAATGTCAATTTCAAAAGGTTGATGTTTGGAACGATCGCAATTCACTGGGCTGAAAAATAAGTAAAACGCCGAGTTCGTAACGAACTCGGCGTTTTACTTTAAGTCGCTGCCACTTGCTCCTCTTTTGCACGCTGGAATTGTTCCCTTGCGCCAAGGCGAAGATGCAAAGTGTAAAAAGCGAACATGGCGATCATACACAGCACAATGCTGATATACCAGACATAGTTTGGATTCATGTTGTCGAAGATCAATCCCGCCGCCCACGGACCGATCATCGACGGCACCATCCAAGTCAGGCCGAAGACTGCCATGTAACGGGCACGCATCTCCTCGGGCGCAAAAGATGCGGCAAGCACATTGCTGGTGGGCATACCGACCATCTCACCAATTGTGATGATGACCATCGCCAAAATGAACAGCGGAATGGTGGAAACAAATCCGTACATGCCGAAGCCGATCATATAAAAGAAAGTGGCGGCCGCCATCATCAAAAACGGCGGATATTTCTTGATGATGCCCGTCACCCAAAACTGAAAGATCACCACCGTCACAGCACTCGAGGACATGACCAGCCCATAAAAACGCGGATTCACATTGTGCACATCACGCAGATACACCGAAAGCGAACTGTACATCTGCTGGTACACCAGGATCATCAAAATGGACGCAACAATGAAGGCGAGGAATGGGCGATCGACCAACGCAAGTCGATACCCACCGATGGTCTGCAGCAGAGTCTCGTGCTCGGTCTTCTCCTTAGGCTGGGGCTTGGTCTCGGGGATCAAGCGGAAGACCAACACCGCGGTAATACTGCTGATCACCGCATCGCTCAAAAACAGATAGAGGAAATTGTAAGCGGCCAGGAATCCGCCGATAGTGGGGCCAATGATCCAGGCGAAGTTGGAGATCACGCGCATGATACCGAAGCCCTCTGCCCGTTGCTCGGCAGGGAGGATATCTGCGATCATGGCATTGTGAGCAGGGTGCGCGGCGCTGCCCATCAACCCAACGAACACCGACAGACCGTAGAACATGTAGAACTGATTCACGAACCCGAGCGTGAGTCCGCTAAATGCGCTGACGATCAATCCAAAGAGGATGATGCCGCGACGACCGAAACGGTCAGCCATAGCTCCGCCGATGGTACTGCCGATCAAACCAGCCACCGAATTTGTCGCGAGGATGATCCCCGCCTCGGTCATGCCTACACCAAACTTCTGGGTGACGTACAAAGCAAAGAACGGCATGAGCAAAGTATTGCCAATCACATCAATAAAGTGAGTCCCCGCCACCACCCAAAACGTGCGGGGAAAGCGATGGAAAGTGTGAGATAGCTTGTTAAACATTTTTCTCCTATACCATATTTGGACACATGACCGTCATTTTGCAGGCAGTGGTCATGTACATTATTCGTAGGCAAGCACTTCGCGAACTGTTAAGCGAGAAGCGGTGCGTGCCGGTATGAAACTGGCCAGAATACTCAAAAGGATGACGATAACCAACCACAGCCAAAGCCCCGGAAGTGAATAAGAGTAGGTCAATGGCACACCCATCACCGCCTGCCCAAGAGCCTGATTTAATCCCCTGCTCATGGGAATGGCTACCGCTGCGCCCATTGCCCAACTCATCAAGCCAATGATAATTCCTTCGAGGACAAAAACAGACGCCACACTGCGATTTGGCGCCCCAATGGCACGCAACACACCGATCTCGCGGGTGCGCTCCAGGACATTGATACTCATCGTTCCCATCAGACCCAACCCGCCGACCAGAGCCAGCAGAATGGCCATCAACAGCAAAAGGGCAACAATTGCATCAAATGAGGCTTCGGCATCGCGGCGCTCCGTGTTGATGGTGGTTGCCAGACCTATCTCGATACCGACAAGGTTAAAACGCTCCTCAAGTGTACGGGTTACGGCATCTACATAAACAGAGTCATGTTGTTGTGTGGCAATCATCACCGCGTCTGCTTCGCCGGTACGGTTGGTAATCTTCGTAATGTAATCATAATTGACATACACGATCGGAAGAAAGGCCATACCCTTGAATGTCCCTACAATCTTGAACACGTGTTCATCACCGTCGATCTTCAGCACAATGTCGCCGCCGAGTTCAAGTTCTGGTTCGTCGATCAGGAGTGCGGAAGGAACGACCACCGCATTCTCATCACCCGGAGCAAGCCATCTACCCTCTGCAAGGGAAGGTGAGACGATCAAACTATCGGGACGAACCGTGGGGGCAAACATGTAGATCATACCGCTTTCACTTTCATCCCTGCGAACGAGCCGCGTTGGGAGCTGGATCCACACATCGGTCTTGGTCACACCGGGAATGCTTTCCGCTTCACTTTGGACTTTATCGGCACGATAACTGCGATCCAAAGCAAACATCGTATCGCAGTTGAACCACTTGATCATATCCTCGACGGTGCTGGATAATGAGGCACGGACGTTGAACACACTGATAAAGGTTGCAGACCCCAGCGTGAGCGTAATCAGAGTTAACGTCAGCCTGCCCTTGTTGCGGAAGGTGTTCCGCACCGAAAGCAGGATCGAGCGGATGGATAGCTTCCGAACGAACCATAAATTTGCGCCGGAAAGAAAATGATCGATCCAATTTTTACCGAAGCGCCCCTTACCCATGGTGTAACTGCTCATCGCCTCCGCCGCGCTGATTCGCAGGTTGGAGAGGAACGGCACAAGGGAAGCGAGGACCGGCAGGATCAACCCAACAGCGGCTTGAATCAAATAAGTTTGAGGCGGCACATCCATCGAGTAAAGATCGAAGTTAAAGAACACCGCCAGGACAGAACTGAGTTTACGTGCACCATACATCCCAAACGGGATGGCGATCATTAACGCCATGACACCGTAAGAAAATACCATCACCAGATACATCCCCAGGATTTGAAGCGTGCCACCGCCAACAGCTTTCATCACACCAATCTGCCGTTTTTGCTGGGTAAGCAAAGCAGAGACGGTATTGACCACAAGGAAGATGCTCAGGAACAACGACAGCACACCGAGCAACCCCATCAACAGAAGGATTCCCTGCAGGACATCGTTCATCGGGAGTTGCCCCGGCTCCGCCGTCATACTCAATGGGATGGTGTAACCCGAATTTTCAGCCTTGTCCTTGACGCGATTGACCACCTGCTGTGCCCAATCTTTATCTTCAGGATGGTTTGCAATCACATGCAGTTCGTTAAAACCATAAGATTCGCCAAACCATTCTAACGTATCAAAGGTGATGTAACCGTAAGGTGTACCGTCAATTTGCGCGGGGAGTTGAGCAGGATCATATGCCAACCCCGCAATTCGAATCCTGCGCTCGACATCGCTCGGAAACCTGATCAGAATCATATCGCCAACCTGTGCTTCGATGACAGAGAGCGCTGCGCGCTCGATCAGAATCTCGTGCTCGGGTGGGGGCCAAGCCCCACTCTGTAAGGTGACCTTGTTCACACGGATATCCTCATAATCAGCAAACACAAAGATGGTGAGGTTCTTCCACTCGCCCGATTTTGTCTGCATGCGAACAGAGATACTCCTGCGCGCGTCCGCCTCTTGCACATCATCCATCTTGCGCACAGACTCAATGAAATCCTCATCGAACAGTTCGATCGTGCGTACGGTTCCGCTGGATGGGTAGATGGTCGCAAAACTCTCCGCCAGCCCATCAGACAGAATTGTACGCGCGCTAAGAATAATCCCCAATGCAAAAAGTCCAACAGACATGGACAGCACAATCAAAAGCGTGCGCGTCTTGTTGCCGAACAAATCGTTGATAACCTTGTACCAGCGCGCCCTTAACATGGATGTTCTCCTTCAGTAAAACGGAGGTCATGATTTTAAGGTGATCATCACCATCCAAACGTTTTCATGTTGAAAGCATAACCTACATGACAATTTCACCATCTGACAGGGTAATCACCCTTGAGCCGAATTTGGCAATGTCCTTGTCATGCGTAACGAGAAAAACGGTTCCACCTTCCTGAACCAATCCCGTGAAAATATCAATGACCGCAATTGCTGTTGCAGAATCAAGGCTGCCGGTGGGTTCATCTGCAACAAGGATGGCGGGGTTGTTAGCCATGGCACGGGCAATTGCCAGCCGTTGTTGCTGTCCACCTGATAATGCAGTCGGGAGCTTCCTTGCATGATCGGCAATCCCCACCTGTTCGAGTAAATGGTATGCACGCTTGCGCTGCTCCCAGCGGGAATAACGCCGGGCAAAATCCATCGGCAACATCACGTTTTGCAAGACGGTCAAAGTTGGCAGGAGTTCAAACGTTTGAAAGATCACGCCCATTGTCCCGCCCCGAAGCCTTGCGGCTTTTTCAGGGCCAAATCTATGTAACGGCTCACCATTGACCCAGATCTCACCTGAGGTGGATCGGTCCAGCCCTGTGAGCATATTAACCAGAGTTGTCTTGCCGCTTCCTGATTTTCCCGTAACCACCAAAAATTCACCCTGAAAGACCTGCAGATCAATGCCATTCAATGCGATAACAGAACCGGCAAGGCTCTCATACACCTTAACCACGGAGCGCAACTCGATCAATGGTTTAGCGATTGACGAATTCATCTTGAATCCTCCCATCTACCAGGCGGATCGTGCGTTGAGCGCGGACGGCAAGTTCGTTATCGTGCGTGACCATGAGAATGGCCTTGCCGGTGCCTGCGAGATTTTCAAAAAGTTGGAATACCATCTCCGTGGATTTTGAATCAAGATTGCCCGTTGGCTCATCGGCAGTAAGCAGGACGGGATCGTTTGCCAATGCACGCGCGATCGCCACACATTGTTGCTGCCCGCCGGAAAGCGAGCCCGGCAGACGGTGGGCATACTCTGCCATGCCGACCAGTTCAAGCAATTGCATGGCCCGTTCCGGGCGTTCAAGCCGGGGATAGTGTCTTCCGTAATCCATGGCCAGCAGGATGTTTTCCACAGCGGTCAATGTGGGCAAAAGTTGAAAGAATTGGAAGATGACGCCGACAGAACGACCTCGCCAGATGGCAATCTGCTCCTCGTTCAATGTATGTACCGGGGTGTGGTCAACAATGACTTCGCCCGAACTGGGTCTGTCAATTCCAGTAATGACATTGATCAGTGTGGATTTACCGCTGCCCGATTTCCCAATGATCGAGACAAAAGCGCCCGACTCGACACTTAAGTCAACGCCTTTGAGCGCGGTAAAAGTCCCAGCAGAGCTATAGTAGGTTTTGACGACCTCCCGCAGACGGACCAGATTATTGTCAGGAGGGTTGACCGGAGTATTTTTTGGATGCAAATCAACTTCCAGCATGATGTTTTCCTAACTGGTTCCCGACATAAAACTCGCCCGAATGACCACCCACAGCGGTATTGCCTGTACCGGGAACATTTTTATCTGCATACTTTATTTACGAAGAAGCATCATTAAAAGTTGAAACAAGTCGACGCAGGCGGGAATATGCCTAAAAGATACGGCGTCGGTCTTACCCGTAAACCTGCGGGTTTACACAATGGGGTAGGCGTTCGCCTTTCAGCCCGGCGATCAGGTTTTGCGCGGCAAGGAGCGACATCATATCACGAGTCTTTTTGCTTGCGCTTCCAAGGTGCGGCACAATGATGCAGTTCTCCAATTCCAAAAGCGGACAATCCATCGGCAGCGGCTCGGGGTCGGTGACATCCAGCGCGGCGGCGAAAATACGGTTGGCTTTCAGCGCGTCGTACAAGGCATTTTGATCGAGCACACCACCACGCGCGGTGTTGACCAGAATCGCACTCGGCTTCATCTTCGCCAAAAACTTGGCATTGACCAGATGCCGCGTTTCAGCCTTGAGCGGCACATTGATCGAAACAAAATCAGATTCATGCAAAAGCGTATCCAGGTCAACGGGTTGGGCGCCGTAGGCAGGCTCTGCATTTGGGCTGTGGTAGATGACCCGCAAATCGAATCCCTGCGCGCGCTTGGCAATCGCCTGACCGATCCTGCCAAAACCGACAATTCCCAAAGTAGCGCCGACCAAATCCGCGCCGAGCAACAGACTCGGTTGCCAAGTTACCCATTTGCCAGCGCGGAGGAATCTCTCGGCCTCCGTGATTCTCCTCGCAGCCGCAAGCATCAATGCAAAGGCTTGATCGGCAGTGGCATCGGTGAGTACACCAGGTGTATTGCCCACAGGAATTCCACGTACAGTGGCGGCAGGCACATCAATATGATCCACACCGACCGACATACTGCTGATCACTTTCAATTGCGGACCTGCTGCATCCATCAGTTCGCCGTCTATTTTTTCAGTGAGCAGGCAGAGCAAGCCATCCACACCGCGCACGCGTTCGAGCAACTGCTCACGTGAAGGCGGCATGTCTTGAGTCCATGCGGAGGGGAGAAAATGTTCCTTGACCAGATTCAGGCCAAGGTCAGGAATGAGACGGGTGATGAAAATTTTAGGCTGGGTCATACGCCAGAGTATAATCCGCGCATGTCAAAAATAAAACAACCGAATTCACGTCATTGCTTCATTTGCGGATTGGAAAATCCAATTGGCCTGCATTTGCACATTTACGAAATTGAGCCAGGCGTTATCGAAACGCAGTACATCGCGCCCGACCATTTTCAAGGCTACCCCGGTGTGCTGCACGGCGGCATTGTCGCAGCATTGATCGACGAAGTTTCAGGGCGTGCTCAAATGGGCAGCGATCCAGAAAATCCGCGCTTTATGTTTACAGGCAAGTTGGAAGTGAAGTATCGCAAGAATGTGCCGATCAATAAATTATTGAAGATCGTCGGCAAGGCGGGCAAAAGCAAACGCAACATCGCGGAAGCCTGGGCGGGAATTTACGATGCCGAGACAAACGAACTACTCGCTGAAGGTTCAACGGTATCCATCGATGTTCCGAAAGATCAATTCGATGTTTCAAGACTCGATGAACTGGGCTGGAAAGTTTATCCCGATTAATCCTTGTGGAAAATATTCTGATCATTCTCACGTATGTGGCGGTGGGCGCTTCGGCCATCTCTGGCGCATTGGAAGCGCGCAAGCATGAAATGGACATCGTAGGTGCAACCACCATCGCATTCGTCACGGCCTTTGGCGGCGGAACGATTCGTGATCTATTACTGGGACGCACACCCGTTTTTTGGGTGATCGACCCGTGGCTGACCGTGGTCACATTTTTCGTTGGGGCAATCGCTTTTTACCGCCTCGACCGAATCTCAAACCGATTGCTCATCATTGCCGATGCGATTGGGCTTGGGCTGTTCAGCATTCTCGGTGCAATCTATACCTTACAACTTGAACTTTCCCCGATTGTGGCTGTGCTAATGGGTGTGGTCACTGGCATGTTCGGCGGTGTACTGCGCGACTTGCTTTGCAATCGCATCCCTAATGTGTTTCGTCAAAGCACCGAGCTATACGCCACTTGTTCCTTTGTGGGCACAAGCGTTTTCATTTTACTCAGGTCGTTCACTATCGAATCGTTTCCCGCGGCTGTGATCGGCGCGGCGATCATCTTCAGCATGCGCCTCGCGGCGGTACGCTTCAAAATGACTCTCCCCGCGCCATAAAATTCCCTGTTACTTTTTCAACGCCTCCTGCAACATATATGCAACAGGAGGTCCATGACCACAACCATGACAACTCATCCACACAGCCCGCCTGCCGATGAAGTTGATCTTGCCCGTCAGGCCCGTACAGACGCGGAAGCCTTCGGAGAACTGTATCGCCGCCATGTAACGCGCGTCTATCGCTATCACATGGCGCATACGGGCAATGTCAAAGACGCGGAAGATCTCACCTCGCAAACCTTCATGGCTGCGCTGGAAGGCATCGGCTCGTTTCGCGGAGCAGGTTCCTTCGCGGCGTGGGTTTTGGGAATCGCAGCCCGAAAGAAGGCGATGTTCTTCCGAAGGATCAAGCCCGAGGTCCAGATTGAAGCGGCGGATCAGATTCCAAGCCCAAATCTGCTGACCGATCAATTAGCGAATCAGCGCCTCAGGCTTGATTCCATCACCCGCGCCCTGAAACAGATCAGCCCCGAACGGGCGGATGCCATCGCCTTATGTTTTTTCAGCGAGCTGACTTATGCCGAGGTTGGCGTTGTACTCAACAAGAGCGAATCCGCCGCAAAAATGCTTGTCACCCGCGGACTGCAAGACCTGCGTAAGCGAACCTCACTCGCCTTCGAGGTGGAACCATGAACGATAAAAATTCCCTGAACGCTGAAGAACGCGCACTGGCAGAAATGCTCACAGCAACCGCTGCACAAGTGGAAGTCCGCGCTTCGTTTCAAAATGAATTGGAGAAAAAACTCATGAACACGCATAAACCCAAAACAGGGTTTGGTTTATTTTCATTCGGCAAAACTGCTTCCATATTGGGTTCGGCGCTTGGGTTGGCCGTATTGGCATTGATATTTATCTGGGCGATTCGCGCAATCGCCCCCAAACCTCAGCCCGCCATGGAAAATCTTCCCGCCCCCGCGTGCCCTGTCACCACACCGAATGGAAGCACCCCGCCCGGTGAAACTATGGCCGACGAAGGTTACCTTGGGAATGGCAAAATATGGACCAGCCTCTGGCCTGAAGGAAAGATCATTATGTATTCCTACAATCGCAACGCCGATGGCTCGCTTAGCATGAAATGGCTCTGGTGGCGTGGTGTCAGCGGACCATTAAGCATCGAAGGCCGCCGACTGGACGCGGAAGCGGAACCCTTACGTTCATTCATCTCTTCGGGATATGGAGATACTGATTTTCAAGTCTCAGAACTGATCTTTCCCACTACGGGCTGCTGGGAAGTCACAGGTCATGTCGGCGATGCTTCGCTCACATTCGTTACCGAAGTTGTATTTGAAGAGGCAACACCCACGCCCGCCCCAACAATCACAGCAGAAAGCACACTCATCCCGCCCACGGCAACATTTGAAGTTTTACCGACCGCTCCGTCCACCTTATTCAGGGATGACTTCGAAGGTCCGCTGAATGACAACTGGCAATGGACACATGAAAACAGCGAGCAATGGAAACTGACCGACAACGGCTGGCTCGAGATCATGGTCAGTTATGGCATCATCAACAACAGCAATATGGATAACCTGCTTTTACGTCAGGCTCCCACAGGCAACTTTGAATTGGAAACCCGATTGAAATTCTCACCAACAGAAGCATCTCAAATGGCGGGCTTGCTTATTTACGAGAACAATTCAAACTATGCTGAATTTGTGCATGGAGTATGCCTGACATCTTCGTGCATTGGTGACGAATTCCATTTCGATCAAATGACCCGCGGCAGTTTCATTGAGGAAAATTTCGCGACCACGGCCTTCAACACAGACACCGTCTATCTTCGATTGCGTTTTGAAGGAGATACCTTCACGGCCTACGCCAGCGAAAATGGGATGGAGTGGAAACTGATCGGCACACATCCCAAAAAAATACAGCCGCTATTCATCGGCCTTTTTGCAGGCGGATCATTCAACCGCTCCGCGCTTATCCCCGCCCAATTTGATTACTTCGCTGTCAACGCACTGCCTTAACACTCATCCCTTGCAATGTATAATAGGGCCATCAAGGAGATGCAATGATCACTACCTATCACAGACCCTCGACTTTAGACGAAGCCCTCGCGCTTCTCTCTCAACCGAACACCGTCCCTCTTGGAGGAGGTACGCTTCTTTCCCAGCCGACAACTGATCCTGTTTCCGTTGTGGATCTCCAGCGCCTCGGCCTGGATTCGCTGCGTGTCAACGGCAATGAACTGCAAATCGGCGCAACTTGCACCCTGCAGGCCCTGCTCGAAGCCGCAGAATGCCCCGAAGCTCTGCAAACCGCGATTAAACTCGAAGCGCCGATCAATATCCGCAATTCGGCAACAGTTGCAGGGACGTTGGTTTCGAGTGATGGGCGGTCCACTTTTGCAACGGCATTACTGTCACTCGACGCGAAGATCACTGTGGTCAGTGGTCAATCATCGGTTGTCAGCGTTGGCGAATATATCTTGACTCATCCACGCGGACTGATCACCGCAATTACCATCCCCACCAATACCAAATTTGCATTTGAATTCGTTTCAAAGACCCCCGCCGATAAACCGCTGATCTGCGCCGCAGTGACCCAATGGAATTCAGGCCGCACACGTCTCGCCCTTGGCGGTTATGGCACAAGCCCCATGCTCGCCATGGATGGCACCGAAGCTGACGGCCTCGACACCGCCGCCCGCAACGCTTATCACGAAGCCAACGACGAATGGGCTTCGGCAGAATACCGCATGGATGTCGCTGCGACATTGGCGAAGCGGTGTTTGGAATAATAAAAACCATTCGACATCTCAAAAAGACAGTCACTTTAAAAGTGACTGTCTTTTTTTCTTATTTCGGGATGAAAGTTTTTCAAAATCACAAGATAAATTTGTCGGAATACTCAAATTCACCCAGCCGCCGCAATCAGCACGAAGATATTGTCGGCATGCAGTGAAAAGCGATGACAGGTATAATTTACGTTGTGCCGTCCCTCCCTCTCAACCAGATCTTGCAGGGCAACTGCATCGAGATTCTCAATTCACTCCCAGAGAACTCGGTGGACTTGATATTTGCCGACCCCCCTTACAACCTCCAACTTCAGCATGACCTGTATCGCCCCAACCTCAGCAAAGTGGATGCGGTCAACAACAAGTGGGACAAGTTTTCAAGTTTCTCCGCTTACGATGCGTTCACATCCGAGTGGCTACACGCTGCACGCAGGGTACTCAAGGAAAATGGGACCATCTGGGTCATCGGTTCGTATCACAATATTTACCGTGTCGGCGCGATCATGCAGAATCTTGGTTTCTGGATCCTCAACGATGTGATCTGGCTCAAATCGAACCCGATGCCGAATTTCCGCGGCGTGCGTTTTACCAATGCGCACGAGACCATGATCTGGGCGCAAAAGAAAAAGGGCGCAAAATACACCTTCAACCACAAGGCGATGAAAGCCCTGAACGAAGACCTGCAAATGCGCAGTGACTGGTCTATTCCGCTGGCGACGGGAAAAGAACGCATCAAATCGAACGGGACGAAGGCTCATCCAACCCAAAAACCAGAGGGTCTGCTCTATCGGGTTTTGCTTTCAAGCACAGACGTGGGCGATGTAGTCCTCGATCCGTTTTTCGGGAGCGGCACAACAGGCGCGGTGGCCAAAAAACTGGGACGCAATTTCATCGGCATTGAACGCGACAAAAAATATATCAAAGTTGCACAGAAACGCATTGACGCGGTGACGAAGTCATCTACCGAAGCGCTGACTCTGCCCGATAAACGGAATCAGGTGCGGGTCCCGTTTGGTACGCTGCTTGAGGCGGGATTCCTGTCACCGGGGCAGAAACTGTTCTTTAAGGATGACCCCTCCATTCGCGCCGTCATCCTATCGAATGGGCATTTGAAATATCAAGAACAGATCGGCTCGATCCACGCGCTGGCAAAAGCGCTGGCTGATGGGCCCGTCAACGGGTGGGACATGTGGCTGTACAAGGAAAGTGGAAAATTGAAAGTGATCGATGAGTTGCGAGAAAAAGTTAGAAAGTTGAAAAATTAGAAAGTTGGAAGGCTTCAACGTGTAAACCTTTCAACCTGTAAACTACCACAGGAGAAATAATGTCTAAAGCTTTTACCCTTATCAAGGAAGAACAAGTTTCCGAATTAAATTCCACCGCAAAGCTGTACGTGCACAAGCGCACGGGCGCGCGATTGCTTTCCATCATCAACGATGACGAGAACAAGGTTTTCGGCATCAACTTCCGCACCACGCCAAAAGATTCAACGGGTGTGGCGCACATTCTCGAGCATTCGGTGTTGGGTGGCTCCGAAAAATACCCCGTGAAGGAACCCTTCGTGGAATTGCTCAAGGGTTCGCTGGCAACTTACATCAACGCAAATACATTTCCAGACAAAACCTGCTACCCGATCGCCAGCCCAAACTTGCAGGATTTCTACAACCTGATCGACGTATACATGGATGCGGTGTTGCATCCGCTCATCACTGAGCAAACATTGATGCAGGAAGGCTGGCACTTCGAGATCAATGACCCAGCAGAGCCGCTCACCTACAAGGGTGTGGTCTTCAATGAAATGAAAGGCGCGTACTCTTCACCCGAAGGCGTGCTTGAAACCCGCATCATCGAATCGCTTTTCCCGAAGCATATCTACAGCGTCGATTCAGGCGGTGACCCGCGCAACATCCCCGACCTGACTTACGCAGATTTCAAAGCCTTCTGGGAAAATTATTATCACCCGTCCAACTCGTTCATTTTCTTTTACGGAAATGATGACCCCGACGCTCGTTTGAAATTGATGGAAGGTTACCTCAAATCTTACAAGCGCAAAAAAGTTAAGTCGACCGTGAAGCCTGCCAAGCCATTCAAACGTGCCAAGAAAGTGGAATACAGCTATGACGCAGGCAGCGACACCGACATCGAATCCAAGAATTATCTCGTGGTCAACTGGGCTCTGCCTGAAACCACCGATCCGATTCTGAATTTCAGCCTGCGCATTCTCGGCAGCATTTTGATCGGCACACCTGCTTCTCCGCTCAAAAAGGCCCTACTCGATTCAGGCCTCGGCGAAGATCTCGCGGGGCTTGGCCTCGAAACCGAATTGCGTCATCTCATCTTCTCCACAGGCCTCAAAGGCACACGCGCCCGCCATGCAAAGAAAATCGAGAGATTGATTATCGACACCCTCGAAGCGCTCGTGCGTGACGGCATTGACCCAGACATGATCACTGCATCGGTTAACACCGCCGAATTCCGCCTGCGTGAAAACAACACAGGCTCGTTCCCGCGCGGCATTGCGCTCATGCGCCGCGTGCTCACCACCTGGATCCACGACGACGAAGACCCGTTCAAATTGCTTGGCTTCGAAGCCACCCTCAACGAGATCAAAGCGCGACTCGCCGCCGACCCGCGTTATTTCGAAAGGCTGATTAAGACTCACCTGCTGGAAAATCCGCACCGCACGACGCTGCGACTCAAACCCGACCCCGAGCTTGCTCGCCGTCTCGAAGAAGAAGAGTCAGCGCGATTGACAAAGATCCGCGAGTCGTTGGATGGCAAGCAGATCGCTGAAATGGTGAAAAATACGAAGAATCTCAAACTCATGCAGGAGACACCTAATGCGCCCGAAGCGGTCGCTACCCTGCCTGTGTTGAAATTGAAAGACCTCGAAAAAGAAAATAAATCCATTCCCATTGAAGTCACGCAATTGCAGGATACACAAGTGCTGTATCACGACCTGTTCACCAACGGCATTGTCTATCTCGATCTCGGATTCGATTTACACGCCATGCCGCAGGAATACCTGCCGTTGACCGAGATCTTCGCCCGTGCCCTGCTCGAAATGGGAACGGAAACCGAGGATTACGTCAAACTCTCGCAGCGCATCGGAAAAAGCACAGGCGGAATCTATGGCGACTCGCTCAGCACCACAGCCTACGGGTCGAAAGAGAACGTCAGCAAGTTGTTCATCCGCGGCAAGGCCACGATGAACCAGTCCACCGAGATGTTGAACATCCTGAAAGACATCCTTCTTACGACAAAATTCGACAACCGCGAACGCCTCAAGCAGATCGTGCTGGAGGAAAAATCAGGCGTGGAATCGGGGCTGGTCCCTGGCGGGCACATCTTCGCCAATCGCCGCGTGCGCGCACAATTCGGCGGCTCGGGCTGGGTCAATGACCAGATGAGCGGCATCGGCTACCTCTTTGCCCTGCGCGAACTCGCCAAAGACATCGACAAGAAATGGCCGTCGGTTTTGAAGAAGCTCGAAACCATGCGCGATGCGCTCATCAACAACAGGTCACTCATTTGCAACGTCACTCTCGATGCGGCAAATTGGGCCGCCTTCAAACCGCGCCTTGAGAATTTCATCTTCGCCCTGCCCGATAAGGAGGTGACTCTCAAACCGTTCGATATCAAAGCCAGCCCTGAAAAGGAAGGCCTCACCATCCCCGCGCAGGTTAACTACGTGGGCAAGGCCGCCAATCTCTACGACCTCGGCTACGAATTCGATGGCTCTGCCGATGTGATCACAGGCTATTTGCGCATGGCCTATCTTTGGGAAAAGATCCGCGTGTTGGGCGGCGCCTATGGCGGATTCTGCGTCTTTGACGAAAACTCTGGCGTATTTTCCTTCCTCTCTTATCGCGACCCCAACCTCGACACCACCCTCGAAAATTACGACAACGCGGCTGGGTACTTGAAGAATCTCGACCCGAACCTCTTCAACGACAACGAACTCACCAAGGCCATCATCGCTGCCATTGGCGACCTCGACACCTATCAATTGCCCGACGCCAAAGGCTACACTTCCATGATGCGCCACCTGACGGGCAAAACCGATGCCATGCTCCAGAAGAAGCGTGACGAGATCCTCTCCACTAACGGCGAAGACTTCATCTCATTCGGCGAGGTACTGGAAAAAGCCGCCAAATCTGAAGCGGTCGCAGTGATCGGGTCACAGGCCGCCATCGAAGGCTCAAAAGCTGGCTTGAAGGTTACAAAGGTTTTGTAAAAATTTTCAACCACAGATAAACACGGATAAAGTTGGATGCTTAAAAAATCTTTTTATCTGCGGTGAATCAAGGAGTTCACATGAACATCACACTCAAGGTCAACGGAATTGAGCACGCCATTGATACCGCTCCAGCCACAACCCTGCTTGCCGCGTTGCGCGGGCTGGGTTATCACGGGGTCAAATTCGGCGATGAAGGCGGCCTTTCAGGTTCAGACACGGTTTTGCTGAACGGCAAACCAGTCAACGCGGGCGCGCTCCTGGCCGCACAAGCCGAAGGCCACGACATTGCCACCATCGAAGCACTTGGTGAACATCCCGAGCAAGGCTGGAAGATCACCGATGGTTTGCATCCGTTGCAGAAGGCTTTTGTTGAAACAGGCGCGATTCAATGCGGATATTGCACGCCCGCACAGATCCTTGCCGCAAAGGCGTTACTTGAAAAGAATCCAAATCCGAGTGAGGCGGAAGTACGCGAGGCCATTTCGGGTGTGTTGTGTCGCTGCACGGGTTATCTCAAACCTGTGCAAGCCGTGTTGAAAGCCGCTGCGGAAATCAGGGGCGATACGCCGCTGGATTGGAATTCCATCAACTGGGATTTCGGAACGCCCAAAGATGACTCTCCTCAAAGTGACGCCCCCGCCTCAAACCTGACGGGTGTGCAGGTTCGGCCAAAAGTAGTGGTCACACCCGAAAGCCAGACCTGGCAAACGGTCGGCAAGCCTGAGATCAAAGTGGATGCCGTCAAACTGGTGCAGGGCAAACCCGCCTTCACCGCCGATTTCGAAAAACGCGGGTTGCTCCACGCAAAAGTTTTACACTCGCCGCATGCACATGCCCTGATCAAAAATATTGACGCCAGCAAAGCCCTTGCGCTCGAAGGCGTCGCCGCTGTGTTGACTTGGAAAGATTTACCGCGTGTGGTCTATTCCACAGCGGGGCAATCGGACCCGATCCCTGGACCGCTGGATGCGTTTTCACTCGATAAAAAGGTCCGCTTTGTTGGCGACCGCGTGGCGTTCGTCGCGGCTGAAACTGAGGAACTCGCGGAAAAAGCTCTTTCGTTGATCGAGGTCGAGTACGAGGTGCTGACTCCAATCCTTGATTCGAGACAGGCCATGGGGAGTCCGATCCGCATTCATGACGAGCCAGAGTATGTCAACTTCGCGGATTCCAATCCAGAGAAAAATCTCGCGGCGCACATCCGCATTGATATCGGCGATGTTGAAAAAGGCTTTGCCGAAGCCGATGAAATTTTCGAGGCCGAATATGAAGTACCGAAGGTACAGCAGGCGCATATTGAGCCGCATGTCTGTGTGACTTATTGGGACGAGGATGACCGACTGGTGATCCGCACCTCCACACAGGTTCCGTTCCATGTGCGCAGAATGATGGCACCTGTGCTGGGACTGCCCGTCAAGCGCATTCGCGTCATCAAGCCGCGCATCGGCGGCGGATTCGGCGGCAAACAGGAAGTGCTGATGGAAGACGTAGCCGCGCATTTGACCATTGCCACAAAACGACCTGTCATTTACGAATACACCCGTGAAGAGGAATTTATCGCGGCGCGTTCGCGTCATCCGATGCGTGTGCGCATGAAGACAGGCGTAAAGAAAGATGGAACCATCACCGCCAACTCGATGTATGCACTTTCCGACACAGGCGCATACGGCTGTCATGCGTTGACCGTGACAGGCAATACAGGCCACAAGGCGATGGCCTTGTACGTTGGCGATGGAGAATATCGCAAGGCGCCCAACATCCGTTTTTATGCGGATGTGGTTTACACCAACACGCCACCCGCTGGCGCATTCCGTGGATACGGTGTGCCGCAAGGCTACTGGCCGCTTGACCGTCACATGGAAAAAATATCGCGTGCCATGGGTTTCGACCCGATCGATTTCCGTTTGAAGAATGCCATTCACTCTGGTGAGTACCATCCGTTTTCAACCGCATGGAATGAAGGCCGCGAACCAAGGCCCGAAATCATTCACACTGTCGGCCTCGAACAATGTGTAGCTCAAGGCCGCGCTGCGATCAATTGGGATGATAAGTTTGGAAATGAGGAATGGCGTGCTGGACGATGGACCGAAGATGGTAGACCGTCCACCGTCCGTCGTCCTTCGTCCGTCCGCAAAGGAATCGGCGTTGCGATGGTGATGCAAGGCACAGCCATTCCATACCTCGATATGGGCGGTGCCTCCATCAAAATGAACGACGACGGATCATTCAACCTGCTGGTTGGTGCAACGGATCTGGGCACTGGCTCTGATACGGTGCTGGCACAAATGGCTGCCGAAGTGTTGGGCGTGCCCGTTGAAGATATGATCTGCTATTCATCCGATACCGATTTCACACCGTTCGACAAAGGCGCGTATGCTTCTTCCACCACGTACATTTCAGGTACGGCGGCAGTCAACGCGGCCAAGATCGTGGCAGAAAGAGTCAGGGTCCGCGCGGCAATGATGCTAAAGTTGGATAAACACGAAGATATCAAACTGGAAAATCGCCAAGCCATTGCCCCCGATGGTCGTTCGGTTTCAATGGCTGAAATTGCTCTGGATTCACTGCACAAGAATTACCAGGAACAGATCATGGGTGTGGCAAGTTACGTCTCGCCCGTTTCGCCCCCTCCGTTTGCGGCTCAATTCGCCGAAGTGACCGTCGATTCTGAAACGGGTCAGGTCACCGTGGACAGGCTCGTAATGGCTGTTGATTCTGGCGTCATCGTCAATCCGCTCACGGCCTCAGGGCAAATTGAAGGCGGCATGACGCAGGCCCTCGGTTACGCGGTCTGCGAAGAAATGCGCTATGACGATAAAGGCAACGCCATCGAACGCGATTTTGACCGCTATCACCTCTTCCGCGCGAATGAAATGCCCGAACTGGAAACCATCTTTGTCGAAACCTTCGAGCCGAGTCATCCCTTTGGCGTGAAAGCCGTTGCAGAGATTCCCATGGATGGCGTAGCCCCTGCTGTCGGCAATGCCATTCTCGATGCCATCGGCGCAAACGTGGACGATAACCCAGTCACACCTGAGAAAGTCTGGAAGGCGCTCAAGAGTTTGTCAACAGGAATTAAATAATAAATAAAAAGGATGCGAGCTTCAAGTCGAAATCGCATCCTTTTTATTTATCAGGTCGTATATTCGAAACCCTCACATCGTTACCGTCGTGGAGTTGGTAAAATATCTTTACAGTAAAGCACATAAGGGATTATTGGAGAACATCCACGTTGAAAATCGTGAGAGATTTTTTCCTGTCGCCAATCTTCAAAAGCAATAAGAACAAAATGAAGATGAATATATGGGGGGCAATTGCACTCGCCTGTATTCTGGCATCCTGCTCTGTTACACCAATAACAACAAATCCACCAATCACCAGCATTCGTGTCGCAATGGACAACAATTATCCACCCTACGCGTTTGAAGATGAAAACGGGGTCATGCAGGGAATTCTCGTGGATCAGTGGACGCTTTGGGAGAAACATACCGGCGTCAAAGTGGAGATCGATGGGATGCACTGGGAGGAAGCGCTTGAACGTACAAAAAACGGAGAGTTTGATGTAATTGATACGATCTTCTACACAGAGGAACGCGCAGAGAGTTTTGATTTCACGGAACCCTACGCTGAAATCACGGTACGGGCTTATTTTCCAGCAACCCTCTCGGGGATCGCAAATGTGGGCAATCTAAACGGTTTTCAGGTTGCCGTAAAAGCAGGAGACGCCAATGCTGAATATTTGCTGGCGCAGGGTGTAACAAACCTGGTGTATTACAACAGTTACGAAGAGATCGTACAGGCCGCCTCAAGAAAAGACGAGGCTATCTTCGTAATGGATGAACCGCCCGCGATCTATTTTCTGCAACGATACGGCATTCTAAATGATTTCAGCTATTCCGAGCCATTGTACGGCGGTGAATTTCATCGTGCAGTCCGAAAAGGCAACACAGAAATCCTTGCGCTTGTAAATGAAGGATTCTCTTCCATTAGCGCGGTGGAAAATCAAACGATCAATTACCGCTGGTTCGGGAGACAATATTTAAAAACTCTGGACAGGGTCATTTTTTACCTCGGCATGGGTGTGTTGGCTACCTTGGTGATCATTTCCTTGCTCGCCTTTTTCAACAGATCGCTGCGGATCAGGGTTGATACTCGCACAAAGGAGTTACAAGAGGCGCTGTTAAACCTGGGCATCTCAGAAGCGCGGTTCCGCGAATCGATCGAATACATGCCCATCCCCATCAGCATCGCTGATAATCACGGCAATATTCTTACAGTCAATGAAAAATTTACTGAGCAATATGGATACAGCATTGCAGACATGCCCACTGTCTCCGCATGGATGACGATTGCATATCCCAACCCCGAGTATCGTGAAATGGTCATTGCGCAATGGGCAATGGATGTGTCCAGCGCGGTGCAAAACAAAACCGCCACCCCGTTGCGCGAATACAACATAACGGACAAAAACGGCCACCTGCACGTTGCCGAGATTATCATGCATCCAGTAAAGCAATTATGGGTCGCGTCCTTCGTTGAGATCACCGAGCACAAGAATGCCGAAAGAATCATACAGGAAAGTGAGAAACGGTATCGGACTCTCTTTGAGGATTCCCCCATCCCCCTTTTGGAGGAAGATTTCTCTGCAGTTAAAATCTATATCGATCAACTCAGAGCCTCCGGGATACAAGATTTCAGAAGCTACTTCAAGGCACATCCAGACGAGACAGTAAAATGCACGAATATGGTTCGCGTCGTGGATGCAAATGCAGCCGCGGCCAAATGGTACGGGAGCACCACCATAGAGACAATAAAAGTTGAGATCAGTCAATTGGTGGATCCGAATGGATACAACAGTTTTATTGAGGAAGTGCTGTTTCTCATTGAGGGGAACGATCACTACAAACTTGCCGTCTCGCGCCACACCCAGGAAGGCGCTCCAATACACTTGATCATCACAGGCTCAATAGCTCCAGGGCACGAGGATTCATGGAGCAGGGTATTGATATCCATATTGGACATCACGGAAAGCAAACAGGCAGGGGAAAACCTTGCAGAAGCCTACAATACCACTCTTGAGGGCTGGGCAAAGGCTTTGGAACTACGAGACAAGGAAACAGAGGGTCATTCGCGGCGTGTAACAGAAACAACATTGATTATTGCACGCGCCGTCGGCATCAAGGAAGAGGAATTAATGGATGTCCGTCGCGGCACTATCCTGCACGACATAGGCAAGATGGCGATCCCTGATGAGATACTGAGAAAACAGGGTCCCCTCACTGAGGCGGAACGGGAAATTGTCAACCAACATCCGCAAGTTGCATATGACCTCCTGGCCAAAATTCCCTACCTAAAGAAGGCACTTGAAATCCCCTATTGTCATCACGAAAAATGGGATGGGACCGGCTATCCGCGTGGATTGAAAGGGGAGGAAATCCCCCTCACAGCCCGCATCTTTACCATAGCTGACGTTTGGGATGCCGTAACCAACGACCGCCCATACCGAAAAGCATGGGATAGAAAAACAGCTGCCGATTATCTACGCGAAGAAACGGGAAAACATTTCGATCCTCAAATTGTACATATATTTATCGAACTTCTGAACAGAGGCGAAATATAAAATATCCCCAGAAAATTCACCGGGTTGATACAATAAGACAACCTCATGGCCCGCACTGAAATTCCACACCTAATTCCCTATCTTGCATCTCTGCTCGTCTCTATCAGTGTCCTTATTTATGCCCTGACGAGACGCCAGGCACGGGGAGCGCTTGCATTTTTGTGGTACGTCATTGGTCAGGCGCTTTGCCTGACAGGATTCATTCTCGAGCTCGTCGCAAGAGACATCTCGACCAAGATTTTCTGGGACGGCTTTCAGTGGATCGCGGGATTCTTTATTCTGGTTTCCCTGCCTGTATTTATCGTCCAATACACTGAATACAAGATCAAATATCCCCGTCTGCTATTTGGCTTGTCGTTCATCGTCCCCATCGTATTCTCGATCATCCTATTCTCAGATGAAAGCCTGCACTGGGTCTACAAAAACCCATATCTCATCACCAGTTCTTTTTTTCCGGAACTAGCCTATGAATTCACGCCGGTTGTATACGGGTATGCATTCTATGCCTATTTAATCTCAATTTGGGGTCTCTACGTATTAATCCAACGCATCATTCAGCCCCACAGCCTGTATCGAACCCAGGCAATATTGATCCTGCTGGGATTTGCCATTCCCATCATCGGCACTATGCTGACGCTATTCGACATCCGCATCACGCCGCAACGGGATGCAAATCCATTCACGTCTGCGATCGGCAATCTCTTCATCGCATGGGGCTTGTTCCAATTCCGTATATTCAATGTCACCCCCATTGCACGTGACACAGTTTTCGAAGCCATGGTCGAACCTGTCGTCATCCTTAATAATCAAAACGATATTGTAGACATCAATCTCTCAATGCTGGCCCTGCTCGGAAAAACAGCCAACGATGTGATCGGTGAACCTGCAAAGAAAGTGTTCGCAGATTTTCCAATTCCCATCAAGCAATACATGCAGACATCCTACGCGCGCGCTGAAGCCACTTTCGACCTGGGCGGTGTGCATGTCTATTACGAGTTGACAGTCTGGCCTCTTTACAACTCAAACAAGGAAATGACAGGCCGCATCTACATCTCGCACGACATCACCGCGCAAAAAGAACTCGAACGTGAGCTTCGTAAACTCAACGCAGAGTTGGAAGACCGTGTCCGCGCCCGCACCTGGGAGCTTGCGGATGCTTACGATACAACCCTTGAAGGCTGGGCACGCGCGCTGGAATTAAGAGACAAGGAAACCGAAGGTCACTCCCGCCGCGTGACCGACATGACCTTGAAGCTGGCTGTGGCAATGGGCATCGCAGGCGAAGAACTCGAGCACATTCGGCGCGGAGCCATCCTGCATGACATCGGAAAAATGGCAATTCCAGATGAAATCTTGCATAAGCCTGGTAAATTGACAGATAATGAGCGAGAAACGATCAAGAAACATCCAGATATTGCCTATCGGCTCTTGTCGCCGATCCCATTTCTAAAAAAGGCGTTGGAAATCCCCTACTCTCACCATGAAAAATGGGATGGAAGCGGCTACCCGCAGGGACTAAAAGGCGAGAACATCCCCATCGCCGCCCGCATCTTCGCCGTAGCCGACGTCTGGGATGCCATCCGTTCAGACCGCCCTTACAATAAGGCCTGGCAACGCGAAGAAGCCGTTAAGTACTTCGTGGAACAATCTGGCCAGCACTTCGACCCACGTGTGGTCAATGTATTTTTAAAACTAATCGAACAAGGCGAGATATAATTCGCCAGACGCTTTACAAAATAACTTAATTCATTGGAAAAGAAAAATGCCTGATCAAATTTATGTCGTAGGACATGTCAACCCCGATACCGATTCCATTGCCTCTGCAATGGGATACGCCTGGCTTCTGCGCGAACGCGATGGATCGAATACCATCGCCGCACGGGCAGGCGCATTGAACGCGCAAACCTCCTGGGTACTGAAAACAGTGGGGCTCGAAGCTCCCGTACTGCTGACCGACGCATCCCCCCGTTTTGAATCCGTCATGCGCAGGCTCGATACCATTCGTCCGGATTCGCAGCTCGGCGCCGCATGGACACTCGCCAGCAAGACAGGTGGCGTCGCGCCGGTCGTGAACGAAGATGGCAAGCCGTTTGGCATCATCAACGGGATGAGCCTCTTCAAATACTTCAGTGACACCCTCGGCCCACGCCCGGGCGATACAACTGTCCGCGAAATGATGGCCGCACAGTGCAAAGGCGCGGCAGATACCTCAGTTCCGAAATATGCGTCGAATGCGCACATCCGCGATTCGCTCAACAAGATCCTGCGGGACGAATTCAACGACTATTGGGTCGTGGATGAACATGGCGTTTATGTGGGTATTGCCAATCAGCGCGAAGTACTCAACCCGCCGCGCCTGAAGATCATTCTCGTTGATCACAATGAACCGCGTCAGGCAATCGCTGCGCTCGAAGAAGCCGAACTGCTTGAGATCCTCGATCACCATCGCCTTGGCAACCCTTATACTCACCAGCCGATCCGCTTCACAGTAGATACAGTGGGATCGACATCCACGCTGGTTACAGAGTTGACTACCGAAGCGGGCCTCTCGATGCCCCCGGCCTTGGCAGGCACGCTTCTCGCTGGACTGGTGTCTGATACGCTCATCCTGACATCTCCTACGACCACACAGCGCGACAAGGTGGCAGCGGAACGATTATCCCGCTGGGCCTTCGTCGGCGGAAGTCCGCTCAAGGGCCAGACGATCGAGACTTACGGAAATGCCGTGCTCAGCGCCGGCGCAGGCCTCTCGAACCGTGACCCGAAAGATGTAGTCAGTACAGATATCAAACCCTTCGAGGGCGGCGGATTCAAATTTGCTGTGGCCCAGGCTGAAGTGACAGATATTCTTCAGCTCACTGAACACATCGAGCCTCTGCAAAATGCCTTGAATGACCTGCGCGATAAACGTGGGCTGCACTTTGCCATGCTGCTCGTCACCGATGTAGTACGCGGCACCAGCCGCCTGCTCATTTCAGCCAATGCCCCTGCTATTTTAGAAGACCTCCCCTACCCGCCGTTGACAGATGGTACACGTGATGCGCAAGGCGTGGTCTCAAGAAAGAAGCAGCTGCTTCCAGCCGTATTGGGTCTGTTGGAAAAATAAAATGACCCCTTCCATTTATCAAGCTTTACACGATCTGGAAAAGAATAACGGCTCTGCCGCGCTATGCACCGTGGTCAAGAGCGAAGGTTCCACGCCGAGGCATGTGGGGAGCAAAATGCTGGTGTATCCCGATGGGAAATTCATAGGCACAGTCGGCGGCGGAGAACTGGAAAATCGCGTCATCCGCGCCGCCATGCAAGCTCTACAGGACGGAAAAGCGCAATCACTGGAATATTCAATGGCCGACCCGTCGCGCGGTGACCCCGGCGTATGCGGCGGACAGGTGGAGGTATTTGTGGAACCCATTTTTCCAGCTCCAACCTTGGTCGTGATCGGCGCAGGACATGTCGGAAAGGCTGTGGTACATCTTGCCAAGTGGCTGGGATTCCGCGTGGCAGTTTGCGACGACCGTGTGGAATTTTGCAATCCAGAGACTACGCCCGGGGCGGATGAATATTACCCGATCGAGATGGGCAAGCTCGTCGAAAAACTCGAAGTGACGAAACAAACCTATTTGGTCGTAACCAGCCGAGGGTCCAGTGTGGACGCGGTGGGGCTGCCGAGTCTGCTTGAAACTGATTCGGCGTACGTCGGTGTCATCGGGTCAAAAAGAAGGTGGGCGACCACAGTCAAGGCATTGAAGGAAAAAGGTGTGAGCGATGCATTGATCGAAAAAGTACGCTCCCCGATGGGACTGGAACTGCAAGCCGAAACGCCCGAGGAGATCGCAGTGAGCATCATGGCCGAAGTGCTGATGGTGCGAGACAAGGGCAGCGGCAAACCCATGGCTGCTCCCAAGGAGCTTTGAGACTTTTAAAGCAATCTCACGTATAAAAATAAGACAAACGGTTCTTGTACCCAAAAGTCGGTTAGACTATAATTTGACCATTGATTCAGAATGTAATCAAAAAGGAGAGATACATGGCTAGAATTTTTGATGTTATTGAATATCCCAATGAGATGAGCAATGAGATCGTTCATCGTTTCCCGGAGGAGGGTATTGGTGATTTTCGGATCGGCTCTCAAGTAATCGTTCGGGAAAGCCAGAGTGCGGTGTTTTTCCGTGACGGCAATGCTCTGGACGTGTTCAAACCGGGTCGCCACACCATCGCAACGGCCAATGTTCCGCTGCTGATTGATTATATTGGCAAGGCCTTTAATGACCGCACACCGTTTCCTGCAGAAGTGTATTTCGTCTCGCGCAAGGAGTTTGCCAACGAAAAATGGGGCACACCCCAAGCGATCCCGGTTCAGACTCCCGGCGTGGGTTTGGGATGGTTCTTTTTCCAGGGATTTGGAACGTTCTCCTTTCAGGTGAAAGATCCTCAACAATTCGTGACCCAGATTGTTGGGGCGGCTGGCTCATACCGCACGTCTGAGATCGAGGAACGCTTGAGGACGATGCTGGTTTCCAAGTTGAGTGATGTACTCGGCGAGACTCCCAACATTGGAAGCAAATTGAGCGGCCTGGTCGAGGAAATCGGCGCGGCGGTTCGAGCAAAGGCGAAGGATGACTTTGAAGCGCTCGGGCTTACACTCAAGACATTCTATGTCGGCAGCCTCAAGCCAAGCCAGAAATCTGCTCAGGAACTGCGCGATGCAGGTTATCTCGATGTAGCCACCTACTCGCAATTGCAGGCGGCGGATGCAATGCGCGAAGCTGCAAACAATCAGAGCGGCGGCGCTGGCCTGACGGCTGGCATCGGCGCTGGAATGGGCATCGGCAATTTGATGGGACAGGCGCTTCAAGGCGGCATGCAGAACACCGGAGCAGGTGCTTCTGGCGGTGCAAAGATGGCCGATATCATGACCCCTGCCGAAGCCGCTCAAGTGATGAAAGTCACCGAGGATGACATCCTCGAGGCGATCAAGGACGGCAGCTTGAAGGCAAAGAAAGTCGGCAAGGCTTTCCGCATCAGCAAGGACAACCTTGAAGCGTTCATGAACAGCTAGTCTGTAACAAGTTTTGTAAAAGAGGCTTTCCAAATGGAAAGCCTCTTTTTATTGCAGCCAATCAAAAGTCATTCCAATTCAGCGATGACATCTGCAACCATATCCAGAACATCACTCGCCAAAACGGATGCGGTTGTACCGAACGCGTCAGCGGCAAGCAAACCCGCGCGGGCATGGATGTACGCTCCCGCAATCGCGGCATCATATGCAGAAAGTCCCTGAGCGCGGAGGCCAACGATAAGCCCGGCCAGCACATCGCCCGTCCCAGCGCGTGCAAGAGCGGGTGTGGCAACGGGGATGATCGTTCGATGCCCATCTGGGGAAGCGACGATTGTAAATGCACCTTTCAAAACGACCACATGTCCCCACATCTTGGCATAACTGACTGCAACCTCTTCACGGTTGCCTTGGATTTTTTCCGTCGAAAGCCCGGTCAATGCCGACATTTCGCCGGGGTGCGGTGTGAGCACGGCAACATCGAATAATTTTTTATGCCAGTCTTTTAGGTGTGCAATATGTCTTAATCCATCCGCGTCGATGACGGCTGGCAAATTTATCGAAGGGAGAACGCCTTCAATAAATTTCTCCGTCGAAGCGGAACTTCCCAGACCGGGGCCAATTAGAATCGCAGTGGCACGCTTCAGGTTTTCCAGCAGGAGTTCATGCGCTCTTTCTGAAATAAATCCATTTTCGTGTGGAAGCAGTACCCATGTGGCTTCAAGCAAATGACCTGCGAGCGCGGCATGCAACGGTTCGGGCACTGCCAAGGTCACAAGACCTGTGCCGATTCGATAGGCGGCTGTCCCAGCCAGCAGGGCAGCGCCTGTGTACGAGGTGGAACCAGCTACAACGAAAGCCGTACCAAATGTCCCTTTGTGTGAAGCGGGTGTTCGTTCAGGCAGCAACGCCGCAACGAAGTCATCATCAGCAACATCAACTTTCACTTCATTCCACGACCTCAGATCATCAGGCAAACCAATTTCCACAACCTGCAGTTCGCCAACAAATTCGAACGCAGGCAGTTTCAATAATCCTTGTTTGACGGCCGCCATCGTGATCGTGAGGTCGGCGGGAATGGTTTCATCGGCGGCCTCACCTGAATCACAATCAATGCCCGACGGACAGTCCACCGCAACGACGAATGGCGGAAGTTCCATTTCAGCCATGAAATTTTTTGCACTTTCGAGGACAAGCGCCGCCTCTTTCTTAAGCGGAAGTTTGATCCCGGTCCCAAGCAGCCCATCCAAAAGGACATCGGACTCATTAAGAAATTCCACCAGCGATTGCGAATCCCCCGAGTCGGTCACTTCCCCGCCCACGGAAAGATAAGTCATCACCAGGTCATCATCGCCTGCTTCGCGTTTAACAAGATGTGCATGCGTAGTCCAGCCAGCTTGCGCCAGCCATGTAAGCGCGACAAGAGCATCACCACCATTGTTGCCCGGACCCACCAAAGCTGTGATCCTGTCCCAGCCATTTTCCTGCCCCACCCCATGGACAAGTTCCGCAAGGCCGCGGCCTGCATTCTGCATCAATTGAGCATACGAGACTCCATTGGCATCGGCTTCCTTTTCAATGGCACGCATTTGATTAACGGTGACAAGTTTCATACAACCTCCAGAACTGCCTGTTGAAACAGTGATAATTTTCATTATATAATGATTCGCATTCTTCCTTCGCCATCCAGTAAATCTTTAAAGACCATTCTATCCATGCCGGATTGGGATTAGAATAATAAGTGTTAATCATCAATACGACACGATAAATAAGACCTGCAAGGTCGAAGAAGATTGTTTCGGCAGAACATTTGCAAACCACACATGGCGCAATCAACGAGGTCTTTTATGGAATGGCAAATGTCCTACGATGAAGCCGAACACATTATCTTTATTGAGACCAGCGGAGTTCTCGATATCGATTCAGCAACAATAATGCGTAACGAAGGATCCGTGCTTATCAAGAAGCATCACTGCATGCGCTGTCTGCTTGACCACAGCAACCTGAGTGGAGATGCCCTCGCCACACTGGATATTTACAATCTTCCCAAACGATATGCCGAACTTGGAATTCCCCATCAATTCAGGATGGCGCTGGTGGTCCCGGAAAGGTTCGCAACAAACTTGAAATTTTACGAAACTGTTTGTCGAAATAATGGCTATCAAGCCTCAGTATTTTTCGACAGACCCAGCGCACTTGCCTGGTTAAAGACATAGATACAAACAAGGTGAAGAGATCAAATGAATAACTCAGCAGCAATTGAAGTTCTGGGGTTGAAAAAGTCCTTCGGGGAAAATCATGCAGTTCAAGGCGTTAGTTTCAATGTAAACCAGGGTGAAATATTCAGTTTGCTTGGTCCGAACGGGGCAGGCAAGACAACAACCATCTCCATGCTTTCCTGTCTTCTGCGCCCCAACGATGGTGATGCAAACATTATGGGACATTCCATCAGCACTGACCCAATGGGGGTCAAATCCGTACTTGGCGTAGTTCCACAGGACCTGGCATTATACGAAGACCTGACCGCGCGCGAAAACCTTAGTTTTTGGGGAAAGATGTATGGCTTGCGTGGCTCGACCCTCAAAACTCGCGTGGATGAAGTGCTGAATGTCATCGGCCTGCGCGACCGCGCCAACGAACGGGTGGGCAAATATTCGGGCGGCATGAAACGCCGTGTCAACATTGGTGTGGCTCTTTTGCACAAACCCAAAGTCATTTACATGGACGAGCCCACGGTCGGCATCGACCCGCAATCGCGGCGCAATATTCTCGACAGCGTGGTGCTGTTAAAAAACGAAGGCATGACCGTGCTTTACACCACGCACTACATGGAGGAAGCGCAGGAACTCTCCGACCATATCGGCATCATGGACCACGGCAAGTTGATCGCGCACGGCACACATGATGAACTCGTCAAAATGGTTGGACAGCAAACACGCATCGACCTAACCTTGAATGGAAATGCCGACCAAGTCATGGCCGCGTGGAAGGAAACCGAAGGAGTATCGCGAGTCACATCCGACGAGAGCCTGATCAGCGTTCTGGTACAGGACAGCAACCTGACATTGCCCCACCTCTTCGAAGCGGCAACAAAACACTCAGCGCGAATCACCTCGGTAAATATCAGCGAGCCAAACCTCGAAGCTGTTTTCCTGCACCTGACAGGGCGCGCCCTTCGCGATTGAGGATGAAGTCATGAAAGCATTCGACATCGCTCTGAAAGACATGACGCGTTCCTTCCGCAGTACATTCGCCGTTATTTTTATGTTCGGTGTGCCGCTGCTTGTCACCGGTATGTTCTATTTCATGTTCGGCAACATCGCCGACGAGGGCGGGTTTACCCTGCCAAAAACCCAGGTCGTGATCGCCAACCTCGATGAAGGCGGACCCAAGTTTCAAGTCAATCCCAAAAACATCCCTGGCGGAAAAGAAGCCGACTCAATGGGCGACCTCATTGTCAGTATTCTGCAAAGTGAGGACATGGCTGACCTGATCGAGATCACACTTGTGCCGAGCGCCGAAACTGCCCGCACCGCAGTGGACAATCAAGAATCACAAGTGGCGATCATCATCCCGACCGATTTCTCCCATCAATTTGCCGATGTGGACGGCAAGGCTGTGATCGAGTTTTATCAGGATCCCACACTGACACTCGGCCCCGCCATCATGCGCTCAATTCTCAACCGTTTTATGGATGGGATGTCTGGAGTGAAGATCGCTGTCAATTTTTTCGTGGACGAAGCGGAGCCTGAACAGCTTTTCCTGACCGGGCAGGTGGTGGATCAATATCTCGAAGTATCACTGGCAGAGAACGATGATCCAGAGGTGGAGCTGCTTGACGTGCGCAATCCAGTCGACGGTCAAAAAAATGATGCGGCTGAAAATCAGAATCTATTACTAAGCATCATCGGTCCGATCATGGGCGGAATGATGGTCTTCTACGCCTATTACACCGGCACATCCACCGCGCAAAGCATTCTCAAAGAGGAAGAGGAACGAACGCTTCCGCGCCTGTTCACCACGCCCACTTCACAAGCGACCATTTTGACGGGCAAGTTCCTGTCTGTGTTCATGACCGTTTCGGTGCAGATCATTGTGCTGCTGATCGCCGCGCATTTGATCTTTGGAATTGAATGGGGCGGATTTGCATCCGTGGCCTTGATGGCGATTGGAATCATCGTCAGCGCATCATCGTTCGGCGTCTTCGTAAATTCATTTTTGAAAGACACGAAGCAGGGAGGTGTTTTATTCGGCGGCATTTTGACCGTAACCGGCATGATGGGTATGATCAAGATCTTTGCCATGAATTCCGCCATTGCCAATAAAATGGGAGATACCATTTCCCTGCTGGTGCCACAGGGCTGGGCAATACGCGGACTTATGCAGGCCATGGGCGGAGAGTCATTCAACAATGTGGCCTTAACGGTGCTGGTCTCGTTTTTGTGGAGCGCGGCATTCTTTGCCATTGGTGTGTGGCGTTTCAACAGACGGTACACGTAGGAGCCAGCCATGATCCGCATTCTCGATATTGCATTCAAAGACCTCTTGCAGCTCTCGCGTGATTTCAAGACTTTTATGTTTCTTCTGATCATGCCGATCCTGTTTACATTTTTGTTCGGCTATGCCTTCGGCGGGTTTGGCGGCAACGAATCTGATTCGCGTGTGCCCGTTGGGTACATCTCGCTGGATGACAATTGGGTGACCGACGAACTGCATGACCTGCTCGATAAATCAGAAGTGATCCGACTCGATGAAAATATATTTCGCTCTGCATCTGACCTTGAAAAACTGGTTGCAGATGGAGAACTCGCCGCCGCCATTATCGTCCCAGATGGCTATGGCAGGGCGGTGCTGAAGGATAAAACGATTCGTCTCACGGTGTTGGCTGATACAGGCACCCAGGCATGGACAACGATCGAAGCAGAGATCCTCACCGCCGCCAGCCGCGTGGACGGCGCTGTACGCACCGCAGCCATCATGGAGCAATTTGAGTTGGAAGGCGTGCCATTTGATTATGCCTTCGATGAAATGCTGGCCGCATGGGACGAGCCGCCCATTGCCATCAAAGAAACTTCCAGCCTTGTTATCGAAGAAGGCGGAGAGAACAATGCACTGGCACACACGTCACCGGGCATGATGCTGCAATTTGCCATTGCAGGCCTGTTGACTGCGGCACAAGTTATCGTCACCGAGCGGAAATCTCGCACCCTGCAACGATTGCTGACCACCGCCACGCGCCGAATCCATATCGTACTTGGACATTTTCTGGCGATCTTTCTGTTGATCTTTACCCAATTCATCATCCTGATCATTTTCGGTCAATTCGCATTACAGGTTAATTATCTGCGCCTGCCATCAGCGACGTTGCTGGTGGCCTTCACTGCAGCGCTTTGCATCTCAGCCATGGGCCTGTTGATCGGGATTCTGGCACGCACAGAAGAACAAGCCATCACCTTCTCCCTCGTTCCGATGTTTGTGTTTTCCGGCTTGGGAGGCGCATGGGTTCCGCTTGAATTTACCGGCAAGACCTTTCAGACCATCGGTCACATTTCCCCAGTGGCTTGGGGCATGGACGGGTTTGAAAACATCGTCGCACGCGGGTTGGGATTCGAATCGGTTTTGATACCCTGCGCTGCACTGGCTGGTTATGCAATTGTCTTTTTCATTCTGGCAGTTTGGAGATTGAATGCAGCCGAGGAAAAGTAGACTTTCCCATGCTTGAAAAACCCGACCTGCAAGATGAAAAGATCGCCGCCTGTTTGAAAGAAAACCATAGTCTGGCCGTAAATCAAATCGAATTCCTGCCTCTCGGCGCAGATATGAATACTGCTGTATATCGTGTTGTTGCGGATGATGAAAAACCATATTTTGTAAAATTGAGAATGGGGAATTTTGAGGAGACCGCGGTTACATTGCCGAAATTCCTCAGCGATGCGGGCATTCCAAACATTATCGCCCCGTTGGCAAACCACTCGGGGCGATTGTGGTCAGAACTTGCATCTTTCAAGTTGATTCTCTACCCGTTCATCGAAGGTCGTGATGGGTATGAAATCGACCTGTCGGTTCGCCACTGGGTTGAATTTGGTATGGCGCTAAAAAGAATTCACAACGAAACGATTCCTTCCCAAATTACAGCCAACATCCAACGGGAAACATTTTCTCCCAATGGCGAGAAAGCGTAAAATCTTATCTGGCAGGCGTTGAGCGTGACGACTTTCCAGCCAATGATTCTGTCGCACAAAAAGTGGCAGCTTTATTGAAATCCAAAAGCGGAGAAATAATCGCCCTGATTCAGCAGACAGAATTGCTTGCAAAACAAATCAAAAGCCAAGCTTCAGAATTTATCGTGTGTCACTCAGATCTTCACGCAGGCAATATTCTGATCGACAGCAGCGACAAGCTGTACATCGTCGATTGGGATAATCCCATCTTCGCTCCCAGAGAACGGGATCTGATGTATATAGGTGGAGGTCAGTTCGCCAACAAACGCACCGCAAAGGAAGAGGAAGAATCTGTTTTACGAAGGGTACGGCTACGCAGATCTTGATCAAGCTGCACTGGCTTATTATCGCTATGAAAGGATCATTCAAGACATCGCCGCCTACTGCGATCAATTATTGCTGACCAACGAAGGCGGGGAAGACCGCGAACCATCCTACCAATATCTGGCATCCAATTTTCTGCCCGACGGAACGCTGGAACTGGCCCATCAGCAAAACAAAACTCGTTTCACCCAGGAGTAGCCTTCGGTGAAACGAGTTGAACCATAAAATTGAAAAACTGATTTATCAGTTGTTAACGGCTATCCCCAAAGGTCTTTTGCGATCTCGGGCAATCCCAGTTCCACCAATTTTTCTTTTGACGGTCTGCCAGTCTGTGTATCCCAGCCGCGCGCCTCATAATACGCTGAAAGCATCCCATCAATATCGAGAGCGAATCCTGCAGCGCCGCCTTCCTGATGAGGCTCAAGGAAAACCTTGGGTAGCTTGTCATTCGCGCGGGTAAGTCCCATACGATTGTTGATGGCGCGTTTGAGATTCCAGGCACGCTCGCCCGACTTCATCAGATCTTCAGTTGTCCAATTCAAACCGAGCTGGGCATTCAGCAAATCCACCTGTGTTTCGGGCGGGACATTTGCAAAGATACAAATGATCACGGAATTAAAGTGAGTGCGCCAATCCTGATGTCTGGCTACATTGGCGGCTTTTTCCGCCTGCGCATGGCGGTCGAAATAATTGATTCCGATATTTTCGTAGGTATGACCAAAATCCACAAAGAAATAATCGGATTGATTATGACAAGCGCCGCGCGGACTGGTGGCATACGAAAGCGCCATCCCTGAAACACCACGCGGATCATGATAGGCAACCTCAAGTCCGTTGACCTGCACAGCTTCATCCTCAGCGCCGAAGGCTTTGCCTAATGCGAGTGAGCCTTTCGACATGATTTCACCGATCCCTTCGCGGCGCACGATCATGTGGATCAACTGTCTCGCAGCGGTAAAACTTCCCCACGCCAGGTCCAGCCCACCCGTATCCTGAAGCGTGATCTTTCCCATTTCAAACAAATGAAAGGCAAGCCCGATCGTGTTGGAAGTGCTGATGGAGTCCATTCCATATTTATCGCACATCTCGCCCAGCCGAACCACATCGCTCAAATTATCGATCAGCAGATTCGACCCAAACCCGGCGACCGTTTCATATTCCGGGCCTTTGCGTTTCACCCCATCTCCAAGGTTGACCACGCGCCCGCATGCGATCACGCACCCCTGACATGCACTGGTTCCAGTCAGAATGCTTTCGGTCATCTTTGAACCGGAGATATTATCCACACCTTCGAAAGAACCCTTGTGATAATACTTCGATGGCATGGAGCCTAAATATTCCGCATAATTCGCCACACCAGACGAGCCGAGTTCATGCAAGATCCTTGCTTCGTTATCCTGCTTCAAAGTGCGATTGGCTTCAGAACGCACCTGCGTATATTTTTCTGTGACCTCGAACTTGTTTTTTCCATAAACGGCAACAGCTTTGAGATTCTTCGACCCCATCACAGCGCCCATGCCTGTTCGTCCCGCCATGCGCCCGTGGTCACAGCAAATGGATGAAAACAAAATACCGCGCTCCCCCGCTTCGCCGATCACTGCGACTCTCGCGCCTTTGACTCCAATTTCCTCTTTGACCATTTCCTGCGTAATGTATATATCCTTGCCCCAAATACGCGCCGCATCGCGGACCTCGAACCTGCCTTCTTCGATCCAGAGATATACGGGGCTTTGAGCTTTTCCTGTGATCCACAAGCCATCATAGCCTGCCTTGCGAAGTTCGGGCCCCCAAAAGCCGCCGATATTTGATTCTGCCCATAAGTTTGTGGCAGGGCTCTTCCCACAGATCACAAATCGGCCTGTGGTTGGGCCGTTCGTACCGGTCAATGGACCGTTGATAAAAAGCAATGGCGATTCAGGTGAAAGCGGATCGAGTTCTTTTGTAAGTGTTGAATACAAAATTCGCGCCGCAAGAGATGCGCCGCCTAGAAAATCCCGCTCCCATTCCTTTGGGATGACGAATTCTTCGGTTGTATTGTTGGTTAAATCGATCTTGAGGATTGGCAACATAAGGTTTCAGGTTAAAGGGTTCACATGTTGACAGATTGACCATCAAATTTTCAAACTAGCCAACCTGTAACACGCTTAAAGAATTTCTGTAGTCACTTCCTGCGCACAGCGGACAAAGTCAAGCACGGTCGGCACATTGCGCATCATGTATCCCATGTTTCCCTTCGCCACTTTCAATTTCATTGTCATCATGGCAGTCATCGGATTCAATTTTCCCAACAGCACAGCCGTAATGTTTTCATAAGATGCCTGCAGGATGAAGGCCGGGCTTGGGTAGGCAGATGCATCAGGCATGTATTCCACTTTTCGACAAGCGCCATGCCACAGGTCCAGATAGAACGTGAGCGGCTCTTTTAAATTTCCGCCGGGCTCAATATTGAAGAACAAGTCGCCTTCCCAATTTTTTGCCAGTTCACGGTACTTCTCATCCGAATTCAATTTTATCTCCAACCCCTTGAGCCATTCTTCGCTCGGAAAAATTACAGACATGCCTGCCTCCAAAAATTAGTATACATAATTGTACCATTACGGATTTACATGAAATCCTTGCATAATTGATAAAAATAGTCTATGCTTAACCCACGGAATGAAACATTCCGTGGCAATGAAATATTGCCAATCATTTTTATTTCTCTTGGAGGAGATAATGAAAAAGCTTTTGACAATGGCAAGCCTGCTCGTAGTAGCATCACTCATGCTTACCGCTTGCGGTGGGGGCGGCTCAACTGCCACCGATTTGCTCGGCCTAATCAAGGAACGTGGGTACATCCTCATTTCCACCGACCCCAACTATGAACCCCAATCCTTCCTCAATACCGAAGGCTCCCGCCCATCAGATACCAAGTGTCCATCCGATGCTTTGACCACTGCTGAAATGCAGGGCTTCGATGTGGATGTAGCCATTGCCGTCGGCGATGCGCTCGGTGTTGAGACCTGTTTCGCCACCCCCGGTTGGGACACTCTCACTGCCGGTAACTGGGCAGACAAATGGGATATGAGCGTTGGCTCCATGACCATCACCACCGACCGCCAGAAGGTGCTCGATTTCAGCGTACCTTACTACTACACCCCCGCAGTTGTTGCAGTACTCGCCGACTCTGAATACCAGACCCTCGAGGACCTCGCTGGTCAGGCCATTTGCGCAGGCGTTTCCACTACCTACGAATCCTGGCTCAACGGCGCAGACATTGGCCTTCCCGCTTCATCCATCTACGCCAAGCCTCCCTCAGGCATCACCGTAGTCCCCTTGGAATCTGACCAGGAATGTGCCCAGGCACTCGCCGCTGGCCGCACTGACTTTGCCGCCTACTCCACCTCCGCCACGGTAGTGAATGCGAACATCGCCGCAGGAATTTCGGTTCGCCAACTTGGCAGCGCAGTGTACTCTGAAGATCTTGCCGCAGCCTTCGACAAATCTTCAACCCTGCCCACCGCAAGCCTGATCGCCGAAGTGAACAAAATCTTCGAGAAAATGCACGGCGATGGCACCCTGACCGCAATCTCCACAAAATGGTTCAGCGAAGACCTGACCCAGGCTCCCAAGTAATCCATCCAACATTAAAAGGGAAGCGGCATGGTATGCCGCTTCCCTTGCTATTAATTCCTTGTGGAGGAATTTAACTCATGAACCTTTTTGCCAAAGCAGAATCTGGTGCGCCTAAAACACAGGCCGAGTTGTTGTTTGCAGCGCAGCAGCGCAAAGAACGTCACTTTCGCGCGAACGTAGCCCTTACCTGGGGCATCCTGCTGTTTTTGCTTGTCCTTCTTTTCAGCGGCCCTATTAATATAGACACAACCTTTATCAAAAATAACATGTTGTTCATTGCGGGTGGGGTGGGTGAAACCATCCGTATATCAATCCTTTCCATCATTCTTGCAACGATTCTGGCTTTATTAGCGGCGCTGGGCAGGCTCTCCACCTTCCCACCCATTTATGCGCTCAGCACCTTTTATGTTTCATTGATCCGCGGCACACCTCTTTATTTGCAAATCATGTTCTTCTTCCTCGCCCTTCCACAGCTGGATATTCGCATGCCCGGGCTTTGGGCAGGCGTTCTCGCGCTGGGGTTAAATTACGGGGCGTACATGTCTGAAATTTTCCGCGCGGGGCTGGCGTCTGTCGGCAAAGGCCAAAGAGAAGCCGCCACCGCGCTGGGCATGACCCCGGGTCAGACCATGAAGCGCGTCATCCTTCCGCAAGCCATGCGCTTCGCCATCCCGCCGACAGGCAACGAATTCATCGCCATGACCAAGGATTCCGCGCTGGTTTCAGCAACAGGCTTTGTACATGAATTGACCTGGCGCGCCGTCAAAGTAGGCCGCGCACAATTCCATAATCTTGAAGCCCTGATCATGGCCGCCATTTTTTACTGGACCATGACCATCATCCTTTCCTATATTCAGGGTGTTATTGAAAGCCGCCTTGCCAAGGGAGACCGATAAACATGACATCCTCGATCGTAAAGATATCCAAACTCGATAAGTATTTCGGACGTTTGCACGTTTTGAAAAATATCAGCCTTGAGGTGCCAGAACGACAAGTGGTCTGCTTGATCGGCAGAAGCGGTTCTGGAAAAAGCACACTCCTGCGCTGCATAAACTTTTTGGAAGAACCCTCCCATGGCAGCATTGAAGTGGACGGTGTCCGCGTGGAAGGCGGCGAAAAAGGTTCACACCACCGCCAGCTCGTCCATGATGTACGCTTGAAGACAGGCATGGTGTTCCAGGAATTCAACCTCTTCCCGCACATGTCCGTTCTTGAAAATGTCATTGAAGCGCCGATCATCGTCAAGGGGATGGATCGTAAAAAAGCTATCGAACTCGGCGAACAAAACCTCGATAGCGTGGGCATGCTTTTCAAAAGAGATGAATATCCCATGCGTCTTTCGGGCGGCCAAAAACAGCGCATTGCCATTGCCCGCGCCCTCACCATGGAGCCGCGCGTCATGCTCTTCGATGAACCCACCTCGGCGCTTGACCCCGAACTCATCGGCGAAGTGTTGAACGTAATGAAAAAGCTTGCCAAAGACGGCATGACCATGCTGGTGGTCACCCACGAAATGGGCTTCGCCCGCGATGTTGCAGACCGCGTCCTTGTGATGGCGGAAGGCGAATTGATCGAAGACTCGAAACCCGAAGACCTTTTCAAGGATCCGAAAGATCCACGCACCAAGGCCCTGATCGATCGCTATCGCTCCGGAGAAAACTAAATGACCATCGCGATCACCCGCAAAATTAGTCCGCGGTTCAACGAATGCGAGGTCACACATATCGAGCGTACGCCCATTGATCTGGATGTGGCCCGTGCGCAGCATGAGGAGTATGTCAACGCGCTGGCATCACTCGGCTGTCAAGTGATCGAACTGCCTGAAGAGCCTGACCTGCCTGACTCTGTCTTTGTGGAAGATACAGCCTTCATCCTGCCTGAAGTAGCGGTCATTACCCGACCTGGAGCTGATTCTCGAAAACCTGAAACAGAATCCATCATCCGGGCATTGTCTCCGCACCGCCCGCTTGTGCATGTCACGGAGCCTGGCACTGTGGATGGCGGCGACGTGCTTGTGCTTGGAAAAAATATTTATATCGGTATTTCCACACGCAGCAACGATTCCGCCGTTCGTCAGCTTCAGGAACTGCTCGCCAAATACGGCTATGAAGTGACCGCCGTCGAAATGCACGACTGTCTGCACTTGAAGACCGCCCTCACCAAAGTGGACGATAAAACCCTGCTTATCAATCCCAACTGGGTGGACACCTCCCATTTCAAAGGATTCGACTGGATCGAAGTGGACCCTTCCGAACCTTTTGCCGCGAATTGCCTACCCGTAGGTGATGGAATCATTTTCCCCACCGCATTTCCAAAGACAAGACAAAAGCTCGAGCAAAAAGGTTACAAAATACAGGCTGTCAACGTTGCTGAACTGGCAAAAGCCGAAGGGGCAGTCACCTGCTGTAGTCTCGTTCTTTAAACTCCGACATATCGGTTAAAATCTCTATCATTACTGATAGAGATTTTTTTATCGCAACTCCAACCATCACCACAAATAAACCGACCTCATGAAGAAGACTGACCCCTTAGTAAAGGATGTAAAAACCACTCCAAAGGAAAAACTTCCGCGACGAAGTGATGTACTTCTAGATGCAATCGCCCAATCGGCCGTAAAGCTTCTGGAAGCACCAGATTGGCGTACCGAGATCAACGACCTCCTCAAGCTGCTGGGAGAGGCAACCAACGCAAGTCACGCCTATTTGTTTGAAAATCATCTTGGTAAAAACAGGCAGATCGTAACCAGTCAAAAGTATGAATGGGTTGGCGTCGGACAAAAGCCCGAGATCAACAATCCTGATTTCCAGAATGTACCCGTCCTCGAAGAGGGCATGTCTGAGTGGTATTCAGTGGTAAGCGCGGGAAAGCCGTTTTATAACACGACAAAAATATTCGAGTCCATATGGCAGGATACGCCGGGCCGTCAGGAGATAAAAACGCTTCTGGATGTTCCTATCTTTGTGGATGGCAATTGGTGGGGAGTGATCGGGTTTGATGACTGTGAGCGCGAAATGGCCTGGTCAAAAGCTGAAATCCACGCAATGCAGGTAGCCTCAAGTATGCTGGGGGCAGCCATCAAACGCCAGCAAACAGATGCCGCCTTGCGCGCATCTGAAGATAAATTCCATACAACATTTCACCATACCTTTGTTCCCATGGTAATAGGCCGCCTGTCAGACCGCACAATCGTTGACATCAACGAAGCGTTCAGCAATGAATTGGGCTACAGCCGGGATGAAGCTATTGGACGAAATGCGAGCGACTTAAGATTATGGGTGGACCCAGACGAGCACACAAAGCATCAAGAACTGCTCAAAGAACAGGGTTTCATCCGTGAATTCAAGGCAAAGTTTAGGCGAAGCTCGGGGGAGACCGGGGTGGCACTGATATCTGTAGCACCGATCATAGTGGATGGTGAAGCCTGTGTGCTTTACACCCTATATGACATCACCAAGATCGATGAATTACTTGTGGAATTGCAAAACAAGAACAATGAATTGGAGAGTTTCACCTATACGGTTTCTCATGACCTGAAAGCACCACTTATCACTATCGGTGGATTCGTCGGATATCTTGAAAAAGACATCGTCAACGGAAATGCCGACAAGGCCAGGAAAGATGTTCAGCGCATTATGGATGCGGTCGTCAAAATGCAGCGACTGCTCAACGAACTGCTCGAACTCTCGCGAATCGGAAGGTTTATCAACAAACCAGAGATTGCAAACATAGGCGATTTGGCCAGAGAGGCAGTTCGGGCACTCCATAAGCAACTGACTACAAACAAGGTTACATTGACAATCGAAAATGACCTGCCAAATGTCGAAGTGGACCGCCACCGATTGATCGAGGTATTTCAAAACCTTTTCGAAAATGCGATCAAATTCATGGGGGAACAGCCGAATCCAGAGATCAAAGTAGGCCTGCACAGGAGAAACGATGAACAGTTTTTTTTCGTTTGCGACAATGGAATTGGCATCGAATCGCAGTATCATGAACGTATATTCGGGCTATTTAACAAACTGGACGCAAGAACGGATGGAACGGGCATCGGTCTCGCGCTTGTAAAGCGCATCATCGAGTTTCACGGCGGCAAGGTATGGGTCGAATCGGAACTGGGGCACGGAGCAAGCTTTTACTTCACATTGGCAACGCGCACTTGATAAACTCAAAGGTGTGATATGGAAAACAGACCAGGCTACAACGAACCGCTTTCATCCTATCTGAGAAGACGTACGTATGGCAATGAAGAACAAGTTGCCAAAATAATGCGTTGGGTGGCATTCTCATCCCTGTTCGTCCTGCTGGTGTTGGGTATCAATCTGCTGTTCAAGGGGAAATATACAGAAACAGTGGCAATCCTTATCGGTATTGTACCGATCATTACCAGTCTGATCATGATCAACAGGGGAATGCTCTCGCTTCCGATTACCCTCTTTGCCATTAGTGCGATCATCCTACTCACGTATATTTCCGCAATTGGAAATGGAATCCATGATGTAGCCATCATGGCCTATCCAATCATCCTAATTGTGACAGGGCTGATACTAAAAGGAAAGATTCTCCCCTATCTGACAGGTTTTATCATATTGTGTTTGTCATGGCTTGTCTTCGCAGATATTCTGGGCTTTTATCATCCAAACGGCGGGTTAATCGCCCAGGCAGATGATTTTCTGTTTGCCAGCGCGATCATCCTGATCACGAGTAACGCGGTCTATTTGTTGGTAGGGTATATTCACCACAACTTAACGCTGGCCCGAGAAGAGATCGAAGAAAGGGAAAAAGCGGAAATGGCGCGCGAGGAACTAGTTCAGCAATTAAAGCTAAAGAATCAAGAATTGGACAGATTCGCTATTACCGTTTCGCATGACCTGAAAACTCCACTCATCACAATCACGGGTTATCTGGGCTATCTGGAAAGGGATGCAATTGCAGGCGACAAGGATCGGGTCCGAAAAGACATCGAACATATCAATGAAGCTGCGAAGAACATGGGGAAACTCGTGGATGAGATATTGGATCTCTCCAGAATCGGGCGCATCATGAATCCGCCGCGAGAGGTATCCTTTGAAGAGATCGTAGAGGAGGCTCTCAAAGCGGCAAGCGGCTTATTTAAGGCGAAGCAGGTCAAAGTTAAAGTGGGAAGCGGGTTTCCAGTCATCTATTGCGATTTTGCACGCATCGTGCAGGTGATCCAGAATTTGGTCACGAATGCGGTCAAGTTCATGGGCGAGCAGGCTGAGCCGCTGATCGAGATCGGTTCGGAAGTGAAAAGCGGTGAGCGTGTGTTTTTTGTGCGGGATAATGGAGTGGGAATTGACCCCAAATATCATGAGCAGGTATTTGGGCTGTTCAACAAACTGAATGCGAAAACTGACGGTCTGGGAATCGGATTGGGGATCGTCAAACGGATCATTGAGGTACACGAAGGCAGAATTTGGGTTGAATCGGAGCTGGGGAAAGGCGCGAGCTTTTATTTCACCCTGCCAGACAAGCCGCTTGTGTAAAACAAAACATCCCCGTCCAAAGAACGGGGATGTGAGTGCGCTGGAGAGGACTTGAACCTCCACGCCTTACGGCACACGCACCTCAAGCGTGCCTGTCTGCCAATTCCAGCACCAGCGCAAGCAGGCCGTATTATAATCGGCTTGGTTTTCTTGTCAAGCACAATTATCACAGGAGATTTATATGGCTCGAATCGTTGTAGATGCAATGGGAAGTGACAGTCACCCCGTTCCAGATGTGGAAGGGGCAGTGATGGCCGCGCGTGAATACGGTGCGGAAATCATTCTGGTGGGAGATGAATCGAAGATCAAACCTGTGCTCGACTCGCAAAATACAGAAGGCCTGAAGATACGCATCGTCAATGCGCCCGAGATGTTGACCATGGAAGACAAAGGCGAAAACCTTGTGTTGAAGGCGCGTTCGAAGGACGCAAAAAATTCGATGGCGGTGGGTATTGACCTGGTAAAGAACGGGGAAGCCGATGCATTTGTCACTGCAGGCAACACTGGGGCGGGAATGGTGACCGCACTGTTCCGTCTGGGACGCATTCGCGGTGTGGATCGCCCTGCGCTGGCGCCTATTTTCCCAACCGCAACAGGCACATGCGTTGTGCTCGATATCGGAGCCAATCCTGATTGCAAGCCAGAAAATCTTTTTCAATTTGGGATCCTTGGGAGTATTTATGCCGAAAAGGTGCGCGGCGTAAAAAGCCCGAAAGTTGGGTTGGTATCGAACGGTGAGGAAGAAGGTAAAGGCAACGAACTGGTCAAAAACGCAACTCCCTTGTTCAAGGCATCAAAGTTGAATTACTTCGGCAATGTGGAAGGCAAGGAAGTGATCGGCGGAAAAGTGGATGTGGCAGTTACCGACGGATTTACGGGCAATGTAATGCTAAAATCATCAGAAGCGGTTGCCAAGCTGATTACAGATAAGATCCGTGAGATCATCAAGAATGGAAGCATTTTGACGAAGATCGGCGGACTGCTCGTGAAGCCTGCATTGGGTGCCATTAAAAAATTACTGGACCCAAACGAACAGGGTGCGGCTCCCCTGCTGGGTGTCAATGGATTGGTATTCATCGGCCATGGCCGCTCGGATGCGATCGCAATTAAGAACGCGGTCCGCGTGGCAAAACATGCCGTGGATGTAAAAGTGCTCGACGCAATGAAATCTGCAATAGAAGAGAGTTTACAAACTAAATGAAAATCGTCAAGAACGAGAAATTGATCGCACGCAATGGAAAGATCGGACAATGGATGAGCCTGGCATCCCTGGTGGTGCTTGGATTGGGTCTGTATATTTCGTTTTCAATGCCTGAGTATTTCGCTTACTCGATTGTCTGTCTGGTGATCGGTTTTACGATGACCCAGATCAGCATTTATATGGGCAATCGCTGGGGAAGGTCGCCGCGCGCAGATGAAAAATTCGATGCGGGACTCAAAGGATTGCACAGCGACTTTTCGATCTATCACTTCTCCTCGCCTGTTTCTCACCTGATAATTGGACCCTCCGGTGCGTGGGTGCTTTTACCGCTTCATCAGCGCGGCAAGGTGGTATTTCAAAAGAACCGCTGGAAGTTGAGTAATGGCGGATTCCTACAAGCTTATATGAGCATCTTCGGACAGGAAGGCTTAGGACGCCCCGATGTGGACGCCGAGACCGAAGTCCAAACTTTGAAGAAATTCTTCGCTAAAAAGCTGGACGAATCAGCCATTCCTGAGATCAAGCCCATTTTGGTTTTCACCAACGACGAGGTCGAGATAGACGCGGGCGATTCGCCCATCCCAGCGATGAAATTGAAGCAGCTTAAGGAGTTCATGCGTCAGGGCGGCAAGAATCGCATTCTATCCAATGAACAGATCAAGGTGCTGACTGACGCTCTGGCTTCGTAATTTTTTTCGCCGCGCATTTTAGAGGATTCATGAATGTTCCCCAAAAATACGGAATGACTTTTTTGGTCTGGGTCATTCTGGCTGGCATGGCATTTATTCGATTGACTTCGTATGGGAGCATCAATCTTTCGGTAGCCAATGCTGATACGCCAAGCTATATCGATGAGGCGGCGCCGCCCCTGTTGGCAAGGGACATGTTCACCAAGAGCCGCCTTTTCACTACGAACCTTGTCTACAATCTGGCAAAGGTTCAGAATTGTGAACTAACTGCCATCAGCCACCCCGCGCTCGGGTTGGAAACTGAACGCGCGGTGCAGCCCTGCTTTACACGGATCGTTCTTTTTCAAAACCTGCTTTCAGTCATTGCCTGGAGCGTACTGGCTTTGGCTGTTGCCAACAGAGTGGCTGGCGGATTTGAAAAACTGCTGGCGGTTATTATTATTCCCGCTTTTGGATTCACCCCCGCCATTGCAGACTGGGATAGCATCCTCGGCTCGGAGTCGTTGACCTTTTCACTGTTTGCCATCAGCCTGACTTTGTTGCTGAAAGTCTGTTTCAAGGCTGCATCGGATGAAAGGGACGGTTCCAATTCCACCCTGCTCACTGGTCTGACATTGACAGCCTTGTTCCTTTGGACATTTACCCGCGACTCGAATATTTATGCGATCGCGATCTTGTTCGTGTTTGCGCTCATTTCTTTTGCCATATTCCCGCGCATCCGCAAGAATAAAAGCTTGATCATCATCAGCACGGTGCTGCTCGTTATCACCATCCTTGGGCTGCAAAGCGCCATGGAAAGCAGGCGTTGGAAAAAACCGCTCACCAACGTATTTGCGGAATACATCCTACCATTTCCCGCCCGTGAAGAATTCATGATGGGACTGGGGATGCCAGACACCAAAGCGGCTGAATATCCCGTCTGGTTCAAGGAAAGCGCACCGCGAGCCTATGCCCGATTTTTGATCGCGCACCCCGGATATACATTCACGTCCTTTACGTCCAATTTGGGTGGGATTTTCTCTGAAAACATACAGCCCTATTTCTACTCAGAGCAAACAACCGTCCGAAAAACTCTGATCGCGCTCAACGACATCCTGCACCCAAACACCTACCTCGTTTTTGTTTTGGATCTTTTGTTGATTCTCGGGCTGGCATTTTCGGCGTTCACTAGAAAAAATAGTGACCTCACTGCCTGGGTCTGGTTGGGCGTGTGGCTGATCGCCAGCGCAACAATCATGATGGTGATCAACTTTTTTGCTGATTCCATCGGCGTTACCCGTCACACCATGCTTGCGGTTGAAACCTTCCGTCTGATGCTGTGGGTCTTTTTGATCATCCTGTTCGATCAGGCGAACCGAAAAGTTTTAGCAGTGACGGGAAATGGCTAAACAATTTCATGGTACACTTGTTCTATCTCCAGAATCGCTAAAAATCAAGCTTTTACAATAACGATCAGTGAAAATCAAATTCTGGATTTAGCAAGTACGAGATACTCCGTAATATGACCACTATTGTCTCTCTGGATATCGAAACCACTGGCCTCGACGAAAATCGCGAGGCCATTATTGAAATTGCCGCCGTTAAGTTCAATGGCCGCCGCATCGAAAACGAATTCAACACACTGATCAACCCCGGCAAACATATCCCCGAATTCATCACGGGGCTGACAGGCATAGACGATGCCATGGTTCGTCAGGCGCCGCGCCTGCGCGATATTGCGCATGAATTGACTGCCTTCGTCGGTGATGCACCCATTTTGGGGCACAACGTGAAATTCGATATTGGGTTTCTGCGCAAGGCGGGTTTATTCGAATACCAGCAAACGATAGACACTTACGAACTCGCATCCGTGTTGATGCCCACAGCCAGCCGCTACAACCTCGGCTCTCTGGGGCAGCAGCTCAATATTCTGCTTCCCGCCACCCATCGCGCGCTGGACGATGCCCGCGTCACACAGGCGGCATACGTCCGCCTTTTTGAGATGGCGTGTGAACTTCCGCTGGAAATCTTGAATGAGATCGTACAGCTTGGCGATTTCGTGGATTGGGATGCGAGTTGGGTCTTTCAACAGGCCTTGAAGAATCGTTCGAAGGAAGCACCGAAAGCCAAAGCGCATTAAGATCGCTGATTTTTCGGGGCCGATGTTTGAATCAGCGAAAAAAGAATCAGCCTCCATTCAGAAAACCGAAGAACCGATTCCGCTTGACCCTGAAGAGATCGCCGCAGTGCTCGAATATGGCGGACCGTTCTCACAATATTTCGAATCCTACGAGCATCGTCCCGAACAGGTCGAAATGCTCAAAGCGGTGACCAATGCCCTTTCAACCGGCAACCATCTCATGGTCGAGGCGGGAACCGGCGTTGGTAAATCCTTTGCTTATCTCGTACCCGCAGCATATTTCGCGGTCCAAAATCATACTCGTGTGGTCGTCTCCACAAATACCATCAACCTGCAGGATCAGTTGATCAAAAAGGATATCCCAAATTTAAAAGCCGCGCTTAATTTGGAAGTGAACGCCACCGTGATGAAAGGCCGCGGCAATTATCTTTGTCCGCGCAAGCTGGAATACATGCGCTCGCACGGCCCGAAGGACGCGAATGAAATGCGCGTGCTGGCCAAGATCATGGTGTGGATGCTGGACAATGCCAGCGGCGACCGAAACGAACTCAACCTCACCGGCCCCACTGAGCGCGAGGCATGGTCGCGGCTTTCCGCTGAAGATGATAACTGCACAACCGAAACCTGCATGGGCCGCATGGGAGGTTCGTGTCCATTCCAGCGCGCGAAACAAGCCGCGCTCAACTCGCATATTCTCATCGTCAATCACGCGCTTTTGCTTTCGGATGTTGCATCGGGAAGCAAAGTGCTGCCCGAATATGATTACGTCATCATCGACGAAGCGCACCACATGGAATCGGCGGTGACAGGTGCTTTGTCTTTCCGCCTTACGCAAAACGACCTCGAACGCATGATGAAGGAATTGGGCGGATCTTCAGCAGGCATCCTTGGCCGCATTCTGACGGATTTGCATTCCTCGCTTCGCCCCTCCGACTTTGGCCTGCTTCAACAAAAAATAAAAAGAGCCACCGACCAGGCATTTCGTGTAGAACAACTTGCCAAACAGTTTTTCATGAATCTCAGCGACTTCATCGCGATCCAACGCGAAGGACAGCAGGCAAGCACCTACTCCTGGCAAATGCGGATCATCCCCGCCACACGCACCCTGCCCGGTTGGGACGATATCGAAATGAGCTGGGGACAGGTCGGTGAGACCATGTCACTGCTATTGAAGACCCTTGATGAGTTATACAAGGGACTCGGCGATCTCATGTCTGAGGGTCATGACAGCGTGGAAGATATCATGGGAAACCTGAGCAGTCTCATGCGTCGAATGACCGAAGCCGAGGCGGCAGCGTCAGGCTTGATGCACAAACCATCCAATGAATTGATCTATTGGGTGGAAGTCAATCCGCGCGGCGAAAGATTATCGTTGAACGCCGCACCATTGCGCGTCGGTCCGCTTGTGCAAAAACATCTCTGGCACGAAAAAGCCAGCGTCATCATGGCGTCAGCAACAATGACCACGCATGGCGAATTCCAATACATTCGCAACACACTCTCAGCCGAAGAAGTGGATACGGTTTCGCTTGGCTCGCCCTTCGATTACGAATCGAGCACGCTGCTTTACGTGGCGAACGATATTCCTGAACCGAATGTCCACGGCTATCAGCAGGCGCTGGATAAAACCATCATCGCCACCGCCAAAGCCACAGGCGGACGGATGCTTGTGCTGTTCACATCCTATGCCGCGCTGAAGAAAACCGCGCAAGCCATTACGGGTCCGCTGGCGCGCGAGGATATTTTCGTCTTTGAACAAGGCGAAGGCGCGTCACCAAATGCCTTGTTGGAATCGTTCAAATCCACTGACCGCGCGGTGCTGCTTGGCACTCGTTCATTCTGGGAAGGCGTGGATGTGCCTGGCGATTCGCTTTCGGTGGTTTTCATCACCAAGCTCCCCTTCGATGTTCCATCCGACCCCATCATCGCCGCTCGCTCGGAACTCTATGAGGATTCTTTCAACGAATATTATCTGCCTGAATCCATTTTGAAATTCCGTCAGGGATTTGGCCGCCTCATCCGCTCGGCTTCTGACCGCGGCATTGTCGCCATTTTAGACCGCCGCGTGCTGACAAAACAATACGGGCGTTTGTTCCTCGAATCCCTGCCTCCCTGCACCGCAAGGCAGGGAGCCGCCGCAGGTCTCGCGAAGATGGCAGGTCAATGGCTCGGGTTGTAGGAAGATAAACAAAAAAGCGCAGAGATGCAACAAATAAGCACTCTGCGCTTTTTTGTTAAAACGATTTTTGAATTCAGTTAATAGGTTGTTTCAAACAGCTAAATTTTCGAGCCTCAGGAAGGTATCCACAACTTTGGGGTCAAAGTGGGAACCAGAATCTTTTTGAATAAGCGTGCGGATCTCACTCGGGGGTAATCCCTTACGATACGGACGATTCGAAATCAGCGCATCCCACACATCCACCACCGAAAAAATACGCGCCGCAAATGGAATTTCCTCGCCCTTCAATCCGCGCGGATAGCCGCTGCCATCCCATTTTTCGTGATGACAATAAGGAATGTCCAAAGCAGGATGCAGAAATTTGATCGGGCTTAACATCTCGTAGGCATAAATTGGATGTTTCTGGATCTGCGCACGTTCTTCATCGGTAAGGCTGCCTGGCTTGAGCAGGATGCCATCCGGAATGGCCATTTTACCGATGTCATGCAGAAGCGCGCCGCGCGTGATGTGCAGAAGCGCATCTTCGTCAACGCCCATGGCCTGGGCCAAACGCTGGGTGAGAGTGGTTACCCTTTGAGTGTGGCCCTCCGTCTCCTTATCTCTCAAGTCCAGTGCGCGCACCCAGCCTTCCAGGGTAGCTTGATACGCGATCTGCAGTTCCGCATTGCTTTCTTGAAGGTCATCGAACAGGCTGGCATTGTCAATGGCTACGGCGGCTTGATTGGAAAATGCCGAGATCAGCGACAGGTCATTGTTTCCAAAGATGCCTGTATGAGCGCGATTATCTACATAGATCACGCCAATCAAATTATCTTTTATCTTAAGCGGCGAGCACAAAATGGAACGCAGACGATACGCCGCCACGCTGACTTGCCTGCCAAAACGCGGATCATCCTGCGCATTCGTGGTCAGGATGGCATTACCCGTCTCAGCTACTTGCTGCACGACTGTTTTACTGATCGAAAAGATTTCCTGCGCCAAGTCTTCACGGTCACCGCCGCGGGCAACACGTACCTTCAACTCGCCATTCGGCTCGCGCAACATCAACAAACCGCGCTCCGCCCCCATCAGGGCGATCAGTGAGTCCATTACCATCTCCAGCACGCGTTTCAAACCCAACGAGGAATTGATCGCGCTGCCCACACCGACTAATGCTCCAACCTGCCTCTCGTAAGTGCTAAGGTATCCAGTCATGCTGTGCTTGAGCGCAGCCATTGTGCTGGAGATCTGCGTCAGGTCACGCAGCACCAACGAGGTCTGGCCATCTGTCGAGCGCGCAAGATGCGAAATGACACGCAGTAGCATCTTGTTCATTTCATCCATCTGTTTATGCATATTCTGCGCTTCATTTGATTCGGTCATAAAAGGGCTCCTCGATAAAGACAAAATCTACCATTTATTTTAATCACTTCAAGGCAAAGGGCAAGCACGAACAGGGAAAACAATAAACGGGAAAACGAACCTGCGATCCCTTTTATTACAGCTTGGGCAAAACGATCGATTGCTGTTTCTGGTACTTCCCCTTTTTGTCGGCGTACGAAACTTCACACTCCTCATCCGCTTCAAAGAACAACACCTGTGCAAGCCCTTCGTTCGCATAGATCTTGGCGGGCAAAGGCGTGGTGTTCGATATTTCAAGGGTCACAAACCCCTCCCACTCAGGCTCGAACGGCGTCACATTGACGATGATCCCGCAGCGGGCATATGTGGACTTTCCGAGACAAACTGTCAGCACTTTGCGCGGGATACGGAAATATTCCACTGTGCGTGCCAGTGCAAAAGAATTCGGGGGCACAATACATACATCACCTACAAAATCCACCATAGATTTCGTATCAAAATTCTTTGGGTCTACCGTGGCGGAAAAGACATTGGTAAAGATCTTGAATTCATTCGCTACACGAACATCGTAACCGTACGAGGAAACACCGTACGAGATCACCCCCTCACGAACCTGGCTGTCCACGAAAGGTTCGATCATTTTTTGCTCCAATGCCATTTTACGAATCCACTTATCAGGCTTCAATCCCATACTCAATTCTCCTTGGGCTCCGTCAGATTTTGACGAAAGCATAAATTTTTTTCTGCAAACTGGCATGATTTTATAACAAAACTGTAAATCCGCAATGTGAAATCCTGTTATATAATCCCCGCCGTAGTTAATGGCCGTACACCCCAATCAACAGGAGAGAGTAATGAAAAAATTCTTTGGTTTTCTAAGTAATGAAATTTTCCTTGGCACGATGATCGCATTATTGAGCGCATTCACCGCCATCGCCAGCTATCAGGGCGCAATGTCTGACTCGGAACAAAACAAGTTTGAGATCATGGGCATGCAAACCCTGAACGATGGCAACGCCGAATACCTGCGCGCCAACCAGGATATTACCCAGGATTACAACTACTTCGACAACTGGTATATCAATTCGGAAGAACGCCCTGATATCGCCGAATATTATCAATTCAGTTTCTCAGAGCAACTTCTGGCCGCCATGGAACGCGACCCCGAAGGTGTTTGGGATGAACAGTATTACAACGACATGTACGCCGATGCCACTTCTTTGTGGGATGAATCAGACGCCAACTTCAGCCTTGCCACCCAGTGGGACGAGCGCGGTGACCAGTTGCAACTCGTTATGTTGATCATGGCGCTTGGTCTGGCTCTCGCAGCTTGGTCATCCCTGCTTGGCGCGGAAAGCAACATGCGCACATTATTCTCGCTGTTCGGCCTTCTCAGCTTCATCGCTGGCCTCTTTATCTATCTCACCATGGTCCCCTCTGTCGGGTAAAACAACATAACAAATCAGAAAGGCGGGTCGGCAACGACTCGCCTTTTTTTGTTGGTATAATTTCAAACATGACCTCAAAAACCTATCGGCAAACGCTCAATGAATGGCGCCAGGAACGCGATAAAACCATTCGCCAGGAAAATGGCTGGCTCTCCCTTGCAGGACTCTACTGGTTAAAGCTTGGTAAAAACCAGTTCGGCTCCGATCTCAAATGCGAGGTTCAGCTGCCTGCGCGTGTTCCCGCAGTCGTTGGCTATCTTGAATACAACGGCAAATCGGTAAGCCTGCGCACCATTGATGGACACAAGGTTTACGTGAACGATAAACATACCGACTTTGCCATTCTGCAGCCCGATATTTCCGAGAACCCCAGTTTCATCAAACTGGAAGATGTCTGCCTCGTGGTCATTCAACGTGGAAACAGACTTGGCGTGCGCATGTGGGATAACCAACGCGAAGAACGACGATCATTCCCCGCTCGTGCCTGGTACGACATCGATGAGCAGTATCGCATCCCTGCCACATTCACCCCCTACGAACGCCCAAAGATGGCCTACTTCCCCGATATCACTGGTGAAAAATCCGAATTCCCCGTGGAAGGATATCTATCCTTCGAATTCGGCGGAAATCACTACCAGCTCGATATCAACAAGGAAGATGACGGCACACTCTTCATCCGCTTCTGGGATCCCACCAGCAAGGATGAGACCTATCCCACAGGCCGCTACTTGATCGCAGATGTCGAGGCTGATGGAAAAATATTCATCGACTTTAACAGGTCCTACTCCCCCCCCTGTGCTTTCACAGATTTCGCCACCTGCGTTTTTGCTCCCGAGCAAAACCACCTCGATTTCAGGGTGCAGGCAGGCGAGCTCTATAACAAACCATAATAAAAATAATCGCCGTGAAAAACGGCGATTATTTTTATCTCAAATCATACGACCTAAAACATATTGATTAAAGCTTCTGGCACCCAGAACGCGCCCATGCCCATGAGACCTACAACAATCGAAGCGATCAAAATCGCCACGCCGAATGCGATCAAAACCCTGTCACGGGTTTGATAGGTCAATACATCCAGCCATGTGCGCGGACCCACGCCAAACGCCCGCAGATCCATCGCATCGATAATATCTTCACTGCCAATGATCGCATGGATCGTCACAGGCACAAAAATAGGCCCCAGTTTGCGCACCTGTTGAATAATCCCCCCGCTGATCTTATCCAATTCATAACCGCGCGCCCGCTGCGCATCCATCGTCAGTTGGAAATCCCTGCCAAAGGTTGGGATGAAACGCATGGTCAAGTCCATGGCGTAGGCAAATTTATCGGGGAGGCCAATGCCCTTGAAGGTGATTCCGTACAAGGCGGGGTTGAGCGAGTACGGAATCAGGATCGTCATCACCGCAATACTGGTCACACGTACCAACTGACTGACGGAGAAGAATGCCCGTTCGACAGTCACTTTCAAGGTGGGCGTCCAGCCGAGAATGGAAAATGACGCCTTGAATTCGCGAATCAAATGTTCCTGCTCGTACAACTCTGTTCCGCCGCGACCTGTGAGAAAGGTCAATATCGCAAAAAAGAAAACAAAGCCGACAATGAATAAAAACGCACGGCGAATTTCATGCCACTTTACCCCCGAGGTGAGCAGAACAAACATGGCGATCACAAGGAACGGCAGGAGAAAGCGCACATCCCAAAATGAAAGGGTTGCAAAAAGGAAGCAACCGTAAAAGATGATCCACGCGCGCGGATCAAAGGATTGGATAAATGAATTTTCGCGTTTTCTATAGCGCCAGGCAACTAACATAATCAACCTTCAAGGCCCTAAGGGTTTTTGAAACCCTTAGGGCCTTTGTAAATCAAATTTAACGACCCGACTGTCTGCGAGTGGAGGCGTAAGCAACCACAAGCATGGGGACGAGAATGGCAGCGAAGATCAGGTTCGGGCCAGCGGCGGGCAGGAATTCACCCACCACAGCGGCAGCGAGGCTGAAACCGTTGATGACAATGTCGGAAAGTGCGGCGAACAAAATGCCGACGATATTGCCCAACATGCCCCAGGTCACAGCGGTGGCAACATCTTCATTATCCTTGAAGAAGTAGCGGACAGCAAAGACAAGCGCGAAGCCGATGAGGATGGCAATACCAGCGAAGAGCGAGATCTGCTGATCGCCGAAGATGCCGTTATCCACATCAAAATAGGTCATATTGGCCTGATCGCGGTTCATGAAGAACAAGAGAGCGGTGAGGACAGCCAGCGCGGCGCTGATGTACAGAACCATGTCCATGCTCTTCTTCTTGTCGGAGAACAGCATCCACATGCCAGCGACAAAGCCAACGAGGCCGTTGCCGATGCTCCATTGCGGAGAAAGGCCAAAGCCCGTGAGTGCATCACCGAACATGTTGCCGACTGCGCCAGTGAAGAAACCGACCACTGGGCCGAAGGCAAAGCCGAAGAACATCGGAATGGCGATGGCGGGACGTAGTGAAACCTGGCTAAGCGAAGGCACCACAAATACGGTTCCATTGAACAACCAGGAGAACACGGCGTACAACGCCGCGCCAATAGCCATCCAAACCACCTGACGGGTCCCGACTTCCCAGGCTGCATTTTCTTTCGTCATGAAGTACACGACGAAGGCAATGGCAACACCGATCAAAACGAAGACGAAGCGTGACACTACGCTGGACTGATCAACAGAGAAATTGAACAGGGCGCCTTCGGCAGGTTCCTGTGCACCAAGCACGAACATCACCACGCCGAAAAGGGCGAGCAAAACAACGAATGAAATCAATATATTAGTGAACTTCTTATCCATCTTACTTCTCTCCTTTTAGATATGCGCCAATGCCTCGGCTCGCATAAAGCGGCCTGTCGTGCTGAATCGCTTGAGGTTGAGATCCAGCAGCGAGGTCGGTATGAGGCGGTTGGCCCTGAGTCGATCGAAGTCGCGGAGCACATCCTGCGGTTTTCCATCCGCAACGAGCTGGCCATCGTTCACCATGAGGACACGGTTTGCATAGATCACCGCAAGGTCCACATCGTGAGTGATGAATATGATGGCCTCAAAGACAGGCATTTTCAAAATTGAATCCATGAAGTTCATGTAATTCTGATAATCCTGCCCGGCGGTGGGTTCATCCATCACCAGAATTTTGGATTGCATTGCAAGGATGGCCGCAATGCTCACGCGCTTCTGCTGGCCGAATGAAAGTGCCAGCGGCGGGTCGTTCTCTTTTTCAGACAAGTTTACGATCTTAAGCGCCTCTTTCACCTCCTGTTCAATTTGGTCCTTCGGGTGTTTCATATTCGTTGGGCCAAATGCCAGTTCTTCACGAACTGTCGGCGCGAACAACATATGGCTCGGACTTTGAAACACGTATCCCAACATGCTGGCGATCTCGGCAACACTCGCCTCACGCGTATCACGACCATTGACCAGCACGCTGCCGGACTTCGGCTTAAGCAGGCCAATGGCATGTTTCACAAAAGTGGTTTTGCCTGCACCATTCGGGCCAAGCACCGCGATCACATCACCGCGGTTGATCTCGAGATTGATGCCATGCAGAACTTCACGCTCGGCTTCGTACCCAAACGCAACATCCTTGAATTTGACAAGCGCTTCGCCATCTGGACCTTTACCTGCTCCAGGAAGCGGACTAAGCACCAACGGGGCAGGGTCATGCTTCGCGCGATCTATAATGTCTTGCGCGGGCAATTTCACCTCGCGATAATTCACTACTTTAGATAACCCCGCCACATCGCCAAGGTAACGTACCTGTCCTTCACTCATGAACATGACGCGTTCCGGGTGGATGCGCAGCACATCCTCTACGCGGTGCTCCACCATCAGCACCGACAACCCTTGATCGGCAAGTGTGCGCACGGCATCGAGTGTATCCTGCGCAGAGGCAGGGTCTAGGCTGGCAAGCGGTTCATCCAAAAGCAGGATCGAGGGGCGCATGGCAAGCACGCCCGCCAACGCCACCTTCTGCTTCTCACCGCCCGACAAATTGAAAGTTTCCCTGTTACGCAGGTGTGTGATCTTTAAAAAGTTCAGGGCTTCATCCACGCGTTGATAAATTTCCTCGCGCGGCATGCCCAGATTTTCAAGCCCAAAGGCCACTTCGTTGACAACTTTCGTCCCCAAGATCTGGCGTTCCGGATCCTGCAAAACGGTGCCGATCTTTTGCGAGATTTGCGAAAGCTTCCAGTCTTTCACTTCCTCGCCAAAAACCAGGATCTTCCCACTCACATCCCCTTTGTAAGAGCGTGGGATCAATCCATTAATACAGCGCACAAGTGTGGTTTTGCCGCAGCCACTGGCTCCAGCGATCAGCAAAATTTCCCCGGGCTTTACTTCAAATGAAATATTGTCGATGGCCGCGCCCTGACGGTCACGGTAACGGAAGGATAGATCGTCTACAACAAGAGGGCTTGGCAATGAAGTCATGCCATTATTATCAGTTGCTCAAAGAAGCCTGTCAAGTAGGACATTCACCAGTCTAGAATCAAAAATGCCCTGCGAAATATTCATCTCACAGGGCATTTTTTCAGGCTTGGAAATTAGTTACATCAAAACAACGTACAAGGCATGGAGAAGACCCGGTACGCCGCCTAAAATGGTCAACACAACGTTGAGCCAAAAGGTGTTATCGATCTTACCGGTTTTCATATAAACAGCTAAAGGCGGAATGAAAAAGCAAACGATCACCTGCAAAATCTTGTTATCCATCTGACACTCTCCTCTAAATTGGGATATGGTTAACTGACATTTACATTATACAGCGCAAATACCACAAAGTCACTCCACAATCACCTTTGGGAGAATTATTTTAAACGTGGTGCCTTTTCCCACTTCCGAAGTTAACCTGATTTCGCCTTTCATCGCGTTCTTCACCAAATTATGGACAATCGTCAGCCCCAATCCACTTCCACCGACGGAACGGCCTGTGGTGAAAAACGGTTCGAATATCCGCGTTTGATGCTCCCGCGCAATTCCTTTTCCGTAATCAGTCACGCTCAGGCGATAATGTGTATCGTTTTCCAATTCGATCTTCACATCCACAGAACCGCTGCTGCCATTGGGATAGGCGTAGCGTTCAATATTCGTCAACAGGTTGATCAGGATCTGCGAAAGGAAGCCGCGATAGCCTGTCCACCTTTTCTGGTTGGGACTCAGTTTATCGTGGAATTTCACCTGAATCTGATTCCGCTTCAGGCTGACCATCACCAAATCAACCGTCTCTTTAATGGCTTCGGAAATATCGAAGGTATCCTTTTCGTCCATCAACTGGCTGACCGATACCTTTTTGAAATCCTGCACCAGCCGATGAGCACGCTCCACATTGCGACGCATCAATTCAAGTGATTCGGCAATGTCCGCTGCGCGTTGGGTGGTGATTTCCTTTGGCTCGGCCAGTTCACGCGCCATGATGCTGACTGCCGTGTTGATCACGCCAAGGGGCGTATTGATCTCGTGCGCCACACCAGCCACCAGTTGAGTCAGAGCGCGTTGTTTTTCCACTTCCATTTGCGCTTCGATCGTACGCCGTGAAAGAGTCTCCTTGAATTCACGGTCATTCGCTGCCCGCGTTTGTTCGCTCAACACAGAGAATACTTCGATAATCTCTTCGGGGTCTGATTTGGCGATGATATTAAGCATCATCTTACGGTCGATCACGAGGAACTCGGCATTCTTCGTCACGGTCACAGTAGCCTGACGGGGCTCCTTGCTCAGCATGGCCAGCTCGCCAAAAACCTGATGCGCGGATAATTGCCCAACACTGATGATTCCCCCAGCACTGTCCTCGCGTTCGATTTTCACCGCACCCTTGAGGATCAAATACATCGTGGCTGAACGATCTCCCTGCCGAAATACAACCTCACCCGCCTTGCAGGCAACCTTCGGCGCATTCCTTGCGATCTCTTCCAATTGGTCTTTGGAAAAGGAAGCAAAGAACGAAAATTGTCTCAACACTTCAGGGTCAAGCGCAGATTTTTTTCCAGCCATTTTGCAGAGCCTTCATAAAACAAGCGGACGCATAACTCACCAATGCTAAGCGCTGCGTCCGCTTGAATTTATATCCTCATAAGCGGGTTAACTTATTTTTTCTTCTTTGCTGTCTTTTTTACAGCTTTTTTGGCAGCCTTGGCAACTACTTTCCTGGCAACCTTCTTCACAGGTTTCTTTACCACCTTTTGGGCAGCAGGCTTGGCGGCACTCTTTTTCGTAACGGTCTTGGCCGCCTTCTTTTCTTCATCGGTGATCTTCTTCCACAGAGTGGAAAACACCAAACCGCTCTTAAAAGTTAACTCAAGCAGCAAACGCGGCATGATCATGGAAGACTCGCCCACATAGGCATAATCTGCAGTCGTTTTTGTTTTTGCGGTCTTCACCAAAATATTGCCCATTTCATCCATGGCCAGCTTGTGGCCTTCGGCTGTTTCAATGACGGGCTTCAAGGCGTTCAAACGGTCATACAGCGGCTTGATCTGAGTGGGATAGTCACTTACGATAACGTTTCGGTCAAAGATGAAGCCTGTCACACCCTCACCTTCCTGAGGACCAGGTTCACCGAACCAGCCAATACCATTCTCCAAAAAGTCTTTGCGGGAACCTGAGTGCTTGACAATATTATTTGTCGATTCTTCAGTCATCAGCGCATACCAACTGGTAAACCATTGTCGCACGCCACTCTTTACCAGTGTGTACAACTTCTGCTCACTCAATTCCACTTTGGTGAAATACCCTGATATATCGTAGTTGTCGATTACCGAACGCTCGGGCGCAACACCGGGCTGCCCCGTACGGATGAACAACTGCACCGAATGTCCGTTTGCCTCCTCGCGAATATATTTGCACAACTCAAGGCCAGCCTGGTCGTTTTCCATCACAACATCAACAAGAGCTACCGCCACGATCGGTTCTGTGGAACCCTGCAAAGCCAGCGGGCCTTTGAGCATTTCAATCGCCTCCGCCTTGCTTGCAGCCGTATGGATCTTCACAGGCAGGCCATACACCTTCACATCACGCAAAGCCAGCTTGGTTACAGCAAGGACGTCAGGTTCGTCATCAACTACAAGAATATTCCACTCATTAAAAAACATATTTGGCTCCTTTTGGTGTCTTGGAATTAATCAGCACAAATCGGTCTTATTATATGAACACCTGCCGACCCACGAATAGTACACCGGTACTACGCGCCTACTGCGCTGATCAACGCATCGTAATCCGCTGAGATCACCTTGGGGGATTTGAACGATTCAGTGATGACCGACGGATCTTTCATCCCGTGCCCGGTACAAACCACTACGACTCTTTTGCCTCTCGCTTCAAACTTCCCGACAGCTGATTCTGCCAACAAGCCAGCCAGCCCCGCAGCAGATGCCGGCTCGACCCAAACCCCTTCCGCCGCCAATATCTTCTGGGTGGAAAGAATCTGCTCATCTGAAACAGCGATGATCCTGCCATTGGATTCTTCCGCCGCCTGCAAAGCCTGCTCCCCGCGCGCGGGCTTGCCTATACGAATCGCCGTGGCGATTGTCTCTGGTTTTTCGACGGGATGCCCCAGTACAAGTGGAGCCGCACCTGCCGCCTGCACACCCAAGCACCTGCGGCAATCCTTTTTGATATTGTTTGAAACCTGCCCAATATGAGGTGATATTCCCCGCATTGCCAACAGGCAGGCACAGCCAATCGGGTGCCGAGCCGAGATCGTCACAAATTTCAAAAGCGGCAGTCTTTTGTCCCTCAATGCGAAACGGATTGATCGAATTGACCAAAGCAATAGGTGTCTTCTGTGTAATTTCCACTACAAGGGTCAGAGCATCATCAAATGAGCCTTGAATTTGGATGACCTCTGCCCCATAGGCAATGGCCCCAGCCAGTTTTCCAACCGCCACCTTGCCTTCTGGGATCAACACAATGGAACGCAGTCCCGCACGGGCCGCATACGCAGCGGCTGACGCGGCTGTATTCCCCGTGGAAGCACAGATGACGGTTTGTGCGCCGCGGCCCACGGCTTCACTGATGGCAGCAGTCATGCCGCGGTCTTTGAATGACCCAGTGGGATTCAAACCTTCGAATTTGATAAACAATTCACAGCCAAGTTCCCCACTCAAACGCGGCATGGGAATTAAGGGCGTATTCCCTTCGAGCAGGGAAATATTCTTTGTGTGGGCGGGTAAATCGAGATACTGCCCGTAGCGATGGATCAAGCCTTGATAGGTCATAGCAACTCCAGGTTAAGTGATGACGCGATTATACCTATCGTCGCCGAAAATTACGAAAAAACGCAATTTTCAGCGACAGATATTATATAATGTCCGCATGATAAAAATCCGAGTCCCCGCCACCTCTGCCAATTTAGGCCCAGGCTTTGATTGTCTGGGCCTCGCCTTGAATGTCTGGAATGAGATTTCCTTCGAACCCGCTGAAAAGTTGTCCTATCATGTTACGGGCGAAGGCGCGGAAAAGCTAAACAAAGGCACGCGCAATTTACTAACCAAGGCGTACGCACTCTTGTATGAAACCTGCGGTCAAAAAATGGCCAACGCAGAAATCTGCGCTCATAATGACATCCTAATGAGCAGCGGACTTGGCTCGAGCGCGGCAGCCATTGTGGCGGGACTGTTCGGCGCGAATGAAATGTTAGGCAAACCGCTCAATGAAATGAATCTTTTAAAGCTTGCTACAGAAATGGAAGGCCACCCTGATAATGTTGCTCCTGCCCTACTGGGCGGATTGGTCGTTTCGGTGATGGCCCGTGATGAGATCATCACACGGCGATATGAAGTCCCCGAATTGACCGTAGTGATCGTAAAGCCGATCATGGAATGGCTGACAAAAACTGCCCGCGCTGTTTTGCCGAAATCCATCTCGCGCACGGATGCGATCCACAATATTGGGCGTGCCACTCTGGTCGTTGATGCATTGCGCGAGGGCGACCTTAATCTGCTCCAAAAAGTAATGGATGACCGCATTCATCAGCCGTACCGCTTAAGACATATCTCAGGCGGCTTGGCAGCTTACAAGACAGCCAAACAGTTCGGTGCGGCAGCGCTTTCAGGGGCGGGACCCTCGATTATCAACTTTGTTCCACCTGAGAATGCAATACAGGCGAGACAGGAGATCGCGCAAATCTTTCACGAACGTGGAATTGAAACAAGAGAAATAATAACGAAGCCATCCATCCTGGGTGTTCACAAGATATAAAAACTGCCGACCAGACTTGGTCGGCAGTTTTCTTTTACCGTTTTATTTCTTCTTAGTTTTGGGCTTTGATTTTGTCTTTTTTGCCGGGCTTACCTTCGCTGTAACTCCTGCGGATTGAAGTTCCAATACATCCGTGGCGTACGGCGTGCGCAAATTAACAGGCTCCACAGGAGTACCTCGGACACGAAGATTGATCATTTCCACCATCACCGAGAAACCCATCGCGAAGTAAACGTATCCCTTTGGAATGTGCTGGTGCAGGCCTTCCACAATGAGGGTGAAGCCGATCAGCAGAAGGAAACTCAAGGCAAGAATCTTGATGGTAGGGTGCTTTTCTACAAATCCACCAAGAGGCCCGGCAATGAATACCATCACGAGTGCAGCGATGATCACCGCAGCAATCATGATCTCAATATGATCCACCATACCCACCGCAGTGATTACTGAGTCCAGGGAAAAGACAATATCCAGCAACATGATCTGGATGATCACGCTGGCGAAGGTTGCAGCAACCTTCGCGGAAGCATGGCCTTCCTTGCCTTCCAGCTTGTCATGGATCTCATGAGTGCTCTTCCATAATAGGAAGATACCGCCAATAATGAGAATCAGGTCACGTCCTGAAATACCGATCTCTTCCCCACCCAGCCACGGGATATAAAAGAAAGGTTCTTCCAGGCTGATGATCCAGGAAAGCGAGGCAAGCAGCAAAATACGGGTAACTACGGCAAGAAGAATACCCGTTGTACGCGCACGTTGTTGGTCTTGCACGGGAAGCTTTCCGGCAAGGATGGAAATAAAGATCACATTATCCACGCCCAGCACTAATTCCAGTGCGATCAGCGTGACAAATGCAATCCATGTTTCGGGGGAAGAAATCCAGCTAAAATCCACGGCTAATACTCCTGAAAAAAGATTGCTTTGATTTTAATGGCAATTTGGTAATTTGAGTATATAAAAACTCGAAGGCGTTTGGCCTCCGAGTTTTTATATTTTTACTTGAGCTTGAACATCTGGGTCAGTTTCATCGCCAGATTCAGGTCGCCTGCGAGTTTCAATTTACCGCCCATAAATGCCTGCATGCCATCAAGTTCACCAGTGAATATCTTAACGTAATCGGCAGAATCGGCAGTGAGGGTCATCTTGGGGGAAGCATGCGTGCCTTTTTCGACAGCGACTTTGTCGTCTTTGATGACAGCGTACCATTCGCCAGGTTCTGCACCCGTAAACTTGAATTGAATGACGGCATCCAAGCCAGCGGCTTTTTCAGGAATAAAAGCACCAGGCATTTTGGACATGAGGGTTTCGATTGTAAGAGCCATTTTTAGGTTTCCTTTTGTGTTTAGAAAAATTACCAATTCCTATTTACCAATAACCAGTAAATAGGAATTGGAGATTGATATTTATTGAAGATTCTCAAAGATCGCCGCCGCGCCCATACCGCCGCCAATACACATCGTGACCATACCATACTTCGATTTGCGGCGGCCCATTTCATAGATGAGCTGGGTCGTGAGCTTGGAGCCTGTGCAGCCGAGCGGATGCCCAAGCGCGATCGCACCGCCATTGACATTGACCTTCTCGGGGTCAATTTCGAGGGTCTGCATGACAGCCAGAGACTGAGCGGCAAAGGCTTCGTTCAACTCGAACAAGTCGATATCATTCAGAGAAAGACCAGCCAACTTCACGGCTTTGGGGATCGCGGCAATGGGACCAATTCCCATCAATTCCGGCGGGACGCCGCCAACCGCAAACGAAACGAATCTCACCAAAGGTTTGAGTCCCAGCTCGTTTGCCTTCTCAGCAGACATGACCATCACAGCCGAAGCGCCATCAGACATTTGGGAGGAATTCCCTGCCGTGACGACACCACCCTCCTTAAAGGCAGGCTTGAGTTTGGCGAGCCCATCCAGGGTCGAGTCGCCGCGCGGACCTTCATCCCGCTTTACAGTGAAGGATCTTTTTACAACCCTGCCATCCACATATTCACCAACTTCCACATCCAGCGGAATCAACTCGGGGTCAAAGAGTCCAGACTCAACGGCTCTGGCAGCCTTCTGATTACTTTTGAGGGCAAACTCATCCTGCTGTTCGCGGGTAATTCCATACTTGACTGAAACATTTTCAGCGGTCAGACCCATGTTGGTGTAATACTGCGGCAGATCCTGTGCAAACTGCGGATTGGGTGAGAATTTATAACCCATCATCGGCACCATTGACATGGACTCCACGCCGCCGCCAATGCCAATTTCAATCTGCCCGGCCTGAATGGCATTCGCCACATGCGCAATGGACTGCACACCCGAAGAGCAATAGCGATTGATGGTCTCCGCAGGGACAGTATCAGGCAGACCAGCGCGAATGGCAATCGTACGCGCCACGTTCATACCTTGCTCACCTTCAGGGAAGGCACAGCCCAGCACCACGTCTTCGATTTGAGCAGGGTCAAGATTTGGCGTGCGGTTGAGCAATTCTTTGATCACCGCCGCACCCATTTCATCGGGACGAACCGTCGCCATTCCTCCGCGCTTGGCCTTGCCAACAGGAGTACGGACGGCGCTAACGATTACAGCTTCTCGTGATGTCATAAGATTATCTCCTTTGTTATCAGTTGAAAAGTCCGCAAGTTACAGGTTTAAGGGTTAACTTTCAAACCTGCCAACCTTTCAACTTACTAACATTAATTCCTTAACGGTTTTCCACTTTGCAAGATCGACCACATTCTCGCCTGGGTCTTTTCTTCGCCGCACAACGATAAAAAGGCTTCGCGTTCGAGGTCGAGAATATATTGCTCTGAAACCCATGTCGGCTTGGTGATGTCGCCGCCAGGCAATGATGTGCGCGAGCTTTGTGGCAATATGCGAGTCGTATTCCGTAATGTAGTGACCTTCCTTGAATGCCCATGCGCCGATCTTCATGGCGCCAAACATATCACGGCCTGCCGCGTAAATCAACTCAGGCGCGGGGGCGCGATATCCAGACGCGACCAGATGCAGGACTTCTTTCTTCGCTTCGGTTAGCAGATGATCGCGATTCGCAATCACACGATCCTGCGGATTCAAAATTCCCATGCCGCGTGCTTCCTCTGCGGATGTAGCCACCTTCGCCTGACCGATCTGCAAAAACGCCTTTTGAATGAACGGGAACGGTTCTGCGCCATCCACCTTCATGATCGGGTTGATAATGCGGCGCATGTATTCCTTTGTGCCTGCGCCCGCAGGGATAACCCCCGCGCCAAGTTCAACCAAACCGATATAGGTCTCAGCCGCTGCCACAACGCGCGAAGCATGCATGGTCACTTCACACCCGCCGCCGAGCGCGAGTCCCGCGGGAGCCACCACCACAGGCTTGGGAGAATAGCGCATCCGCATATTCATGCTCTGCAAACGGCGAATCGCACCATCCAATTGATCCCACATCCCTTGCTGAGCCGCAACCACAACCATGAACAAATTCGCGCCCGCGCTGAAGTTATCGCCTTCATTACCAACCACAAGGCCATCGAATTCATTTTCAAGTCTATCCAATGCCTCAGATGTGATTGCAAAAATATCATCATCGAGCGCATTCATCTTGGTGTGGAATTCCACCAGTGCAACGCCATCACCGACATCATACAGCGACGCGCCGGCATTCTTGCTGATTTCCTTCTTCGTGCTGCGCAAATCCTTCAGGAACACAAACCCTTCAGGCTGCTTCAATTTGGCATATTTCTTTTTCACAACATCGTACACGCCAACAACATTTGCGCCTTTGTATTGATAGAAAGTCTCCACGCCAGCCTTCAACATTTCATCCACCCACTTCGCCGGCGCGTATCCTTCCTTCTTCATCTGCTTGACTGTCTCTTGTACGCCGAGCATATCCCAAATTTCAAACGGACCTGCTTCGTGCATGAAGCCCCAACGGACGGCATCGTCAATCGGCTTAACCGTATCTGCGACTTCGGGGATGATCGTGGATACATACTGGAAGCTTTGATAAGTCAACGCCTTGACCAGTTTCGCCGCCTTGTCATCCGCATCCAACATGACCTTGAGCCTGTCACCCAAACCCTCGACATCTTTCGCCGCTTTGACAGAGTCAAAACGCGGCTTGCCCGCAGGGACATGTTCCAGCGTGTTCAAGTCGAGGGAATAAAATTGCTTCTTTCCTTCGGCATCACGCACTTCCTTGTAGAAACCGACTTTGGTTTTATTGCCAAGCCACTTGCGCTCAAGCAACGTATCCATCAATTTGCGCGGTTTCTCGGCAGCGAGATATTTCTGCCCGAGTTTGTCGTGCGGAATCAAGGGCGCAAGATTCTTGCCCACGTGATCCCAAACATCCACGCCGACCAAATCTATCAGCCTGAATGTTGCCGTTTTTGGCCGACCCATTATCGGTCCGGTGAGAGCGTCCACTTCGTCCACGCTGTAATCGTTGTTGAGGATGAAGTCCAGCGCAAAGGCTCCCGTTCCAAAAGCAACGCGATTCCCGATGAAGTTCGGCGTATCTTTGCAAAGCACCACACCCTTGCCAAGACGATATTCGCCAAAGCGCGCCATCGCTTCAACAACATCCTTTGATGTATCGGCGGTCGGGATGATTTCAAGCAGTTTCAAATAACGCGGCGGATTGAAAAAGTGCATGCCGAGAAAATGTTTCTTGAATTCCTTCGAGCGGCCTTCCGCGATGGAATAAACCGGAATGCCCGAGGTGTTCGTGGCAACAATCGCATTCGGCTTGCGGATTTCATCGATGCGAACCATCAAGTCCTGTTTGATCTTGAGGTTCTCAACAATCACTTCGAGGATCCAATCTGCTTCGGCTACTACGCCGAAATCATCTTCGAGATTGCCGAGTGTGACAAGAGTCTTTAATTCATCAGACATCAAATTGGCGGGTCGGGCTTTGATACAACGATCCCAGCCTTCGTTCACAATCTTATTGCGCGCAGCTTTATTATCCGCAGGCGCATCCTTTGGGACAATATCGAGCAGTGTGACCGGCACACCAATATTAGCAAGATGCGCCGCGATCGCCGCACCCATTGTTCCTGAGCCGATGATGACAGCTTTGTTGATGTTGTAATTCATAGGTTCTTCTCCTGTAGGGACACAGCGGCGCCGTGTCCCTACAACAATTATCTCAACTCCGCGCCCGAATAACCCAAAATCTGACGCGCAACGACCATGCGGTTGATCTGCCCGGTGCCTTCATAAATATCGGTGATCTTCGCATCGCGGAACCATTTCTCAAGCAGGAATTCGCGGCTGTAACCGAGCGGACCTAAAATCTCAACAGCTTTCTGCGTGACCTTCGTGGTCACATCGCCAGCCTTGACCTTGCTCATCGAAGACTCAAGCGCATTGGGTTTCTTATTATCAGCCATCCAAACCGCTTTCAAAACCATCAGCCATGCCGAGCGAACTTGAATATCCATGTCAATCACATCGCGCTCGATGGAGGTTAACTTATTGCGAGGCAATCCATAGCGGATCTCGACGCCGTTTTCCTTTAATTTTTCTTTTAGGAATTCGAGCGCGGCTCTTGCCACGCCGAGGCCTGATGCCGCTACGAGAGGCCTTGTCGCATCGAAAGTTGCCATGGCACCCTTGAAGCCTGTCGTGGTCTTTTCCACTGTCGGGCTGCCGAGGACGTTTTCAAAAGGCACACGCGCATCCACCAAAGAGATGGAAGCTGTATCACTGGCGCGGATGCCGAGCTTATGTTCGAGTTTGGTGATCTTCACGCCGGGTGTGCCGCTTTCAACCACAAAAGCTCGCATGCCCGAACGCCCCGCAGACGGGTCAATGCTTGCCCAGACCACGATAAAACCTTTGCCGAGTTTTTCATATTCAGTGAAAGACTTATCGCCGCCTGTGACAAAGATCTTTTCGCCGTTGATAATCCATTCCTTTGTGGCTTCATCTAGAATAGCGCGGGCGCGAATGGCGGAAGTATCGGAACCAGCGCCAGGCTCGGTCATACACATCGCCGCGTAGGTTGGTTTGTCGTCGTTGAAGCGGGCCAGGAATTTGGCTTTCTGTTCAGGGGTGCCTGCCGCCTGAACTGCCGCTGCGCCAAGGCCGCCGCCGGGCGTAATCAGGTAATAGCCCACATCGCCCCACGCAAGCATTTCGATCTGCGCCGCGAGTTTTTGATACCCGAGCGGCGGACGTTTCTCCGCACCTTCCTTCGGTTTATCTTCCGTTACGGTCAGACCGCCACCTCCGCCCATCGAACGCATGGCAGTGTGCATGAATTCCACGTAATCCCAGGGAATGGCATGTTCGTTTTCGTCAAATTCGCGCGAGGTACTGCGCATCATATTTTCAGCAACCGTTTGCAACATGACCTGCATTTGCAAAATAGGCTTGGGGGTTTCGAAATCAATGGTCATGATTTTCTCCTTGTGAAACTCTCTCTTGTCTTTCTTCTTTCGTCGTTTACAAGTCAGGAAGAAAAAAGGGGAAAGAAATCTTAGATGATGACAAGTCCTAACAGCGACGCAAACCCGCGGCCATTGCGCAGAAGCAACTCGACAGGATTCTCACGAATATAGCCATGTCCACCGTAGATCTGCACGCCGCGATCCGTAACCATCATTGCCATGTCAGCAGCACCTGCCTGAGCGAGGTAGGCAGTGGTGTGGGCATCGTCTTTGTTGTTGTCGAGCTTCCAGGCAGCTTCCCAGGTCAGCAAGCGGATGGCTTCCATCTCGGTTGCCATTTCTGCAAGGAAGAAGGCGATGGCTTGCTTTTGCGCGATCTTCACACCGAAGGCTTCACGTTCCTTTGCGTAATTCCTGGCATATTCAAAGGAGGAGCGTGCTACGCCCACCGCTGCCGAGGCGGAGGCAATGCGCATCGCAGACAGGATCAACTCAAAGTTATGTCCTGAAGCGCCGCCGAGTCGGCTGGCGGCTACATTCTCCAGTTTGACACGATACATCGGCAGGGCATTCAATCCCATTAACTTTTCGCGTTCTTCTGAAATGGACAGTCCAGCAGTTCCTTTTGTAACGATGAAGCCTTGTGTAATGCCATCAAGGCTGGCATAGACCAACATGGCTTCAGTGTCTTTGGCAAATGGAACAAAAATCTTTTCGCCATTAAGAACATATGTATCGCCATCGGCTTTGGCAGTGGTTTTGAGCGCGTTGGGATCGAAATCGAAACTCATTTCCATGAGCGCGGCAGTGTAGGGAGCCCAATCGCCGCCAATGATCTTCGGAAGATATTGCTGTTTCTGTTCTTCGCTGCCACCAAGCAAAATGGGTGTGGCAAAAAGTGATGGCGTAAGCACAGCCAGCGCGCCTGCAAGATCACCGAAGGCCATCTCTTCAAGCGCAAGCACCCCCGTGACCGCGCTGCGTTCACCGAAGCCGCCATACGCTTCAGGTGTGGACGCCTGCAAAAAGCCGAGTTCCCACCCTTTGTTGACAAGTTTCTTCGGCAACTCGCGACTTTCTTCAGCGTCGTGCGCCGCAGGGCGCAGGTCATTTGAAGCATACTTCCCCACCGCATCGATCAACATTTGTTGTTCTTCATTTGGTTCGAACGAATACATGTGTCTTCTCTCCTTTTTGGACGATGAACGATAAACCGTGGACGATGGTCAGTTGACCATCGTCCACGGTCGGGTTTACCTCAACATCCCCTTCAAAACAAAATCGGAATAATCATCAGCGATCTGCTCGATGGATTTACCGCCATCGGGGTGATACCACGTAAGCGTCCAATTCATCACACCCATCAAGGCGCGGACAGCCAAACCAGTATCTTTCAGATCAAATACCTTCGATTTCACCCCCTCATTAATCACATCCCGCCATAGCGCCTCAAACGTATCACGTTGAGGGACATGGCGGGAATGAGACTTCTTATCCAGCGAACGGTGTTCAAAAAGCAGAACAGCGGTCAGGTCTGTATTTTCGGAAAGCGCGGAAAGATATCCGCGGATCATTTGCCTGAGCTTTTGGTCGGCAGGAACAGCCTGGGCGGCGATGGAGGCAATGTGGTCAGTCAGCATGATCAGGGCGCGGTCGAGAAGCGCAAGCAAGATCTCCTGTTTGGACTTGACGTGATGATACAGGCTGGCCTTTTGCACATCAAGCGCGCTGGCGATGTCGGACATGGACGCGCCATGGAAGCCTTTCTGACGAAAGACCTGCGCGGCGGCATCCAGAATGTCATCTCGGGTCATTGCATCTCCTTCCCTACCGAACGGTAGGTAGGGAAAGTTTACCGCTCCCTTTTTCAAGAGTCAAGGGAAAATTGGGAACTTTTTTTGGGGGATTTCCGTCAAATCCATATCGAACCATTTTATTAAAGAGGTGAATCATGTACTACAAAAAACTTACACAAATCATAGTCCTTCTTGCCGTGCTTGTCTCTGCACTGGGTTTTGCGGGAAGTGCATCCGCATACTCGTGCGGAACCAGTTACACAGTTCAAAGCGGTGACACCTTGGGCAGCATTGCGCTGGCCTGCGGAACCTCCGTTGCCGCACTCACGCTTGCCAACCCCAAAGCCGACCCGTATATTTTCGTCGGACAAATGCTGGTCCTGCCTGGCGCATATTGGGACAACGGTAACGGGTATGCCACATACGTCGTTTCACGCGGTGATACTCTGAAGTCACTGGCCACCCGTTTCGGCACAAGCATGGACGTGCTGGCTTCGCTCAACGGCATTTACAACTACAACCTGATCTACGAAGGCCAACGCATGACCGTACCCAGCGGAAACGCAGTCCCCGTCCCGCCGCCCGCCGCAGGTGGAACCTACACCATCCAACAGGGCGACACCCTGCGCAAGATCGCAGCACGCATCAATGCGACCGTCAACGACATCCTGCTGGTCAACCCCCAGATCACCGACGCAAACTTGATCTACGTCGGACAGGTCATCAGCCTGCCAGCCAGCGCTTCCTACTACACCGTTCAATCGGGTGACACATTGAAAAAGATCGCAGCCCGCTTCGGCACCACACTAGACGCGCTCATTGCACTCAACCCGCAGATCATAGACATCAACAAGATCTACGTTGGTCAAGTCATTCGACTTTGGTAATCAAAATTGAGCCCACACAAAAGTCCCACGGGAATATCCTGTGGGACTTTTGTGTTCCATAAGTGCATGGACGGGATATATTCCCGCTGGTAAACTTCGCCAACCTCTTTATGATTTCCCGCATCCTCGCCGCGCTCAACATTCGGGAAGGTGAAGCACGAACCGCCTTTATGATGCTCGCCCAATATTTTTTCATGGGCGCAGCAATGCTGTTCGTTCAATCGGCTTCGTTTGCCCTGTTCTTTACAGCCTGGGACGCCACCGCAATGCCATATATTTACCTTGGCATTGCGGTGATTGTTTCATCCATCACTGCGCTGTTCCTGAAAATATCAGAACGCACCTCGCTTGCGCAATTCCTGGTGCTCTCTGTACTTTTCCTCCTGTTTGGCACTGTCGCCTTGCGGATCGGGCTTGCTGTCACGGCCTCAAAATGGCTGATGCTCATTTTGCCGATCTGGTCGCAAACGCTGGTCAATATTTCCGTCACTGCGTTTTGGACTCTGGCAGGATACCTCTTCGATGTTCGGCAAGGCAAGCGTATCTTCGGGTTAATGAATGCAGGCTCATGGCTCGCCTATGTGATCATGGGGCCGTTCACTACACCGCTGGTCAAAGCCATCGGCACTGAGAATCTGTACATCGTCGTCGCACTATGTGTGCTGGTTTCATTTATCCTGCAGCAAATCACGCTGAAAAAAAATCCACGCACGTATGCAAAACCTGAAAGTTCCGAAGGTGAAACGCAAAAAACACCCATCCTGCATTACCTGCGCAACAAATACATTTTTCTCATCTTTGCGCTCATTACGACCTGGCGCGTTTCATATTTCATCCTGGATAACATTTTTTATGACCGTGCCGCATTGAGATATCCATCCACTGCCGAATTAGCGGGATTCATCGGCGGATTCTTTGGATTGGTGGGATTGCTCGGATTCATCACCGATATGTTTTTGACAGGGCGGATCATCTCCCGCTTTGGCCTGCGTGCCGGTCTATTGGCAACTCCAGCGCTGACAGTGTTATGCACCGCAGCCCTGGCTGTGACAGGCATCATCAACCCAAATCTCATCCTACTCCTTTTCTGGCTGGCAGTGGCAGGGAAATTTGCCAATGAAGGCGTTGGCTTCTCGCTCGACCAAACCGCCTCCGCCCTGTTGTATCAACCCATCGCTGAAAATGACCGCATCCGTGCTCAAACCATCACAGAAGGAATCGTCCAGCCGCTTGCCATCGGCCTCGCAGGCGCATTGCTTCTGCTTTTCAACACCATCCTGAAATTCAACGCGATCCAGCTTTCGTTCGTGTATCTCCTCTCAGGCGCGATCTGGATCATTATCTGCCTCGCCCTGATCCGCGCCTACCCTAATGCACTGACCGAAGCCCTGCACAAGCACCGCTTCGGCGATAAGGGCATTCCGCTTGCCGACCTTGTCAGTAAGGAGATCGTCGTCAATGCGTTGAAAAGCCCGCATCCCAACGAGGCGCTCTACGCCCTCGAATTGCTCGAAAAAAGCGGAAGTGAAAACTTTGTCGAGATCCTCACCGCACAACTCTCTTCACCGTACCCTGAGGTGCGAATTTATGCGGCAAAAAGTATCGAACGGTTAAATATTGTCGAAGCCTTGCCAGAGATCTCAACCTTGGTCAAAAGAGATGCCATTCCCAACGTCCGTCAGGCGGCGGCCTGCACATGGTCGGCCCTCACAGTAGACACAAGTACCGCATCGAAATTATTGATCAGCAAAGACCCCAGTACTTTGCGCGGTACGGTAATCGGACTTCTGCGAACACGTAACACAGGCGAAGTACCGGAAGCATTTCAACACTTAAATCTGTTGACTCAATCAAAAAGCCCTCAAGAGCGGACCGAGGCTGCATACCTACTTGCTGAAATCTCGAACCCCCAATTATACGAAGTGCTGCTCCCGCTTTTACAGGACGAATCCATTGAGGTTAAAAAATCTGCGCTACGTGCCGCTGCAAAGACGCGCCACCCAGCCATTTATCCATTGGTGATCATTGCGCTTGCTTCGCCGCAAACCCGCAGCCTCGCGTTCAACGCATTGGTGGCAGGGAAAGAGATTGCCCTGCCTGAGATCATCAAGAGCATCAAAGATGAAACCCTGCATCGCCGCATCCATTTGAGGCTGGTCCGCGCCTGCTCACATATCAAAGGCGATGCCATTCACGCCCTCGAAAGCTGGATCAATCATCACAATGTCAATCTGCGTTCAAGGGTACTTACCGCCCTGCACGATTGCAGGTACAAGCCCGAGGGGCGATCAATGCAACTTGTGCAGGAACAGGTTGAGGTTGAGTTAAGACGCGCAGCATGGTTGTTATCCTGCCTGAGCGATTTACAGCAATCTAAAAAAACAGAACCCATCATCCGTGCATTCAATGATGACCTGATTGACACACGTGATCGGCTATTTCTCCTGTTCGGATTCGTCTATGGCTCGCGCGCGGTACATCGGGCACGGGCTGCAATCACACATCAGGATGTGAATCGTACAGCGTATGCCATCGAAGTGATGGACGCGACGCTTTTGCAAGCGCATAAAACCGCGTTCATTCCCCTGCTGGAAAACTTCCCCGCCGCAGAACGATTGCAAAAAATGGGCGCGCGTTTCAAACAGGAAAATCCGCGCGCAGGGCGGATCATTGACATTCTCACCAATCGACTCGCCCATGAAAACCCGTGGCTGGTTGCAAATGCCATCGAGATCGCGCGCGAACTGGGAATCACGGAGAGCAAAGAGATCATTGAATCGCTGGCGGCTTCAAAAGAGTCGTTGATCGTCCGCATTGCGAAGCAGAAGAAAACGGAGAAAAATATGCTGTCCACCATTGAACGAGTCATTATTCTGAAGTCGCTGCGCATGTTCGCAGATACACCCGATGAAGCCCTCGCCGAATTAGCCGACCTGTTGCAAGAGATGGACGTTTTGCCCGGTGAGACTGTCATCAAGGAAGGCGAAACGGGTGAAAGCCTGTACATCATCGTGGATGGAAAAGTGGAAGTGGTGGACGATAACCGTGTATTGAATCAACTTGGTGCGCGGGCCGTTTTCGGTGAACTTTCGCTGCTTGATTCTTCGCCGCGCTCCGCCACAGTCCGCGCTTTGGAGGAGACCTCGCTCCTGCGTCTCGACCAGACTCCTTTCTACGAAATAATGAGCGATTATGTGGAAGTGGCAATGGGCACGATCCACATGCTCACACGCAATCTACGTGCCCGCACGGGTGACGTACTCGAACTCAGCCGCATCCTTGGTCAGTGATTCAAAAGGAAAATATCATGCCCAATTCCTTTTCCATCCGCCCCGCAACACAGGCCGATATCTCCGCGCTCTCGCGGCTGGTGATTCAACTTTACGCCGCCGAATTACCCGGTGCGCTGACAGGTCCCATTGACGGGCAGGAAGCCCTCTTCCGTTTCACGTTGGAAGCAAATGGCGAAAGCGCGTTGAAAAATCGCTACGTTTTGTGCGGCAAAAATGGAGATATCCTCGGCACTGGTATGATCCAATTCAGCGATGAACCAACCTTCGAACGTGCTCCCGACGGAACTGTTTCCAGGGCATTTCGCCTATTGGGCATGCCCGCGACCCTGAAACTGTTTGCAACCGTGGCGCGGAGCCTGATCGGCGCGCAAAAGCATGGAGACACAGACAGTGCCCTCATCCACAGCGTTGTCGTAGATGAAATCCTGCGCGGAAAAGGTGTCGGGGTGCAATTGATGACACATCTCGAAGAAAAGATTCGCGAGCACGGAGTCAAAAGGTCGCGCATCCAAGTCCTCGAAGACAATATAGCCGCAGTCCCATTCTATAAGAAGTTGGGCTACAAGCAGATCTGGAAATCGCCATGGTGGGTCTCCATACTCTCATGGAGCAGCCTGGAAATGGAAAAGGAGCTCACATAACGCGATTGGCTTTTTTTCAAATCCTGAATCTGCTATAATAAAAACATGGCAACGCCCAACCCCACCGAACAACCGACTCCCCCCTCGTTAACTCCTGAACAATTGGCTGAAATACGCGAACAGGAACGCAAGCAAAAGCAAATGATGGCTGGCATCATCGCCATTATCGTTTTGCTGGTAGCTCTGCTTGGCGTGGCGATCTACTTCCTGCTTCAGCCCAATACCCCCACAGACAAGATTCGCGATGTGTTCATTATCGTCGTGGCGCTTGAAACACTGGTCATCGGTGTGGCACTGGTCGTTCTTATCGTCCAGTTGGCCAGCCTCATCAACCTGCTACAAAACGAAGTACGCCCCATTCTGAACGCCACCAGCGAAGCCGTCAACACCCTGCGCGGCACGGCGGAATTCCTCGGTGAAAATGTCGTGGAGCCTGTCATCAAACTAAATGGCTATCTGGCTGGCTTAAAGCGTATGTTAGAATTAATGGGCATCAAGCCCAAATAAACAAATAACTAACCATTCAACAAAGGAGTATTCCCATGTCTGACCGTGATGAATTTGGAGCTTTTCTCGTAGGTTTCGTGGTTGGCGGCCTTACCGGTGCCGTCGTCGCATTACTTTTCGCCCCGCAATCCGGCGAAGAAACCCGTGCCTTGATCAAGGACAAATCGATTGAACTGCGCGATAAGGCGCAGATGACTGCTGAAGAAGCATACGCCCGCGCCGAACAACTCGCTGCCGATGCCCGCACCCGCGCCGAAGAACTGACCAAGGAAGCCCGCACCCGCGCAACTGAACTGGCCAGCGAAGTCCGCGAACGCGGCAAAGGCGCCCTCGATGCCGTTCGCAGCAAGGCTGGCAGAAAGAGCGACGGAAGCGAAGCCGCCGCAGGCTAAAATACCCATAAAGATAAAAAGGGTTTGACTTCGCGGTCAAGCCCTTTTTTTATCCATGCTGATCCGAACCTTCATGCGGGTGTTCTTTCACCTGCTCTATCACCCGTTTGCATTTACCTACGACCTTGTCGCTGCGGTCGTTTCTTTTGGGCAATGGAAAAACTGGGGACAGAGCATTCTCCCGTTTATCGATGGGACTCGCATCCTTGAGTTGGGTCATGGCCCCGGTCATTTGCAGCGCTTCCTTCTGGACCTGAAACTTGATCCCGTTGCAATAGACGAATCAGCGCAGATGGGAAGGCTCGCCCAAAAACGCATTGGCCTATCCCACAAATTGACTCGCGGGTTGGCGCAAACTCTGCCGTTTGCAAACGAATCATTCGATTGCGCCATCTCCACATTTCCAACCGAATACATATTCGACCTGCGCACACTGGCAGAAATCAAACGTGTTCTCAAACCTGGCGGCAGGCTGGTGGTTTTGCCGGCAGCATTTCCATCGAATCAATTCTTGAAGTGGCTGTACAAGGTCACCGGCGAAAGTCCGCAGGCATTGGATGACGCCTTGAAGAAACGCCTGATCGCTCCCTTTACCCAGGCTGGCTTTCTAACCAACGTGCAGATCAAGGATGTAAAATCCAATCGTTTAGTGATCCTCATTGCACAGATATAAGAGCTGACACCCAGTTTCACATCCCATCTTTAGAAGTAATCAGAAAGGAATCCGCAAATGGAAAATGAGCAACAGCAAGTCCTTAGAAAAGAAGCGTTGGGAAATAACGCAATCCGCTTTATTGGCATCCTGTGTTTTCTGTTCACCCTTCTATCCTGCGCAGGCGCCGTGACGCTCGACCTTATCGGAAAAAAAGCCATCGGCAAAGTATCGAATGCAGCGATTAACTGCCCTCCAGGGAAAACCTGCTGGACAGGAAAAATAGACTTCACGACCGATAAAGGCGAACAAATAACGTTCTACCCCATGACCGCCCCCATGCTGTTCGACTTTGATCCGTTCCTCAGCGGCAGGTCGTATGAGGAATACGGAAATTATCAAGTGAGATATTTCGCACCCTTTCCAAAATTCGCAAAGGTCAAACTGGTCTATTTCCTCGAGTACAGTTCACAAGTACTGGGCTGCTGCTTTGGAGCCTTCATGCTTCTGATCGCATCCGCCTTTTCCACAAAGCCAGGCAAGGAACGCAAACCCTTGGTGATCGACCTGAGCAAATTCAGAAACAAATAAATTATTCTGCGTCGAATTCAAGTAAAATCAGCCAAATAAAACTGGAGAAAGCCCATGTTGAAAAAATTACGTGAACCCGTCAATAGTCTTACCCACTGGGGTGGAGCTATCCTCGCCCTGGTGGGGCTGATTGCCCTGCTCATCGTTGGCTGGAGCACTCCCGCCAAGATCATTTCGCTCACCATTTACGGAGTCAGTCTGATCGCCATGTTTTCGGCGAGCGCCACTTATCACATGGTACGCGTAAAAGACAAGGCACTGGAGATCTTTCGCAAAATCGACCACGCGGCTATTTTCTTTTTGATCGCGGGCACATACACACCGTTTTGCATAAACGCCTTCACAGGTTTTTGGAAGTGGGGCATGATGGGTATTGTCTGGTCGCTGGCGCTGATCGGTATCGTGGTAAAGATCTTTTACGTCCGCTCACCGCGCTGGTTGAATGCAGGCATTTATGTGCTCATGGGCTGGATCAGCGTCATCGCGGGAGGCCAAATGCTCGCCGCCCTGCCGACCTGGGTTTTCGTTTGGCTGATCATCGGCGGCGTGGTTTACACGCTGGGCGCAGTGGTATACGCCACAAAGATGTTCAACTTTGTTCCAGGTGTCTTTGGCTTTCATGAAGTCTGGCATATTTTCGTTTTGCTGGCTGCTGCCGCACATTTTGTCGCAGTGATGGGTGTGGCTCTGTAAACCTGCCACAAAAAATATCATCAGGAGAAATTGACTATGTTTTTGGGTATTGACTTGAAAGAGATCTTCATGTTCCAATTCAAGGATGCGGAGGCGCGCAAGTACTTTCTGGTGGGATGTCTTGTTGCGGTTGCCGCATTCTTCATCCCCATTCTGCCGTATCTCGTGCTATTTGGTTATGCAGCGCGGATCGCGAAACAGATCATGAACAACGAAGCGCCACGCATGATCGCCTGGGATGACTGGGGCGGCATGGCCAAGGACGGCTTGAAAGTGTTTGGCATTCGCATGGTCCTCGTTTCCCCGATCCTGATCCTGCTTATCCCGTTCATCCTTGTGATGACGGTATTCCCGATCGTAATGAGCACGACCAACAGTTCAGATGCGGAAGCGCTGATTCCAATATTCTCCCTGCTCATTTTTGGCGGGATCTGTTGTATCGTCCCGCTTTCGATTCCGCTCAGCCTCATCATCCCCGGTGCGGAAATGCACGTCATCGAAAAAGATGATTTTATGGCGGGGCTCCGATTCAAGGAATGGTGGCCCATCTTCCGCGCCAACCTGAGCGGATTCATCGCCGCCCTCGCGATCATCTACGTGGCATCCATGGTTCTAACGCTGGTGATCCAGATCCTCGGGGCTACGATCATCCTCGCCTGTCTCATGTTCATCCTCATCCCTGCGATGACGATCTACCTGACGGTGCTCATGTTCGTTTTGAGCGCACAGGCTTATAAGGTCGGCAAAGAGAAAGCGGCTCAACTCGAAATTGCCCCAGCAGTGACAGAATAAACTCTATTTGCAAATATCCTTCGTCTCTTCCGCGAAGGGATGAAGAAAACAAATTAAACGAGGTGGATGTTGACATTGAATCAACATCCACCTCGTTTTTCATTAGAAAGCTATTTCAAGATCTGAAATAAATTGCTGTAATCATCCGTCCAGGGTACGATATCGGCCGTGTAGAATTCAAAATCGGTTGCATGTGACTTGATTGCAGGGATATCCAAAAGCGCTGGGTCGCGCGCCAGCAACACCCACTCAGACGGAAAGCCATTGCCACCTGCAGAAGCGGGCCTGTTTATCTGAACCATCGTCAATCCGTATTGTTGAGCCACGCCCCAAAGAATCGGGCGCAAATCCAGATGACGATTTGAAATATGGGCGGCGATCACACCATCGGATGCGAGATGCTCAAGGTACAAGGTGAAGGCTTCCTTTGTGACCAAATGAACGGGGACCGAATCACTGCTAAAGGTATCCAAAACAAGCACATCGAAATTCTGAGGCTGGCCACTGTTCAACTCTAGTTCGAGGGAGATTCGCGCATCCCCCATGACTGTGACGATTTCGGCTTTACTGTCACTCAAAAATGAGAAATATCCCCCCATGCCTTCAGCCAATTGCACAACGGCTGGGTTGATCTCATAAAACCGATAGCGATCCCCATTTTCTCCATAGGTGGCCAGTGTTCCCACACCCAGACCCAGCACACCCACACGCAGATTGTGTCCACGGCGGGGATGGTTGAGAAGGAGCAGCCCTATGCCGCTGTCTTCCACATAATACGTTGTCGGACGCGTGCGATCATCGAGATACTGCACGCCGTGTACGGTCATACCATGGATCATGGAAATGGCTTTCTGGTCCCATTCGCGCACACGGATCACCCCATAGAAATTCCGCTCGACGAAAAGCGCGTTCTCAAATCGATTCAGGCCAAGAGACAAAAGCAGAACCCCGACCAAAAATGAAAATCCCATCACCCGCGTTTGAAGTTTCAGATTCGACGAGATGCGCGGCAACAACAGCACGACCAGAAAGACCATCGTTATCAGCCACGAGAGATAGAATTCCCAATATCCTGTGAAAATAAAAGGTGCAGCCAGATTCACAAAAATTCCGCCCGCTGCCCCACCCAGAGAAACCATCAAATAGAAACTGGTTAAATGCCCAGCCTGTGGGCGCAGGCGATATAACTCGCCATGACAGATCATGCAGCCAAGGAACAGAAGCAGGTTGTAGACCGCGATCTGAATAAGCACGTTCAGCGATTCCGCGTTTGCCAGCACCCAAAGCATGGCAATGGATGTCAGGCTGAATAGCAAGGCATATAAACGCCGTTCATACCAGCGCGAATCAGAAAAAGCGAGAATGAACGAAAGCAAATAAATGGCAAGCGGCAGAATCCACAAAAACGGAATCACGGCCACTTCCTGCGAAACTTGATTGGTCACAGACAGCAGAAAAAGTGAAGCGGTTCCGCTGAGCAGGATCCAAAGCATGCGCAGCGCAGACGTGGGCTTTTCTGTCGTTGAAACCTGCAGAATTCCACCCTCGTTGCGGGCGCGATAACTCAAAATCCCAGCCACCACGGCAAAGAACACAAATCCGCCAGACCAGCCCCAGCCCTGCCACAATAACGTGGACGCAGGCTCGATCAAAACAGGGTACACCAGCAGCCCAAGCAGCGAGCCCACATTTGATAATGCATATAAACGCGCGTAAGACCTCTCAGGGAAGATGCGACTGTACCATGCCTGCATCAAGGGTCCATTGGCTGCGAGCACAAAATAAGGCAACCCAACGGAGGCTGTCAGGATGAGAAAAACTTCAAGTACAGGAAACTTCGACGCCGCAGGATATATGTCAGCGGGTGGAGTGATCGGGGACGGCCACACAAGCCCGAGCGTCGTCAGAACCGCGATCGTCATCCCCAGCAATGCGACATGGACCCATCCCTGCTTCGGACGTGTGACGAGCCAATAGGCATAAGCATATCCACCTGTAAGAAGCACCTGAAAAAATAACATTGCCGTGGACCATACTGCAGGCGTGCCGCCAAACCACGGTAAAATTAATTTGCCGATCATTGGCTGGATCTGAAATAATAAAAATGCGGATAGAAAAATACTCAAGGAAAATAAGATCATACTGCCTCCGCGTTCAATTTTATTCAATATCGATTAAAACGGGATAACAACTTCACAAGGAAAGATTCATGCGCCCATTCGAGATCATCATTCCCATTCTGCTTGCTGTTTATTTAATCTGGTCGCACCCGCGTCCGCTTTGGGTGCGATTCGCGCCTGCACTTGCACTTCTCGCCACGCTGCTTCATTTTGTTTTTGAAGGGTACAGGTGGCAGATGATTCCCTTATATGTACTGGCTCCGATTTTTGCGCTCAGCAGCTTGATCAAAATCACAAAAGCAGATTGGCTTTACCCGCCATCGAATCTGACAATGCGACTCGTTCAGGGCGGCGCCTTGGGCCTGCTCGCTGTTTCGACAGCAGTTCCTGTGCTGTTACCGATTCCAAAGATCCCCACCCCAAGCGGACCACTCGCCATCGGAACGGTTCTATATGAATTCACAGACACATCGCGAACCGAGCTGTATTCGGAAAACAAGGAAGAGCCGCGCAAGTTCATGATCCAGGCCTGGTACCCTGCCACCATTCAAGAGTCCAACCAGCGCGCGCCATGGATGACGAATGCTGAAATATTCGCGCCCGCAATCGCCACTTATATCAGCCTGCCTTCCTATTTTCTTGATCACCTGGCTTTGGTCGATATTCCCGCCTTCAAAGAGGCACAGGTTGCACAAACCGATGCAGGCTATCCTGTCATTGTTTTTTCACATGGCTGGAATGGATTCAACGCCCAAAACACAGGTCAGGCGCTTGAGCTGGCAAGTCACGGATACGTGGTCATTGCGGTTCAGCATACCTACGGTGCGGTGGTCACTGTTTTTCCTGATGGGACGATCGCGCCCAACAATCCAAAGGCGCTGCCTGAAGATGCCGATGACCCAAATTACGAGGTCGTAGCGCGCAAACTGGTCGATCAATGGGCTGGGGATATTTCCTTTACGCTGGACCAATTTGACGGTCTAAACAAAGATGCGGAAAGTATTTTCTTCGAAACATTGGATCTGAGTCGTGTCGGCGTTTACGGACATTCCACAGGCGGCGGCGCAGCCATCCAATTCTGCGGGACAGATCCACGCTGTAAAGCGGTCCTCGGCATGGACCCGTTCATGCGCCCCGTTTCAGAGGAAGTGATCAATGCGGGTTTACCACAGCCGTCGTTTTTTATGTTCAGTCAGAGCTGGGCTGACCTTACCGATAGTAAAAACAATCAATTATTCAACCAGTTTCAACCGAATCTGGGCGACAATCAGGGTGTCATCGTCATTTCGGGCACAAAGCACTTTGACTTCAGCGACCTGCCCTTACTATCTCCCATCGCGCCGCAGCTTGGTTTGAAGGGACCGCTCAATGGTCCGCGTGTCATCGAGATCGTGGATTCGTATTTGTTGAACTTTTTTGAGATGACTTTGAAAAAACAACCTTCAGATCTTTTCAGCGGCAACTTTACAGACTTCAAAGAAGTACAGGAGCGAAATTAAAAAATGAACAGACGCAGCCTATCGATGATCTTTCTTGTTTTGGGGCTTGTATTTCTTGCCATCGGCATCAGCATTGATAACACCATCTTTTCCTACGCCGCGATCGCATTTGTTTTGATCTCCCTCATCCTGGGTGGCCGCTGGTTACGGCCGCGAAAGACACGAAAAAAATGAACAAAAGCTCAACTTCCAACGCCGAACATTATAAATGGGGGGAGAATTGCGATGGCTGGCATCTTCTAAAACGGGATGATGTCAGCGTTATTCAGGAGCTTGTACCTCCCGGGCAGGCAGAGGTCAATCATCTCCACAATGTTTCACGCCAGTTCTTCTACATTCTTGCAGGCACAGGCACGATGCGAATTGGAGAGGAGACCATTACATTGAGCTCAGGGGAAGGCCTGGAAATCCCGCCAGGCACAGCGCATCAATTCCGAAACGATTCAGGGGAGGATGTTTCATTTCTTGTTATTTCCACCCCCAAAAGCCACGGTGATCGAATAAATCTCGATTAACAATTCAATATTCTTATCGAGTATTACTTATTCGAGCGCAGCCTGTGACGCAGAATCGCAGAACGAAAAATGCGGTCAAGAAAGCCATCGTGCCCGTCCTTGTCCCAGGAGATGGGCAAGTCTGAGACGCTGCGGTCATCGGGGCCGTAAAATAGAATTCCACAGTTTGGGTTGATCTCCAAAATGACCAGCTCGCCATTGGGCCGCACGCGAATATCAACCCGCGCATATCCCGTCCCACCTATCACTTGATACATTCGCTTGCTGGCTTCCTGCACAAGGGGAATCAAGTCACGGTCTTCCAGAGGGACGATGAAGGTATCCCAATTCAACCATTTCACTTCCACATGCATAAAGTTTCGCCAGTTGGAAACTTCACTTCAATGGGCAGATACGCATACGGATTTGACAAGTCATCAGGATTATCCACCACCAAGCAGGAAACTTCACGCCCGTCGATAAATTCCTCGACACGTGCCGACCCGAATTCATCCGCGTTTCTTTGAAACTGCTCCTGCAACTGCTCGAACGACTCCACCCTCGATTGTGGAGTCAATCCGGTGCTGCCAAAACTGTTCGGATGTTTAACGATCAATGGAAATCGTAAAGCCTTTGCCTGAGCCAGATCATGTATCGACCTGGCATTAAAACCTCGAGCAAAATTCAATCCATGCGCTTCGGCGGCTGACTGCATTTGTTCGCGGGTGGGGTTGTAAAAATTCGAATCCGCTCCAGTGAACGGGATATTGAGCGATTCCAGGAGCTGCACCACGGCAGCCCCAGAGTTCATGTCGTTATCATCCGAGCCTTCGCATAAATTTAGAATGACATCATAGTTTTTTCCCATGACCGCCTGTTTGATGCAATCCTCGACGGGAGGCTCCACGGTTACAAAATTCCAGTCATAAGAATGAAAAAACACAGACGGGTTATAGTCTTCGATGGCTTCGTCGCTTAAAATGCAAACTCTCATAAAATCTCATCCCGAAAAATTTTTTCAAAAGTCGATGGGGCAATTATATACGCTCGTCCATAATCGCGGCTGCGTAAAATCTCATACTCTGGTAGGTTGCGGATATTCTACAAAATCCATAAACTCAAACAATCTAAAAATTGCCTGTCTCTAAAACAGAGCTGGAGATTGCTTCACCGTCGTGAACGCGGCTCGCAATGACAGGCAATCACCCAACCAAACTGGAGGAGTGTTATGGAAAACCACGAATTTGATTTCTGGATCGGCACCTGGGACTTGACCTGGGGTGAAGGCGTGCATGGCACCAATCGAATCGAATCCATTCTCGATGGCGCTGTTGTGCAGGAAAATTTCGAAGGGGATGGCCTGATCGGGATGAGCGTATCAGTTTTCAGTAAGGAAGATTCGCGTTGGCATCAGACCTGGGTGGATAACTCGGGCAGTTATCTCGATTTCGTCGGCGAATTCATGAATGGAAAAATGATCCTCAGCCGCAATGGAGTCGCAGAAGGCAAGCCAGTCAAACAACGCATGGTCTGGTATGACATCAAACCGAATCACTTCCAATGGAACTGGGAACGTTCGGACGATGACGGCATCACATGGCGCGTCTTGTGGAATATACAGTACCAACGTAGGGTGGTGACAAATTCCTAGTCCTCTATAATGTGGGAAATTTTGAGGAGAAGAGATGAACAAACGAAACCGCCTTACGATCAGCATTATCGCAGCCATTGTATTACTTGCCTGTGCCTGCCCAGCCACCAGCCTGCCCACCCTTAATGGTCAACCCACTCCCTTTACAATTGATGTTCCCACAACACAGGCTGACATTCCCACCCAGGTCTCTGAAGTGCCCACACTTCCTCCGTTGCCGCCGAGCAATGAATTATTCAGTGATAATTTCGAAGCGCCCAGCAATGAAATGGAAACTTTCTCGGATGAATCTGGCTCTGCCGAGACAAGCGGCGGCGTGTATGTTTTGCGCTCTACAGGAGATGTGTGGAATTGGGGACGCTCCGAATCGGAATTCGCCAATGTCGTGATCGAAGCTGATGTGACCATGACCACCGGCCCAGCAAACAACAATGCGGGCATGGGCGTTATTTGCCGAATGCAGACCCGTGAAGACACGTCCATTGATGGTTATCTGCTCGCCATCAGTGCAGACGGTTATTACTCGATCCGCAGCATTGCTGCCGGTTCGATGAGTCCGTTGGTGGATTGGACCTTCTCGGACGCGATCAATCAGGGCGGCGGGACCAATACCATCCGCGCCACCTGCAACAACAACGATCTGATCCTTGAAGTCAACGGTCAGCAGGTTGCCACAGCCAGTGCCGTGGCTGGCGGCTCCCCCACAGGCTCAATCGCTTTTGCCGCCGTTTCTTTTGAAACCGCCGAACCTGTCGCTGAAATGCACTTTGACAACCTGGTTGTCAGCAATCCGTAAAAAGTTTTTATAAATTGAAAATCGCCCTCGAAGTTTCGAGGGCGATTTTGATTAATACACAGTCTACTTTTTCGCGCGCATTTTCTGCCGTACAAGCGCCGCATGGAAGATACGGTCAAAGAAACCCTTGTACCCATCCTCGTCGTATAGGATCATATAATCGGCGGGACCGTATTGTTCCGGGGTGAACATAATGCCTCCGTTGGGGTTGATCTCAAGGATGAACAACTCGCCCCTGTCATTCATACGAATATCGCAGCGACCATAACCTGAGATGCCCATCGCTAGAAACATCCGCTTTGCAATGTCATGCAACTTCTCAACCAAGTCAGGCTCGGTTACCTGCTTGAAATCGAAGGGAACATCATAATTCCACTTCACATCCACATGCCAGAATTCCTCATTGGGCGGAAACACCAACTCCGCAGGCGGATAGGCAATCGGCTGACTGGGGTCATCCGCATTTTCGACGACCAGCACATTGAATTCCGTACCGACAATGAATTCCTCCATACGTGCCGCACCGAACTCGGAGCAAATCCGATTCACCTGAACCAATACCTGTTCGAGGGTATCGGCACGTGAATCCTTTGTCATACCAGTACTTCCGTAACTCTTGGGATGTTTGACCATCACAGGATAGCGAAGATTTTTCACCAGTTCCCGCGCTTCATCCACACTTTTGACATGATATCCCTTCACAAAACTTATGCCGCTGGCGTCTGCAATTGCCTGCATTTCCTCACGGGTGGGGTCAAAACAATTCGTGTCTGCACCGGTAAACGGGAGCCCAAGTTTTTCCAATGCCTGGACTACTTCTACGGCATGATAGCCCAATTCGTCATCTTCCTCATCTTCAAACTCGTACCCTTCACAGATATTCAAGTAAACATCAAACTCATTTCTCTCAGAAAGCGCGCGCAGCTTTTCCTCTACAGGCGCGGTCAGTGTAACCATCTCCCAATCGTAATCCTTCAAGTAGGGAGTGGGGTCGAAGTCATCGATTTTTTCATCTGAAAGTACACACACTCGCATGAGTTCACCTCTTTATTTTTTTGTCATTATCATATAGAACCATTATTCATACAATGCTTTTTATGTATAAAAGAGGAGCAGTTTGGAAACTGCTCCTCTCAAAGTCATTTTGTCTCGGTCACTTTTCGAATACTACGCGGCTGCTCTGTGTTAAAGCCTTTGGCGATTGTCAGGTGATAGGCAAACAACTGTGCTGGCAGGATGTTCACCAGCGGCGAGAGCCACTCCGGTACATCGGCTGGGATGCTCAGCGGAACCTGCGCAAGTGACAATGCCCTTTTATCATTCGATATGACGATCAACTCTGCGGAAATATCCGAACGCAGACGGGTGAGCATTTCAAGCATGGAATTGAACACCTTCCCCTTCGACACAACTGCAAAGACCGGGTACCCGCTTTCCACCATCGCGATCGGCCCATGCGCAAAATCGGCGGAGGAATAAGGCTCAGCAATGATGTAGGTTAGTTCCTTCAATTTCAGCGCCCACTCGAAGGCAGTGGCATAGTTAAAACCACGGCCAAGAACCACGGTCTGGTCAATATAGCGATACCTTTGCGCAATTTGGGAGATAAAATCATTCTGCTTTAACGATTGTTTCATCCAGCCTGGAACCTTGCTCAATTCAGTCCAAAGCGTTTTGTTTTCACTTAATGCGGCCGACAACATTGCAACAGACATCAATTCCGTGGTGTAGGTCTTTGTTGCCGCCACAGCTTTTTCGACACCCGCCTGAATATCCAAAACAAAATCGGATGCCTGCGCCAACGGAGAATTGGTTTCATTGGTAATGGAAAGGGTCAGGCAGCCTTGCTTCCTGCCTTCTTCAAGCACGCTGACAATATCCGGGGATTTTCCCGATTGTGACACACCGACCACCAATGCATTCTTCAAAGTAGGCGGGCGTTTGTAATACGTAAAAAGCGAGGGGGTAGCCAGCGCAAGCGGCAATCCATTAACCGCACCCAGCAAATAATTTGCATAACGCCCCGCATTATCCGAAGTCCCGCGGGCGGCGAGAAAGACATACTCGATATCACGCTTTTTTATCGCGGCGGCGATCCGCTCCACGTTCTTTCGCTGTGAAGCCAAAAGAGATTTGATTCGTTCAGGTTGCTCTGCGATCTCAGAAAACAATGTCATGATTAATATCTTCCTATTTCTTCCGCAAGCGGAGTGAATAATTCAATCTTCCACGGCTCCACACGCGGCGCAATGGAACATGCCGAGCTGAGAATATATCCACCGCCCGGTTTGCCAATTTGAATCCGTTCAGATGCTTCGGCGATCACTTCTTCCTTGGTTGTGTATTCAAGGATCGAAACCGAATTCATATTCCCCTTCAAAAACAACCTCTGGCCCACACCATTTTTTGCGTCGGCCAATTCCACATTTCCCAGCGGATGCGGATCAAGCGTATCGATCCCCATTGTGCCAGTCGCTTCCATCAACTCAAGCCTGTCACCGATCTTTCCGCAGGTATGGGTATACACGGGAATATCATATTGTTTGATCGCATCTGCAAGGCGGCGTTCGTATGGAACCACATATTCAGTATACATTTTAGGCGAAATGAATCCGCCCCCCGCAAATGCGGATGAAATAAGAACCGCATCGACCCCCGCTTTTGCCTGCGCGACCGCCCAGGCAATGGTTGCATCTGTGAGTCTTTCTAACAACGCCTGGACCTTTTCCTTGTTCTTCACCAACCCAATAATGGCATTTTGATAACCGATCAGTTCAAGGTAATGAGTGAACGGCGAAAACACCTCACCGTGAATTGAAATCTCGCCCTTGGTTTTCGCCCGCACAAGGTCGATGGTATCCAAGAAATAATCCGGGACCTCGCTCATCGGGCCGAAGTCTTTTTTATCTGCGATCCAGGGGATGTGATAGGTATTCCAAACATAACCTGGATACTGGTCGATCATTTCGAGATGGTCTGGGTCAAGTGTCTTCAAGTCTGCGCGTGGCTGCAATTCGGGGCGGGCGGGATACACATATTGAGCATTGTCATCCCACGGAATCAGGGTCACGTGTCCATTCTTCCATGTGACCAACTCGCCTTTTTTGATCTTCTCAACGCTTTTGATCTCACTCAACACATTGCGCGGACGCCCGGGAAGGTTGATCAAAATGCCGTCAAATTGATAGCGTCTCTGCATGGTAACCAAGGCTTCAGCAAACCCCTCGCTTGTAAACCAAATCTCATGCGGCGCAAGACCAGCATTCAGAAAATAGTGACCAAGTGCTAGTTGAGACATGACCGGGACACGGTCCGCCTCTTTATGCCGCATGGCAAGTGCGATCCGCTCTCGTCCGTTCATGGTCATCCTTTCACAGCGCCCGCGGTCAAGCCTTTGATGAATTCACGCGCCAACAAGATGTACAGGATCAACATCGGCACTGCGGCTAGAGAAAGAACTGCGAGTGCGCGAGTCCAATCGGTGCGATATTGACCAAACAAAAGTGAAACGCCCAGTGCAACCGTGCGTGCTTCTTCGGCTCGAATAAAGACCAATGGAAACCAGAAATCATTCCAGATCTTGATCATGTTGAAGATCGCAACCGTAGCCAGTGCAGGGCGCATGAGGGGAAGGACAATACGGCTATACACCTGCCACTCTGAAGCGCCATCCACCTTGGCGGCATCGAACATTTCGTTGGGAAGTTCCTTGATGAAAGCGGTCAACACAAATGTGGCGATTGGCATCCCCATCGCCACATAGACAGGGATGAGACTCCAAATGGTGTCCTGCAAATTCAACGCTTTGATCAAGCGGACCAGGTCGATTGTTCCCAGACGAATGGGGATCATCAGCCCGGCGATGAAAAAGACATACAGAAAATTTGCCGCGGGTGATTTCCACTTTGCAAGGGCGTACGCTGCCATCGAACCGACGAGCAGGATCAAGGTCAAGGAAAGAACCGTGACGATCAACGAGTTGGTGAAATACAAATCGAAGCGGCCTGTTTTCCACGCCGCGATGTAACCATCGAAGGTGAAATTCTTCGGAAAGCCAAACGGGTCTTTGAAAATCTCCTTCTGGGGTTTGAACGAATTGATGAGCAGGGTCCAGATCGGGAAAAGCACGATCACCGACCAGACCGTCAGGAGAATATAGGAAAGCGCCTGATTAATTTTTATTCTACGCATGATGATATCTCCCGACTTATGCTTCTTCTGAATTGCGGCGCGACATATAAAGCCAGAACAATACGCCAGACATTAAGATCAAGAATGTAATGGTGGCAATGGCCGCACCCATACCCATATTCGGGATGCCAACAGGATGCTCGCCCGCGATACCCGTGCGGTAAAACAAAGTTGCCAGCAAATCTGTGGAATAGGAAGGCTCGCCCTTTGCACCCGCCATGGCATAAATGACATCGAAGGCATTGAAGTTATCCACAAAGGTCAAAATGGCAACGATGCCAATGACAGGCTTCAAGAGCGGAAATTTGATCCGCCAAAAAATATCCCACTCTGTCGCGCCATCGATGCGGGCCGCTTCCAGCAGTTCATCTGAAATTCCCGTCAGACCAGCCAGAAACATGACGGTGGGCATTCCCACCCACTGCCAGACCGAAGTCAATGAAATGATCGGCAGGGCCAGGTTTTCTCTTCCAAGCCAGGGGAGCGCCCATTCTCTTAATCCAACAGCGATCAATATCTTATTTACCGCGCCCCAGTTCGGGTTCAAGATCAAAGTCCAAAGAAAACCAGTGACGAGAACGGATAATGTGGCAGGTGTAAAAATGATCGTACGGAAAAAATTCCTGCCCTTAAAGTCGAAAGATAATAAGTTCGCAAAAAGAAGTCCGAGGCTGTTCTGCACGATCATGTGAATCCCAAAAAATATAAAGGTGTGCCGAACTGCGCCAAAAAATTTCTCCCGCCAGAGCGGGTTGGTGAACAGGTCAATGTAATTCTGAAACCCAACGAATTTCGTCGGATTGTATCCTTCCCCCGTGTAAAGACTGAGGCGCAGCGAGTCGAATAGCGGACCCGCCATAAAGGTCAGGTAAATGATCAGGGCGGGGAGAAGAAACAACACCCAGGTTATCTTTCGGCGGTTCTCATTACTTAGCAATCCCCCGTTTCTTTTTGCTGAAGAAATCGTCTGGCTCATTTTCTCTCCTCGTGTAGGTTGGCAGGGATGGGTTTCCCCATCCCTGCCAAAATTTTCAAACGATCGTTCTACTTACGGGGCGCAGCTCGCAGAAGGAGCATACCAGGCCGCAAGGTCTGCATTGAACGCATCAGCAGCTTCCTGCGGGGTCTTCTCACCCTTCAACACTGCGATCACGTTGTTGTTCAGGGATGTGTAGGCGTCCACATTGCCGGAAGGTGCAGCGAGGAGTTTTTCCCAAACGAAGCGGATATCCACGCCAGCGGCGGCATCATTGAAAGCCATGAAATCGGCGGCGATCGGGTCGCTCAGGGTGGGAACACCCTTGGTCAGCGGGAAGAAGCCGGGCAAGTTGTTGCCGAGCAATTCAGCAAAATCGGAGCTCTCGAGCCACTCAAGGAAGACCATCGCGGAATCGAGGTTCGCAGAGGCTGCATTCGCGCCAATGGCGGCATCGATGTGGAAGGTCACATACTGATCCTTGCCTTCGAGCGCGGGCGGATAGAAGACGCCCCATTCAAAGTCGGTGGCGTCTTTTTCAAAAGCGCCAATGCTCCAGGAGCCGTCCATCATCATCGCGGCCTGACCCTGTGCAAATAACTGCTCAGCATCATAGTAGCTGGTGGCTTCAAAGCCTGTCGGCAGGAAGGGCTTCAAATCAGCGATCTGCTGGAAGGAAGCAACCATTTCTTCGCTGTTGAAACAGCGTTCGCCGTTCAGGTAAGCCATACGGCCTTCATAGCCACCGATGTTGCTGGGGATGAACTGCATCATGACGACTTCGTTGATATCCCATGCATCCTTGGTGCCATTGGAGAAGGGAATCACACCAGCGTCCAAAAGGGTCTGCGAAGCGGCCATCAAATCTTCCCAAGTGGTGGGGACTTCGATGCCATTCGCCGCGAAGATATCTTTATTGTAGTAAATACCATGTGAAACTGCAATGATCGGCACAGCATACGGTTCGCCGGAATCAGTCGCCCACGGAGAGCGGGAAGCTTCGGTGAAGCTGTCGGTGATGCCGGGCAGATCCTTCAAGGATGCAATGTAGCCTGCATCGAACAGTTCACGGCCAGTGGCAAATGAACGGACAAAGAACAGATCGGGGCCAGTACCAGTTTCGAGCTGAGTGCGAAGCGTCGCATTGTAGTCGGGCGGGTTGGTCGGGTCAAACTTCACGGTGATGTTCGGGTATGCTTCGTGGAAAGCAGCATTGATCACTTCCCAGGCGGCAACATCGTCCACGCGCCAAGAACCCAGGGTAAGGGTAATTTCTTCAGCAGCAGGAGCTTCGGTAGCAACAGGAGCCTCGGTTGCAGCAGGGGCTTCAGTGGCGGCAGGAGCTTCGGTGGCGACAGCGGGAGCTTCAGTGGCGGGAGCGCCGCAAGCTGAAAGCACGAGGCTGGCCAAAATCAAAACGGACAACATAACGAACAGTTTATTTTTCATCTTTCTTCTCCTTTTAGTTTTGAAAACATTTTGAAGCAAAAAAATCGATGTAAGAACGAATCGGCTTGAGCCACCTCCTTTCGACTGGATGCCTTAACTAGCTCATCCTGCCAATGCGTTCTTTTACATCCTGTGCAAAACGGTGGATGAATTCCTGCGTAAACTCAGCGGGATCTTTCTTCGCGTCATTCATCAGCGGGGTCATATCCATCGCGTAAGACAGCCCGGTTGTTGCATCCACGCCATGCGATTCGAAATACGTGGCATTGGCGCGGCGGCGGCCCATCGAAGCGAGGTCATATCGCTTGCCGCCTACGATCTGCGAATCGAACACCCCCAATAAAGCGGCCTGTAGATTTTCATGATCGGAGACGTTCATCAGCACTTTATCTGGATCGATCATCCAATCCAGCGCGCGCCAGACTTCACACCCAACGACTCTTTCTGGACGTTCGGACGGGTCCAGCATTCGAAGGGCAGTGATCAACCTGAGAGCGACACCCACATGCGTATCATGCTTGTCGGCAAGATTGTGAGTGTAGACATATTTCGGCTTGGTTGCCCGCAAAACCTTGAGAATATCGTCCACAGGCTCATTGCGCGAGACATCCTTGATGATCTTGCTGGGAATATCCAGCATCACCTGCGCCGCAAACTCGCCCACGATCGCAGCCTTGCGCTGCTCCTTGAAGCGGACAAGTCGCATCTCATCATCGGTGTAATTTTCATAAAGGCTGTTGCGCGGAGACCCGCGCCCATCGGTCACAACCACGCCAGTGAACCATTTATCCTTTTGCTGAAAACATTCGATGATTGGCTGGGCAGCCATGATCTCAATATCATCCTGGTGCGCAGCAAAACACAAATGCGTGGTGCGCGAAAGCGCCTTTTCCACAGGCTCGTTATCAGGGACAAATACTTCGGCAGTATCAAGATAAAATTTCATTTTTTCATATCCTTCTATACGTCATTCCGCTCTTTCGAGGCTAGATCGCTGGCAAACTCGCCGCCGCAACAGACTGACCCACGCGGCGTATTTTTTCATCAGGTAAATGCAATTCGATCTTTCCAACCAAGTCAGGGAATTCCGTCTCAAACACTTTCTTCGCGCCTTCAAGCAGCAAGTCACCACCACGGCCAGAAGTACAACGGCCAAGGATCAGAACGTGCTTGATGTCATAAAAATCTGCATAATGGGCAATGCCATAGCCAAGGTAAACGCCCATGCTCTGCCAAATCTTCAACGCGCCTTCGTGACCTGCTTCCAGCCTTTCCTGCACAAACTTCAGCTTCTCTGCATCGGTCACGTCAGCGGGGATTTCAATCCCCGCTTTGGGAGCCAGGCGAAATACACATTGCTGTGAAAAATAAGAAGCGCCGCAGCCTTTATCACCAGACCATTCTTCCACGGGAGCATTCGGGCTGTAATCAATCGGCGCGAACGCCAACTCATTTAGCCAGCCCATGATATGACCTTCCATGTTTACATATCCAGCAGCTTCGCTTGAACCGAGAGCGATTCCCAGGATTCCGTTATCTTCAATTGACATAGAGCCAGCCAGCGCAGTCACATCGCCATCGTTGATAACTTCCAGCGGCACACCCAATTCATCGCGAATGCGCAGGAACATATTTTTGATCTCGCTAAATTTTTCCTGCGAAATTCCACGAAACAGCGAGGCCACCATCGGGCGGTTATCAATGTAGATGCCCGCAGAGCTGCCGCCAATTGCATCCACTCGCGGCATTTTGCTCGCGGCAGTTTTCAACGCGGTCATTACTTCGCGGTAGTGATATTCGGGGTCGGTATTCTTGCGCGGCTCCCAGATCACTTCCTCGCTGTAGATGGGAGTTCCATCCACCACGGCGCTGACTTTGCGATCAGAGGCGCCAAGGTCAAACCCAATGCGATGACCCTGCAAATTGCGGCCGAGCAGTTTCCCCGTCTCGCGCGAAGCGGGCACTTCATCCATACCGCAGGAAATTACAGAAAATTCCTTTTCGTAAACTTGAGTCCCCATAAAATCAAAATCAAATTTCTGTGAACCTTGCCTGCTATAGGCCTTTTTCAAATACTCCGCGATCTTTGGCGAACCGCCCACATGCAAAGTGTGCCCGCCGCGCTGCCAAAGCAAAAACTTAACAATGCGTTCGATGTATTGATAGTTGGATTCAAAATTCGGATGACCCTCGGGATAGACCTTGGTCTCAAAGCGGGATACTTCACCGCCGCTTCTTTCCACGCCGATCACGGTTCGCACACCAACCGACTCAACCTCACGCTGAAAATTTTGATTCGCCAAAATCGCAGGGCGAAAATCTTCATCCAATGGAGGCAACACTTGCGGAGGGATAAGCTTCAAAGACATCAATTTTCCTCGTTGAACAAAAGTGAATAATCATCAAGCAGCAAAAATGCAGAAGCGCCAAGGATGCAGGCGCGATAATCCAATGTGCCAATCTGGAGTTTGGTGCTTTCCGCCAAGCCTGAAAAGGCACCCGTTTGCATGGATTCGCTAACGGCCTTTCTCCAATCATCGCCAAAACGGGTCATGTCGCCTGTAAGCACGATCTTCTGAATATTGAGAGTACCAACCAAATTTGCCAGGGATGTGCCGAGATAACGACCCGCCCTATCCACGACAGATTTTGCTTTCGAATCGCCGTTTTGAAATACTGAAATCACATTGTCCAGCGAATCCATTTTCATCTGCTTAACCACTGCCCGCACACTTGCAACGGTTTCCAGGCAACCACGTTTGCCGCAGCGACAAAGCTCGCCATTCTCCAGAACAACCACATGACCAATTTCGCCCGCGCCACCGCCATCCCCTTGGAACAACTGCCCATTGATCAAGATCCCTGCTCCAATACCATGAATCACATTCACAACAATCAGGTTCTCGTCAGGTAGATGATCACCACCATATACAAATTCGCCGATGGCAGCCGCCTGACTGTCATTTAAAACCAATACAGGTAATTTATATTTCTTTTCAAGTAATTGGCTCAATGGAAGGTTTTGCCATTCCAAATTCACTGCGTTCACCACCACGCCTTCACGTGTGTTGACAAGGCCAGGCGTACCGACACCGATACCTACAATTGGCTTTAATTTTTTTCGAGTAAGCTGGTCGAGAATTTGATACACAAGTTGCAGCGCCTTTTCGCCGTTATCATCATGAACAGGCGCTTCTACAATTTCCTTGATCTCTCCCCGCAAATTGACCACTGCCCCAATGAATTTATCCTGCGCAAGATTCAAACCGATCAAATAGCGTGAATCGGCCACGATGCTCAATAAAATCGGGGTTTTCCCGCCGATAGACTCCCCACGTCCAACCTCTTCCACCAAACCTTCTGTCAGCAAACCATTGACCACATCCGAAACCGTGGTGCGTGTGAGATTGGTTACACGCGCTACTTCAGCACGACTGATTGAGTCGTTGGCGAAGATCGTCCGCAAGACAAGATCACGATTGTGCTGTTTGGTTTGTTGATGAGTTGCTTTTTTCATGGCTAAAGGCAGATTCGAAAAGCTAGGTTTTCAAGCTAACACCTACACGCAAAGATCGAATGAATTTGAATCGAGGTACTTTGTAAATTCACTGGACTAACAAACTCATTTTACAGATTCCCCTACAATAAGTCAAGTCCCAATCCTTGACAAAATATTTAGTCTTGACTAAAATATATTTAGTTGAGACTAAATATATAGGTGAACTATGAATACAATTCAAATTACTGGTCTGCTCGCGATACTTGGCGCTATCCTTTACGCAATTGGAGATACCTTTCTCCTTGCGAACAAAGTGGATATCAATAATTACCCGAAACTCATACCATTCAAGAAATTACTCTCTGATTCGGAGAAGTTCGTTTCCATCCCCTCGGAAAAAATGATGTGGGGTGCGCTGATTGGTGTCTTTGCAACGCCGCTTGTACTCGCAGGTTTCTGGCATGTCTATCAGGGATTATCTGGAGCCAATGAGGTTCTCAGAGCAATCACCCTCCTGCTATTTGGCATTGCATCTGTGATCGGCGCATTTGTGCATGGGTCTTTCTTTTATGCGGGCGAATATGTCAAAGCATTGAATGCGGTCAGCGAAGATTCGCAAAACGTGATCGTTGAGTTATTCACCCGCCATCGCAAGGTGCTCATCATCACCTACGCTCCCCTGCTCATCATGATCATCATTGCCTCCGGTTTATTTTCCGTAACCGTAGCAACGAGTCAAACCCTCTTCCCCACTTGGATGGCAGCGATCAACCCCGTGACCATGACCATTGTCTGGCTCTTGCTAAAACGCATCCTGCCAACATTCATCACAGACCCACTTGAAGGCGCAGGCTTCAACGTCGCTTATTTCGTATTCTTTGTTTGCACGACCATCACTCTCTGGAGCGCATAAATAAAAATGGAACAAACTCTCACCAACTCCATTCAGGATTACCTGAAAAATATTTACGAACTCACTGAAAACGGTGAGAGCGCAAGCACCAACGCGCTTGCATCCAGACTTAACGTCAAGCCTGCATCCGTCACTGGCATGGTGCAGAAACTAGCCTCGGCAAAACCTGCGCTGGTTGAATACCAAAAACATCAGGGCGTGACGTTAACCGATGATGGAAAAAAAGCGGCGCTGGAAGTCATCCGTCATCACCGCCTGCTGGAAGCGTGGCTCGTGCAAACGCTCGGCTATACATGGGATGAAGTCCATGCGGAAGCAGAGAAACTGGAGCATGTCATCTCAGAGGATTTTGAAAGACGCATCGCCGCCGCCATGGGACATCCGCTTCGTGACCCACACGGAGAGTTGATCCCCACCGCCGATCTTCAGATGCCGCTGGATGATTCGACTCCGCTCTCCTCGCTTCGGTCTGGGCAGTTCGGAAAAATTGAATATGTAAAAGCCTCAGAAGCGGAGCTGCTTCGATATCTTGAAAACCTCGGATTGATCCCAGGCGCAGACATCGAAGTGAAAGACCACTCCCCCTTTGACCATAATCTGACCATCAAGATGGGACGCAAGTCCGTTGTGCTTGGGTTGAACATCACAAGCAAAATATATGTAAAAGAAAGTTAACCGAAATGGAAACAGAAAACATCTTTAGAGGTATTCTGCCGATCCTGATCTTTGCCTTCGTAGCGCATCGAGGATATTACGTCAAAACCCAAAGCAAGCCAGAGGATGCCACTCTGAAAAAACGCGAAGAAGGCATTGTTTCAAAAATAGCCAGCGTACTCGGCTTATTGGGATTTTTCTCGATGCTAGTTTATGTCATCAACCCTACATGGCTTAAATGGGCAAGCATGAGCTTTCCCATTTGGCTGCGCTGGGCCGGAGTTGTCATCGCACTGCTGGGATTTGCCCTGCTGCAATGGTCGCAAGTGACCTTGTCCAACAGTTGGAGCGACACACCACGCATGATGAAAGAGCAAATCCTCATCACAAGCGGGCCGTATCACTCGATCAGACATCCCATCTACACAGCTTTCATTCTGATCTTGAGTTCCACACTTTTCATTTCATCCAACTGGTTGATAGGCGTGTGCTGGGCCGGGATGACAATCTTGGAAACCGCATCACGAATCAGATTTGAAGAATCACTGATGGTTGAATACTTCGGCGATCAATATCGTGAATATATGAAACAAACGGGAAGATTATTCCCGAAAGTCTAATTTTTTTAAAGGTGAAACAATGAACGAAAACTTTTTCCGCATTTTAGCCGCCCTGATCCTTCTTACTGGAATGGGCATCTCAAGCTACTTCCGCATTAAGGCGGATAAACAAACGGGCGAGAAGATCTCCCGCAAAGTGGACGGTTCCGTCATGATGAACATCATCAAATTTGGCGGGCTGATCCTGTGGCTGAGTCCGTTTGTGTATCTGATCAACCCACAGTGGATGGCATGGGCAAAGATCGGTCTGCCTGAGTGGGTACGCGTTTTGGGAATTGGCGTTGCAATCGTCAATGATGTGTTACTGTATTGGCTGTTCAGCAGCATCGGCAGCGGCATTTCCCCCACCAGCGCCACACGCAAGGAACACAAACTATCCACAAGCGGACCGTACCGCTGGGTTCGTCACCCGCTTTACACCGTTGGTGCCATCCTGTTCATCAGCTTTGGAATGATGGCTGACAATTGGTTCATCGCCGCATTAGGCATCCTGGCTTTCATTGCCATGGCCAAACGAACGCCGCAAGAGGAAGCCAATCTCGTCGAAAAATTTGGCGATGAATATCGTGAGTACATGAAACGCACTGGGAGATTCTTCCCCAAGGTAGGAAGCAGATAAATATGACTATAACTGTTTGGCTGGTATTGGCAATCCTTTTGATCGCGGCAATTTTCATCCCGCGCGTGGGACTTATCGCGATCTACAAAACGTATCGCGCCACAAGGGAACGAGAGTTGGTTGAGGATGCACTGAAGCATTTACTCGACCGCGAACAACACGGAAGGCAAGCCTCTCCCGAATCTCTGGCAGGGACTTTGAACCTGCAACGCACAAGGGTGATGAAACTCATCGAAGATATGGAAACTCAAGGCTTACTCGAATCACGCGGCGCGAATTTACATCTCACCACACAAGGTGAAAGATGGGCGCTGCATGTTGTCCGCGCACATCGTTTGTGGGAACGATATCTCACCGACGAAGCGCGTATGCCGTTGAAAAGAATCCACGGCGAATCGGAGCGACGCGAACATTCACTCACAGAAGCACAGCTCAACGACTTGGATGCGGCTCTGGGCCACCCGACGCGTGATCCACATGGCGATCCAATCCCTACCCGTGAGGGGACTCTGCTCAAGGCGGAGGGAATGCCGCTTACGGCGTGGCAGGCTGAAGGTCCAGTGCGAATCGTCCACCTTGAGGATGAACCTGCCTTAGCGTTCGAACAAATTCTGGCGGCAGGACTCCGCCTGGGACAAACCATCCGCATATTGGATCGAAACCCGCAGCGATATTTGTTGACGGATGGCGAAACTGAATTTCGGCTTGCGCCTGCTGTTGCGGCGAATGTCAGCGTAGCGCCGCTGCCAGAAAGCGAAGTGGCAAAGGCGAACGCGATCTCGTTGGCTGAGTTGACGTATGACCAACGCGCCGAGATCATTGTGTTGGATGAAGCTGTGCAAGGTTTTACGCGCAGGCGATTTTTAGATCTTGGGCTGACGCCCGGCACGATGGTTTACCCTGAATTACAAAACTTTTTTGGCGACCCGCGTGCGTATCGCGTGCGCGGCACATTGATCGCGCTGCGAAAAGATCAAGCGGCGCAGATCTGGGTGAAGCCTGTTTAAAAAGGTTGAAAGTTAGCAGGTTGCAAGTTAAGAGCTAAACCTTCAACCTGCAACTTTTCAACTTTGAACCATTGGAGAAACTATGACAAATACAAAAACCGTACTCCCCACCGAGCATTGCGAAACCTGCCCTGCATTCACGCAGTTGGAGCAGATGGGAATCAAGGTCGGTGATTTTGACCGCGTAATTGCGTTGGCTGGAAATCCCAACACGGGAAAATCCACGCTGTTCAATGCGTTGACCGGGTTGAAGCAGCACACAGGCAACTGGCCTGGCAAGACCGTGACCCGTGCCGAGGGTGGATTTGAATTCAACAAGATGCGCTACAAATTAGTTGACCTGCCCGGGACTTATTCGCTGCTTTCTGCATCACAGGATGAGGAAGTGGCCCGCGATTTTATTTTGTTCGGACAGCCAAGCTGCACCATTGTTGTATGCGATGCAACTTCGCTGGAAAGAAATTTGAATCTCGTTTTACAGGTTATGGAAATTACCGAGCACGTTGTAGTTGCGATCAACTTAATGGATGAAGCAAAACGAAAAGGTCTCGAAGTAGATGCGCGTTCCTTGAGCCGTGACCTTGGCGTCCCTGCCATTGCGATCACTGCACGAACTGGTGATGGCATTCATACTTTGCTGGGCGCCGTTGCAGATGTGATCGAAGGAAATATAGTAACCAAACCTTTGCGCGTACATGGCACGCCTGAATTCCAAAAAGCTGTGAACGAACTTGTGCCGATGATCGAGCAAATGGCACCTGGTATTCCAAACGCACGCTGGCTTGCGATCCGTCTTTTGGATGGTGATGCGCGCGTGCAAAAAGCATTATCCACTGGCGAGCTGGGTGACATCGTCTCGCGCCAGCAGCGCGCGGATGTGCAATTCAGCGGGAAGATGTCGGTTGAGGGAAGGCAATAATTATGGAAGCAAATGAAATTTTAGCAAAAGCAGAATCTTTACGAAACGGTCTTTCCACGGGCTTCCGTGATGAGATCGTGAAATCCCTTTATACAGAAGCAGAAACGATCGCGAAGCGCGCAGTTAAAAGCATTTCAGATAAAAAATATGACTTCGACCAAAAAATAGACCGCCTCGTCACCTCGCCGTATGCGGGTTTGCCCATCATGCTGCTTCTGCTCAGCCTCATCATTTGGCTGACGGTTTCAGGCGCGAATGTGGTTTCAGGCTGGATCGCGGTTGTGTTGTTTGGCATCGGCGATTATGGCCGCGCACTCTTCAATCAAATTGGCGCACCGTGGTGGCTCACTGGTTTCTTGTGGGACGGCGTGTATCTCGGCCTCGCCTGGGTCGTCAGTGTGATGCTGCCGCCGATGATGATCTTCTTCCCCGCCTTCACATTTTTGGAAGACCTCGGTTATCTGCCGCGCGTGGCCTTCAACATGGACTGGCTCTTCAAGAAAACTGGCGCGCACGGCAAACAATCCCTGACGATGGCAATGGGATTTGGATGCAACGCAGCAGGCGTGATCGCGACTCGCGTGATCGACTCTCCGCGTGAACGATTGATCGCCATCCTGACCAATAACTTCGTCCCATGCAACGGGCGCTTCCCGACTTTAATTATGCTTGCTACTGTTTTCGTGGCAGCGTCCTTCCCCCCAGCCTTGACCTCCTTCATCGCCGCTGGGACAGTTGTCGGCGTGGTGTTGATCGGTGTGATGTTCACCTTCCTCGCTTCGTGGATATTATCCAAAACCGTCTTGAAAGGCGAAGCATCCGCATTCACATTGGAACTGCCTCCCTACCGCAGACCGAACGTCAGCCGCATTTTGTACACATCCATCATTGACCGCACCATCTTCGTCTTGTGGCGCGCCATGCAAACCGCCGCTCCCGCAGGTGCGCTCATTTGGGTTTTGGCGAACATTCATCTCGGCGATTCAAATCTCGCACGTATGATTGCAGACTGGCTCAATCCCTTTGGATTATTGCTCGGGCTTGGATGGAGTCATTCTTCTGGCGTACATCATCGCCATCCCCGCAAATGAGATCGTTGTCCCAACCATGATGATGGTGTACATGGGCGCAGGTATGATGATCAACGGGCCGACCAGCAACTCAGCGATCTTTGATCTGCTCGTCAATGGCAACGGCTGGACCATGCTCACGGCGGTCAACTTGATGTTGTTCGCGCTGCTGCACAATCCGTGCGCCACGACGATCATGACCATTTACAAGGAAACCAAATCATTGAAGTGGGCAACCCTGAGCGTTGTGATGACTTTAGGAACTGCATTTTTGGTGACATTCTTAACCGCAAGTATCGCAAGATTGTTAGGCTGGGCATAACGCTATCAAGTAAAAAAGTTTGAACCATTGAGACACGGAGGCACAGAGTTCTTTATTAATTTCCTCAGTGTTTCCGTGACTCCGTGGTTAGTTTACTGGCTTTTACAAAAGCTCAAATTTATCAATAACTTTAGAGGTGAAACATGAAGAACAGATTTTCAAGAAGAGATCTCCTCAAACTCGGCGGGTTCGGGATTTTATCCGCAGCGGGAAGCGTTGCACTTACCAATTTCAAACCCGCCGAAAAGGCAGATCACAAAGCACATTTTTTACAAACACCCACGCCAATGGAGCACGGGGAAGGGCTACCCGGCACTGGCGATGTGGACCATGTAAGGAACGGTTTCAACCCGGGGGATATTCTTACCGATTTTGATTACGGAAAAGTTTCCACACTCCCCAATGGACAAACACTGCGCGAATACAAGATTGTCGCCATCAATAAAAATATTGAGATCGTCCCTGGCATTGACTTCCCCGCATGGACATATAACGGGCGCATCCCCGGCCCCACCATCCGCGCCACGGAAGGCGACCGAATTCGCATCCATTTCAAGAACGGAAGCGACCATCCGCACTCCATGCATTTTCACGGCTTTCACCCTGGCACAATGGATGGCGTGCCCGGCTCTGGCCCCGGCGGCATGGTGAATTCAGGCGAAGAATTTATTTATGAATTCGATGCCGAACCATTTGGCTTGCATCTGTATCACTGCCACGTTTTCCCGCTCGCGCGTCACATTGCAAAAGGACTCTACGGTGCGTTCATCGTTGATCCCAAAGAAGGCCGTCCGCAAATGGATAAGGAAATGGTCATGGTGATGAACGGCATCGATGTGGACTTCGATGATGCAAATGATTTTTACGCGGTCAATGGCATTCCGTTCTATTATCAAAACCATCCCATCCAGATCAAGGTCGGCGAAACGGTACGCATTTATCTCGTCAACATTCTTGAATTCGATCTCGTCAACTCCTTCCACCTGCACGCGAATTTCTTTCACTACTATCCCACAGGCACCAGCCTCATACCATCGGAATTCACCGACACCATCATTCAAGGTCAAGCCCAGCGCGGAATTTTGGAATTCAGCTACAAACATCCCGGCATGTACATGTTCCACGCACATGTGACCGAGTTCGCAGAACTTGGCTGGAATGGCATGTTTGAAGTGTTAGCAGCGTAAGGAGAAGCCGATTATGACTGACCAAATTCCCCCCACGACAAAGAGCCGCTTCACTTTCTCAACCTTCATCCTGCTTCTGCTCCCAATCATTCTCCTCGCTGGAGTGATCGCCCTCTTCCTAAATACAGGCGGCGGACTGGATATGGATTCCCCCGCGCCTATTGAAAATTTATCCATTGAAAGATATCACCTCGCCCGCGGACATATCGAACTGCATGTTCAAAACACCGGCCCCGCAGAATTGACCATTGCACAGATCATTGTCAATGAAGCCGTGATGCCTTTCGAGGTTTCGCCCAGCGTCACCGTTCCACGCCTTGGAACAGCAGTCATCACCGTCAACTACAGTTGGACGGAAGGTGAAGCTTACGCGGTGCGCGTGTTCACCAGCAACGCCGTTCCATTTGATGTGGTGATCCCTGTTGCGTTTGAAACTCCGCAGCCAGATGAAAAAACATTTTGGAGCTTCACGTTGATCGGTTTATACGTTGGTGTTATCCCGATCTTCCTTGGCATCTTCTGGCTCCCTGCGCTTCGAGCCCTCGGCAAACAATGGATGACCTTCCTCATGGCGGTCACTGTTGGGTTGTTAATTTTCCTTGGGCTGGATACCCTCCTTGAAGCCCTCGAACAGGCCGCGGAAGTTCCATCCACGTATCAGGGCATCGGGTTGATCGGCATCGGGGCTGTTGCCACTTATATGCTGCTTGAAATGATCGGCGGCTCGAAATCATCCGACCGCTCCGAGTCATCGCAGCGCCTGAACATCGCCTGGAGAATCGCCCTTGGAATTGGTATCCACAATCTCGGCGAGGGACTCGCAATCGGCGCAGCGTACAACGTGGGCGAAATTGCGTTGGGCACATTTCTCGTGGTTGGCTTCATCATCCAAAACATCACCGAGGGACTCGGCATCATCGCACCCATTTTGCGTGACCGTCCGAACATTCGTCAGCTCGCCTTGCTGGGTTTGCTCGGCGGCGCCCCCGCCATCATCGGCGCATGGATCGGCGGATATACTCCATCACCATTCCTCGCGGTTCTCTTCCTTGCCATTGGCACTGGCGCGATCTTCCAGGTTGCGGTTGAGATCGGAAGGATGATCCAAAGGGACAATGTCAAGCAACCCATGCCAGGCTACATTTTCAGCGGAGTTATCACAGGCATGCTCATGCTTTGGGTCACGGGTATTTTCATCAAATAAAGATTCATCAGCGCGCAAGAGCACACGCTTTCTCTAGTCTCGTGACCTTCGTAAATGCTCTTCCATAAAATCAAAACCTGTCAAATATCACATTGACAGGTTTTGTTTTAAAGAGTAATATATGAACACTTGCTCATATATTCATATATTATGAAACTCACCGAACTCAAAGCCATTCAACTTGCTGAACTCTTCAGCGCCCTCAGCGACGCCAGCCGTGTCCGCCTTATCTCCCTTCTCATGGAAGGCGAAATGAGCGTCAGCACGTTGGCCGAAGAACTCAAAATGACCGAGTCTGCCGTGTCTCATCAACTGCGCGGACTGCGCCAAATGCACCTCGTCCGCGCACGCAAAGACGGGCGGCAGGTCTTTTACTCTCTGGATGATGACCATGTCTCAAAGCTATTCAGCATGGGGCTTGACCATGTAGAACATGGATAACACACCAAAAGGAACCGATTAATGTCACGACAAAAGAAAAATAACTTTGTTCCACTTGTCACCCTCGTTGGTGGCGGACTGTTGCTGATCGTTGCTGCTTTCATGCTCGCAAACCAAACTCCTGCTGCTACCCAACAGGAAGCGGCTTTCGTAGAAGAAGTCTATCCTGAAATTCAACGTGTTTCGATTGATGAAGCCAAAGCCGCGCTTGATTCAGGCTCCGCAGTTTTCGTTGACGTCCGCTCTGCGGAAGCTTATCAGGCCAGCCATATTTCAGGTGCAGTCAACATACCCAGTGAAGAACTTGAAGCACGCCTGGGCGAACTCGATAAAGCTCAATGGATCATCACCTACTGTACCTGACCCAGCGAAGAAACCAGCGCCCGTGCGGCGTCCATCTTGCTTGAAAACGGTTTCCAAAAAGCAACTCCCATCCTTGGCGGCCTCGAGCCGTGGCTCAATGCAGGTTATCCTGTTCAGCCTTAACTTGTTACGGAATTTTCAATGAAAGTATTTTTGCTCGTTTATCTTCTCATATTCTTCGGGTTGGCAATGATCCTGCCTTCGTACCGCGTCTGGAAAACGACAGGCGTCAACCCATACAAACTCGGCAAGTCTGAGTCCGCGCATGATTATGTTGGCACGCTTTTCCGCCTCACGATATTTTCTGTGGCATTGGTCGTGATCGCATTTGCATTCCTTCCAAACCTGTATGAATACCTCGTGCCGATCTCTTATTTGAGCAATGTGACCTTGAATACTGTCGGTCAAACCCTGTTGACCATTGCGGTCATCTGGGTTTTGGTCGCACAAGTCCACATGCAAAAATCATGGCGCATCGGCATTGACGAAGATGTAAAAACCGAGTTGGTTCAAACAGGTTTATTCAAGATCTCCCGCAACCCGATATTTTTGGGAATGCGCGTCATGCTGTTGGGACTTTTCCTTGTTCTGCCAAGCGCCGCCACACTCGTCATTCTATTCGTCGGTGACTTGCTGATCCAAATTCAAGTACGCCTCGAAGAAGAATTTCTCACCCGCACACACGGCAAGGCATATCTTGCTTATCAAAAACAAGTCCGCCGCTGGATATAGCAAGAGTTTATTGGAGAATTGACCGTGAACCAAACCCAAACCATCGAAGTCCCCATCGCAGGCATGGACTGTACCGAATGCACGCAGCACGTTCAGCATGCCATTTCCACATTAAGCGGCGTGCAAAAAGTGGATGTGTTTCTCTCCTCTGAAAAAGCCATCATCCAGCTTGACCCGTCGCTCGTGAAGATGGCGGACATCCGTCAGGCAGTGACAGGCGCTGGCTATTCTGTGCCGCAGCAAAATGGAGAAAGCAAAACTCCCAATGCCGCACTCGGTGAATTTTCACGCCGCATGTTCACTGCATTGGGGCTGGCCTTTGGCGCGATCATTCTGCTTGTTGTTGCAGGTGAATGGCTTGGACTGCTGGATGGCTTAACACAGATCATCCCCTTCCCCGTTGGCGTCGCATTGGTGTTGATCGGCGGCTCGCCGATATTCTTCAACGTCATCCGCGCCGCGCTGAAAAGACAAGTCATCTCGCATACGCTCATGTCCATTGGTGCGTTCGCTGCCTTATTCGTCGGCGAGTGGACAACTGCCATGGTCGTTGTTTTCTTCATGCACATTGGCAACTACACGGAAAGACTCACAGCCGAAGGCGCGCGCCGCGCAGTCAAAGACCTCACGGCTCTTGCGCCGCAAACTGCACGCGTGGAAATTGACGGCGAAGAAAAAGATTTCCCGATCGCAGAAGTACGAAACGATCACATCGTGGTCATTCGCCCTGGTGAAAAAATCCCTGTGGATGGTGAAGTCATCTCGGGGCAAGGGGCAGTGGATCAAGCTTCAGTGACGGGAGAGTCAATGCCCGTGGAAGCAGGTGTCGGGTCGCGTGTGTTCGCGGCAACGCTGCTTAAGCAGGGAACTCTCAAAGTGCGCACACAGGCTGTTGGGGCAGAGTCTGCTTTCGGGCGCGTCATCAAAATGGTGGAAGAAGCCGAAGCGCACCGCGCCGATGTGCAGCAGTTCGCCGATAAATTCAGCACGTATTATTTGCCCGTTGTGATGGGCATTGCCGCGCTCACATTTTTATTCAGCCGCAACCCGCTTGCCACCGCAGCAGTTTTGCTCGTGGCTTGTTCATGCACCATCGCGCTCGCCACACCCATCGCCATGCTCGCAACCATTGGCGCAAATGCAAAACGCGGCGTGTTGATCAAAGGCGGAAAATATTTGGAGACGCTTGCGCGTGCCGATGTTTTGTTGATCGATAAAACTGGGACGTTGACGCTGGGCAAGCCGATCGTGACGGACATCATTTCATTGAACGGCATGGACGAAGCATCGCTTCTTTCCGCCGCCGCATCTGCTGACCGTTACTCCGAGCATCCCCTCGCTGACGCATTGCGCCGCTCCGCGCATGAACGCGGACTGCAATTGCAGGAAGCAACAAATTTCGAATCACTTGCAGGCATGGGTGTACGCGCAAATGTAAATGGCGCAACGATCACTGTGGGCAAACAATCACTGATGAAAGAGTTTGCCCTGCCAATGCAGGCACAAACTTTGGAAGCGCAAGGCAAAACCGTTTTATTCGTTTCAAAAGATGGCGCACTTGCAGGGCTGATCGCCGCCTCAGACACATTGCGAAGCGAAGTTCCAGAAGCATTGCAGGAAGCGAAACGGCTCGGCATAAAAAAGATCGAGCTGCTGACTGGTGACAATGAACAGACTGCATCTTCCGTTGGCAATTCATTGGGCATATCGTTCCGCGCAAATCTTTTGCCCGAAGATAAAATTCGCATCGTCAAAGAATATCAATCGCAGGGACACATCGTCGTCATGGTCGGTGACGGCATCAACGATGCGCCCGCGCTTGCGCAAGCCAACGTTGGCATCGCCATGAAAGCAGGCACAGACATCGCCATCGAAGCCGCGCACATCACCCTCATGCACGAAGATTGGATGCTCGTTCCGCACGTCATTGCCACCGCCCAACGCACCATGCGCGTGGTGAAAGGCAATCTCGGTTTCACCGCCGCATACAACATCATCGGTCTCGCGCTCGCAGCCTTTGGTTTTCTTCCGCCCATGCTCGCCGCCGCGCTTCAATCCATTCCAGACCTTGGCATTCTGGGCAACTCAGCACGCTTACTAAAACAGCAGAATAACCATGCATAATCACACCCATTCCCATTTCGGCGACCTCGCCAATCAAACCACAAAACGGCTCATGTTGTCGCTGGCGCTTACCGCAGCCTTCGTTCTCGTTGAAGTCATCGCGGGCATAGTCGGCAATAGCCTCGCGCTGCTCACCGATGCCGCGCACAACTTCACAGACGTCATTGCGTTGGGATTAAGTTGGTATGCATTGAAGATCGCGACCAAACCTGCCAACGCTGGCAAGACATTCGGCTATCACCGTGTTGGGATTTTGGTTGCACTGGTCAATTCCACGACATTGATATTGATCGCGGTTGGGATCTTCTACGAAGCCTATCACCGCTTCATCGCCACGCCTGAGGTGAATGCCCCGATTTTGATCGGCGTTGGCATCGTCGCCTTCATCATCAATCTTGTAACAGCGCTACTTGTCCACAAGGGAAGCGAAAGTGACCTCAATCTGCGCAGCACCTTCCTGCATTTGATGGGAGATGTCATGTCCACGCTGGGCGCGGTCATTGCGGGTGTCATCATCTACTTCACCAAATGGAACTGGCTCGACCCGCTCGTCAGTGTGCTGATCGGTGGATTCATTTTATGGAACGCGTGGAGCATTCTGCGCCAATCCATTCACATTTTGCTGGAGAGCACGCCAGAGAATATCGATATGAAAGAAATGGTGGAAAAGCTCCACACCGTGAACGGCGTCCGCAGTGTTCATGACCTGCACGTCTGGAGCATCAATGAAAACCTGCGTATGCTCTCCGCCCACGTTGTCACGGACGAAGTATCCCTCCGTGAGGGGATACTTATTCAAAATGGCATCAACGAACTGCTTACCCACGAATACAATATTCAACACGCGACATTGCAATTGGAATGTGAAGGCTGTCAATACGATGGGTTATTTTGCAGCATTGTTGAGCACAACCATACCCACAATTAGCATCATGCTGAGCCGCTAGACCCTTCGATATCCGCCAAGAGTGAAAAAACTAGGAGTTCCTCTTATGTCACAAGCTGCCAAGGCACAAATCCTGCTTACTCTCCACAACAACGGTAAATTACTGATCCTGCCCAACGTGTGGAACCCAATCGGTGCACGGATGCTGGAATCAAAAAGCTTTCCAGCCGTTGCAACCGCAAGTGCCGCCATTGCCGAATCTCTCGGCTACAGCGACGGCGAGCAGCTCAAATTAGACTCTATGTTAGACATGATCGCGAGGATTGTCCGCAGCGTAAACGTCCCGGTCACCGCGGATCTCGAAGCAGGCTACTCTGACTCAATTTCAGGATTGCAGGAAAACATTTCCAGATTGCTTGATACAGGAGCCGTGGGAATCAACTTCGAAGACAGTTGGGACGACAGCGCCCATCTCCGTCCCATTCCAGAACAAGTCGAGCGGATTCAAGCCGTCCGCGCAGTGGCGGAAAAACGCGGCATTCCCCTCGTCATCAACGCCCGCGCCGACAGTTTCTTTGCCGAAGGCTTTTCATCCCTCGAAGACCGAATCGAAGATGTCATCACCCGCGCAAATGCCTATCTCAAAGCAGGCGCCGATTGCACCTATCCCATCGGCGCTAGCGACAAAGAAACCCTCAAAGTGCTTCGCCAGCGGATTAACGCGCCGATCAATGTGCTTGCGTCTGCAAAGACCGCCAGCCTGAAAGAACTGCAAGAGATCGGAATTAACCGAGTCAGCTTTGGTCCGTATATTTTCCGTTCGCTTCTCGCAAAAGAATCAGCCATGTACGATGAATTCAACAACCTCGGCAGCTATGACATTGTCACAAATGGGATATTCACAGGCAGTGATGTGCAGAAATATTTAATAACTGGAAAAGAGTAGACTCCTCTGACTAAACAATATATAAAAGGAGTCGGCGCGTGGCCGACTCCTTTTATATATTCTATTTACGGATTGACTTACTGATTCTGCCAGCCGCGTCCCTGCCCCATCATGCCGCGCCCCATGCCGTTACCTTGCGTGCCTTGCATGCCAGTGCCGTCACAATTGCCGCTGCCCATGCCGCCCTGTCCAAAGCCGCGAGACTTCATCCAATCAGCCTGCTCCTGTGTGATGACATTGGCTTTCACAGCTGCATCCAGCGCACTCGCGCGGACTTCGGTCATGATCGCGGGGAATTCTTCCGCGGTCACACCAGCAGAGAGGGCAATATCGTACATGGTCTCACCAGCTGCGAGTCGGGTATTGATGTCGTTCACATTCAGGTCAAGTTTTTTCGCGAACTCAGTCACCATGAACGTGTGCATGGCACCTTGACCATTCATCATCGGGCCGTGGCCCGCATACGGAGGGGTTGTCCCCTGCGCGAAAACCACACCGACGCCGAGCACGCCTAAAGCCAGAACCAGCAAACCTACGATCAAAATTGTCTTTTTCATTTTTATCTCCTGTTATTTTTGCGGAAATTCTTCCGCTGATTGATCTGATTACACCCATAGGATAAGACTCCAATGTAAAGGTTTTATAAAGAAACCACAAAGAGTACAATAAGCTTGCTTTAGCGTAATCAATTCCGAAAACCAAGTTGAAAAGAGGAGATAAAAATGCAAACATCGACCCCTTTATTACTGGCAGGTGCTGGGCCATTCGGCCTTGCACTGGCGGCATACCTGAAACACGAAAAGATCGAGCATACTCACATCGGTTCCAGCATGGATTACTGGAAGAATTACATGCCAAAAAAGATGTTTCTCCGCTCCGCATGTGACTGGCACCTCGACCCATTCAACGAAGCCACCATCCTCAATTATTTAGACACCTTGAATCTCAAACCTGCGGATGTAGAACCGCTCAGCCTTGACTTTTACCTGACCTACACCGAGTGGCTTCAACAACAAAAAGGCATTTCCCCGCTACCCGCCCATATCACAAAAATTGACCAGATCGAAGACCGCTTCTCCCTATCATTCGATGACGGAAAAAGCATCATGGCAAACAAGGTTGTGCTGGCAGTGGGTCTGCGGTATTTCAAAAACATTCCCGAACCATACATTTCCGTGTTTCCCCAAGACAAAGTCCATCACACCGCCGAGCATGTTGATTTCAGCGGTTTAAAAGGCAAACGCGTGCTGATCGTCGGCGGCAGGCAGAGCGCGTTCGAATGGGCCGCACTCATCCACGAAGAAGGCGCAAAAAATATTCACATGACCTATCGTCACCCTACCCCATCCTTCGAGCCCTCAGACTGGACATGGGTCAACCCAATGGTTGAATCCATGGCGGATCACCCCGCATGGTTCCGCAACCTTCCACAAGAGGAAAAGGACTCGATCACCAAACGCATGTGGGGAGAAGGCAGATTGAAACTCGAACCGTGGCTTGCAAAGCGTATCACACAAGAGACGATCCACTTGCATCCGCAAACTCAGGTGGTCGAATGTAGAGAACTCCCCGCAGGAGAATTACAAATCACGCTGAATGACGGCTCGACGATGGTGATTGACCACGTCATTCTGGCGACTGGCTACAAAATGGATATCACCCGCATCCCATTTATTATGAATGGCAACCTCGCCAGTCAGTTAAAAACCCAAAACGGATTCCCCATGCTGGATGAATCCTTCCAAAGCAGCATTCCCAACCTATATTTCACAGGCCTGCCCGCCGCACAGGATTTTGGTCCATTTTTCGGTTTTACCGCGGCGGCAAATACATCCGCAAAGATCATTGGGCGCGCACTTTCGATGTCGTAAAACGGGAAAACTGGCATATACTTTAATCAGGAGACCAGCCAAAATGGACGAGCTAAAATACGAAAAGATCGGTGAAGCCAACAGCCGAGCAGAGGCCGAGGTTATTGAAAGTTTTTTGGAAGCCGAAGGGATCGATGTGGAGCTCATCGAAGAATCGGTCTCGCACACAGCCTATGCCATCGCTAATGCACGCGTCGAAATATTTGTCCCTACAGAAAAAGCAAAAAAGGCACTCAAGCTCCTCAAGCCATTTGACGATATTCAACCTGACGAAGATGATCTATAAAGTTTATAACAACCCGTAGATTCTCTTGAATTCACAAAACCAGCCGTCCCGTTGAAATGAGGCGGCTGGTTTTATTTTCCAATTAATCTTCATCCCCAGTCATCAGCTTGATCCGTTCCCATGGCTTCAGGCTTTCGTCTTCAGCCAGCAAATTCCTCAAATCATAAAGTTCATCGCGCAGGGCAGCAGCTCTTTCGAACTCGAGGTTCTTCGCGGCGTCCTTCATATGCTTTTCAACTTCGTTTATGATCTTACGGAGTTCGCCGCGCGGCAGACCAGCCGTAGCCTTCACCCGATATTCACCCCTCAATTCACCGACAGCCTTCTCTGTCATTCCTTCCGTAAGGTCGTGAATTTCCTTGTGAATGCTGATCGGCATGATGCCGTTATCTTCATTGTATTTCACCTGTTTGGCACGGCGGCGATTCGTCTCATCCAGCGCGCGCTTCATCGAGTCGGTCATGCGGTCAGCATACATGATCACACGCCCGTTCACATTGCGAGCGGCGCGGCCGATGGTTTGGATCAATGCCGTATCTGAACGCAGAAAACCTTCCTTATCCGCATCCAATACCGCAACAAGGGAAACCTCGGGCAGGTCAAGACCTTCGCGCAGCAGATTGATTCCCACCAACACGTCGAAAGTGCCCAATCGCAGGTCGCGGAGAATGCTCACACGCTCCAGCGTTTCCACCTCAGAGTGCAAATACTGGACTTTGATGCCCAACTCTTTCATATACGTGGTCAGATCTTCTGACATACGCTTTGTGAGAGTCGTGACCAAAGTACGCTCGTGTCTTTCCACCCGTTGCCTGATCTCTCCGACCAGATCATCCACCTGCCCTTTGGTTGGGCGGACATCCACTTCGGGGTCGATCAATCCAGTCGGGCGAATGATCTGCTCGACAACTTGTTCAGCGTGCTCCATCTCGTAAGCTGAAGGCGTGGCGGACGTATAGATCGTCGAACCCATCACCTCTTCAAACTCGTCAAACTTGAGCGGACGGTTATCCATCGCAGAAGGCAATCGGAAACCATATTCCACCAGGGTTTCCTTGCGGGCACGATCACCATTATACATACCGCGGATCTGCGGCACGGTCATGTGACTCTCGTCAATAACGAGCAGATAATCGCTTGGCAAAAAGTCGATCATCGTCCACGGGTGTGTGCCTGCGGCGCGGCGATCAAAGTGGCGGGAGTAGTTTTCGATGCCCGAGCAATACCCAACTTCACGAAGCATTTCCAGGTCATAGCGGGTACGCTGTTCAAGGCGCTGTGCTTCCAGAATTCGCCCCGCCTGCTTATATTGGGCGAGCCGCTCTTCCAACTCCGATTCGATGTCGGCCATGGCTTCCTTGGTCTTCTCGGCATCGGTCAGATATTGCTTTGCAGGGAAGATCGAGATTTCCTTCGGCTCATCAAACACCTCGCCCGTGAGCGGACTGAACTGCATGATGCGCTCCACTTCATCGCCAAAGAAGGTGATGCGGTAGGCGCGTTTTTCTTCGTAAGCAGGGATGATCTCCAGCGTATCGCCGCGCACACGGAAGGTACCTGTGCGCAGTTCCATGTCGTTGCGCTGGTATTGCGATTCGATCAGGCGGCGCAACAGGGCATTTCTGCGGACCAACTGCCCCACCGCCAAATTGACAGAACCCTTGTTGAATTCTTCGGGATTCCCCAAACCATAAATGCACGAAACCGAAGCCACGATGATGACATCGCGGCGGGAGACAAGCGCGGTCGTCGCTGCGAGGCGCAGACGTTCGATCTCCTCATTGATCTGGGTTTCCTTTTCGATGAAGAGGTCATGGCGCGGGACGTAAGCTTCGGGCTGGTAGTAATCGTAGTAGGAAACAAAATACGATACCGCATTCTCGGGGAAGAATTCCTTGAACTCGGCGTACAACTGCGCCGCAAGGGTCTTGTTGTGCGCCATGATGAGAGCGGGCTTCTGCAATTCCTGGATCACGGAGGCGATCGTGAAGGTCTTGCCTGTGCCTGTGGCGCCAAGCAATACCTGATGCTTCATGCCTTTATGAACGCCATCCACAAGTCCGCGGATGGCTTCGGGTTGATCCCCCATGGGGATAAAAGGAGCGGTTAGTTTGAAGTCCATATTTTTCTCTGGGTGTTTATTCTAATTGGAGTTGAAGGACGACGGAATGTAATTGCGCTTCGGCTCCCTGGCAATTCCTGCCAGGGCAAGTGTCGCTCAGCGCGAAAGATGGATAGAAAACGTGTTCTATTTTACTTCAAAGACGGAGGAAAGGCCAGAGAAACAGGAGCAGGCTCACGGTCAGGTTTGAGGCGGGAGTGAAAGTATAATCACGCCGTCATGAAAAGAATCCGATCCGCTTTACAGAGCATTTTGAGTCAGGAAAAATACACGCCGCTCGCGTTTCTCGTCGTCGCCTTCATCGGTTTTGGTTTGCTTGCGAATCGACTCGGCTTTTATCAGGACGACTGGCCTTACATTTTTTACGCCTTCAACAAAGGCATCCCGAGTCTGACTCTGGAATTGTATTACGACAGCCGCCCAAATGCGGCATGGTTATACATCGTCATGTTCAACCTGCTGGGGTTCAAGCCGATCGCGTGGCATCTGGCGGCGGTGATCTTTCGCTGGCTGACGGGCACACTGCTTTGGTATTTATTTCGCCGCATCTGGCCAAGCCATACCAGGCAGGTGACCTTTGCAACCTATCTTTTCATTGTCCATCCTTTCTTTTTGATCCAGCCGTATGCGGTCAATTCGATTTTGTATTGGGCAGGGTTTTTATTTTTCTCGGCCAGTTTGCTCATCATGGCGCGGAATGCAACTGAATCAAAGCATCGCATCCCATTGACGATGCTGGCGGTTTTGCTCGAAGCAGTCCATCTCTTTACGAGCGAATATTTCGTCGGCATGGTGATAGTACGCCCGTTGATCCTTTACTGGATTCTAAATTCGCGCGAACTCCCAACCCGACAACGCATCACTACCGTCGTCAAACAGTGGATTCCGTACCTTGCCGCACTTGCGGCTTACGTCATCTGGCGGATGTTCCTGTACGTGCCGCCACCCATCGGCGACCGCAATGCGCCAGAAGTTTTGTTTGCGCTATTCAGCAAACCGCTGCAGACGATCACCTACTTAATTCGAATCGCTTTGCAGGACTCAGTCATCATCACATTCACAAGCTGGTATCGAACCCTCGTGCCAGAGTTGTTCGCTTTTAGTTCCATTTTTAGTTGGTTCGTGATTCTTGTTTCGATTTTTGCCTTTGCGGCTGTGTTCATCCACTTGAAACAGATCGCCGAAAAAGAGGAGCGCGGCAACTGGTTCGCGCAACCCCTGACCCTCGGCCTGCTTCTGCTTTTACTTGGCATGGCCCCCATCTGGATCATTGGGCAGGATATCGTGACGCACAAGAATCAATTCGCAGGGACTCGTTTCGGGATTGGTTCCACATTGGGCGCGGCACTGATCTTTGCCGTACTGATCAACAGCCTGATCGACGGGAGAAAAAAGATCGCAGTCGTTTCTGCGTGCATTGCACTGGCGATTTCGATGCACCTGACCAACGAAAAGGATTTTGCCTATTCATGGGAAAAACAGGAGCGTTTTGCCCAGCAACTCCTCTGGCGTGCGCCGAAGATCGAAGCAGGCACTGCGTTGGTCACAGATGAGGAAATCCTCGGCTACATGGGCAGTTACTCGGTCTCGTATTCGATCATCACTACCTATCAACCTGGTGATATTCAAACACCGCCCTATTGGTATTTCCCTTTTTATTACACCAATCCCAATGTGCAGGATTTTCTGGCAGGGATTCCGCTAGAAGACAGCAAATTGACGATGGAATTCAAAGGGAACAGCGACAAGATGATCCTGTTCACCTTCAACCCTGAAATGCAAAGATGCCTGTGGGTGCTGCGCCCCGAAGACACCAACCTGCGATTGGTCAGCACAGATATGCGTCAACTCAGCGCAGGTTCGGATGTGGAACTGATTCAGCAGGGAGAGAAAAATCTGCCAGAGCAAATTTACGGAAAACAAAACACCGAAACCTGGTGTTACTTTTTCGAAAAAGCCGACCTCGCCCGTCAATACAAAGATTGGGATGAAGTTGTGCGTCTTTGGGGAAAATCGCAAGCCATCGGCGAGCAAGCGGATAATGGCTTCGAGATCATTCCATTTATCGAAGGTTACGGTCATCTTGGAGATTGGGAGCAGGTCAAAACTTTGACCAAGTCTGCGAAGCGCATCACGGCGGGGCTGGAGCCCAGTCTGTGCAGCACACTGGATCGGCTGGCGCTCGACACACCCGCATCGCAGGAACGCGATGACACGCTGATGAAGTTGAAAGATGACTTGAATTGTAGTAACTACCAGTAAACAAATCCGCCCTGACAAATTGTCGGGGCGGAAATTTTTATTGAAACAGAATCAAGTGTCGGGAAATTAAGAAGCGGGGCTTTTGAGCAATCGGTCCAATACATCAAGCAGTCGGATGGTCCACGCTTCATCTTTTGCGACCGTCACCCAATATGCGGATTTGCCGCCACGGATGCCTTCTCCTAGATCAAGCAAACGCTTCGGCTCCGCGCCTTCAGCGGGTGCGGGATACTTGAGCAGGATCTGCCCCGCTTCCCAGTTCACCGAGGACAATCCCGCCTTTTCAGCACGGAGTTTCACCCGCATTTGATACAGCAGGTTTTGCACCATTTCAGGCAAGTGACCAAAGCGATCACGAAACTCGGAGCCGAGCGCATCTAGTTCGGTTTCGTCGCGCAGGTCGGCGATGCGGCGATATAGGCGCAAACGCAAATCCTGATCGGAGATGTAATCGCTGGGAATGCCGACGGCGACAGGCAGATCAACATTGACGGGCATGGAAAGGGGCAAGTTGAAGGATGAATTTTGAAGGATAAAAGATGAAGAAAGATCAATTTCCAGATTGTCTTTCATCAACAGGCGAATACGGCGGACCGAATCGGCGAGCATTCTTGTGTAAAGGTGAAAACCGACCGATTGAATGTATCCATGCTGGCGTGTGCCGAGCAATTCGCCTGCGCCGCGAATTTCCAGATCGCGCATGGCGATGGAATAGCCCGCACCAAGCTGGGTATTTTCGGCAATGACCTCAAGCCTTTGCTGGCCTTCCTGCGTCGGCGACATTTTGTTGTGGCGGAAGAAGTAGGCATAGGCACGCATCGCACCGCGACCGACACGTCCGCGCAATTGATACAGCTGGGCAAGGCCAAAGGTATCGGCGCGGTCTACGATGAGGGTGTTGGCATTGGGAATATCAAGGCCCGATTCGATAATGGTCGTGGAAAGCAGGATGTCAATTTCACCATTTGTGAAGCGGTGCATCACACTTGCCAGTTGACCTTCAGGCATTTGACCGTGACCGATATCCACACGCGCTTCGGGGACGAGTTTATTGAGGTGCGCCTTCATCGCGTCGATGGTATTCACGCGGTTATGGACAAAGAAGATCTGTCCGCCGCGCTCCAATTCGCGCAAAATGGATTGCCGCACCAGACGCGGAGAGTATGGCCCGACATGCGTGACGATCGGCAGACGTTCTTCGGGCGGGGTGTTCAAATTGGAGATATCGCGTACCCCCGTCAGGGCCATGTACAAGGTGCGCGGAATCGGCGTGGCCGTGAGGGTCAGCACATCCACTTCGGTGCGGAGTTTCTTGAGATGTTCCTTGTGCGTGACGCCAAAACGCTGTTCCTCGTCAATGACCACCAACCCCAGGTCTTTGAATTCTACGTCGGCAGAAATCAGGCGATGCGTACCGATGACGATATCCACTTCGCCGAGGGCGAGTTTGTATAAAATCTCGGTCTGCTCGCGGTGGGTACGGAAACGCGAGAGCATCTCCACTTTGACGGGGTATGCCGCCAGCCTTTGCGAGAAGGTTTCGAAATGCTGCTGTGCCAGAACCGTGGTCGGCACAAGCACGGCTACCTGCCTGCCATCCATCACGGCTTTGAACGCGGCGCGCAGAGCAACTTCCGTTTTGCCATAGCCCACATCGCCGCACAACAAGCGGTCCATTGGGCGGGCACGTTCCATGTCCCGTTTGATATCGAGAATGGCGCGTTTTTGATCTTCGGTTTCCACGTAAGGGAAACTATCTTCGAGTTCTTTTTGCCATTGCGTATCGGCGCTGAAAGAATAACCTTCCACCACCTGGCGGCGCGCGTACAAGTCAAGGAGGTCTTCCGCGACTTGTTGTACGGCCTCTTTGACTCTAGCCTTCGTCTCCTGCCAGGCCTGCCCGCCAAGATGGTCAAGAGATGGCGAGCCGCCCTCAGCGCCGACGTAGCGTGTGAGTCGATCCGCTTGATGAACGGGGACGTAGAGGATGTCGCCGCGGTCGTATTCAACGGTGAGATACTCTCTTTCGTGGCCGTCCAGCTGTCGGTGAATGAGACCGTTGAATCGTCCAATGCCGTGATCCACATGGACGACATAGTCGCCTGTTTGCAGGTCCGCATAGATCGATTCGGGCGTCTCTGCCACTTGTTTCTGGCGGATGCGCGGTTGAGGCCGTTCCCAACCGAAGATCTCCGAGTCGGTGATGAGATGCGTGGTTTGAAACGTGAAGCCCTCAGAAAGTGAGGCTTCGATAAATTCAAGATGATTCGGCTCCGAGTCTGGATAATGCTCAAACCACAACTCGCGCAAACGCGGAGTCTGGCGCGAAACGATGTATACCTGTTCACTACGCTCAAGCACACTCGCAAGATAATCAATGAAAGGCTTGAGCCTGCCGCCGAAACGTTCGTCGTGGCCGAAATTCGAAGCGATATCAATGCTTGTATCGCTTTCGAGTATCTCCGTCGAATGTCCCAACTCAAGGCAGGGCATGTGGTGCACGTCGTCATTCAAGTCTGACCACGGCACATACGGCACAGGAAAAGCCGATGCAAGCGTGCCTTCGGCAATGCTCTCGCTTCTAAATTTCACCGCCTGCTCTTCGATCTCATTCGCCATCGTTTCCACAAGGCTGACATCGTCCATCAACACCAGCGATTGCGGCGGAAGATAATCGAGCAGCGACGCAGGCTGCGAATGCAAAAGCGGAATGTGAAATTCGCTGAGGTTTTCGGAGGTATCGCCTTCGGGCTGTAAATATTCGCGCGCGGGCGTGATGAGGATGAGATCAAGTTTTTCGATCGTGCGCTGTGAAGCGGGATCAAACTGACGGATGGTTTCGATCTCATCGCCAAAGAAATCAAGGCGCACTGGATTTGATTCAGTGGAAGGCCAGATATCGAGCAGACCGCCGCGATGGGAGAACTGACCAGGTTCGAGGACAGTGTTCACCCGCTGATAACCGATCCTCGCCCACTCACGGATCAATCCATCGGGTTGGATGCGCTGGTTTACTGACAGTTTTTTGCACGCTTTGAGATAGTCGCGGCGCGGAAGGGTGCGTGTCATCAGCGAGCGCACCGACGCAATGATGATCGGCGGCACTTCGGGCTTTTTGACAAAAGGCAGATGATAGGCCGCCAGCATCGTCAGCGTTTGCAAACGCGAACGGCGCGTGGAAACTCCCCAAGCGGCCTCTTCATAAAACAAAGGATTCGGCTCCGCAAACAACAGCCGCGGCGACTTGATCCAAAAATCAAGTTCGTCAAAAAGGGAAAGTGCATGGTCGGCGCGGTCGGTGATGAGCAGAATGGGACGATTCAAGTCCGCTTGCAAGGCGGCCAGCACAGGCAGGCGCGCAGAACGCGGCAAGCCAAGCCCCGAAAGGTTTTTGCCTGCGTTGAGTTCAGTCAACAGTTGCTGATAAGCGGGAAGTGTGCGGACGTGTGAAAGAAGAGGTTGCATAAGTTTGAGAAGATAGACGAAAGCAGAAAGAATTGAACTGAAAAGTAGAAAGTGGCTTAGCGCTTTCCACTTACTACTTACTCACTTCTCCATTGAATTTATTCATCGCAGAGTTCAGGCCCATCATCACAAATTCCATCGCAGCATCTGCGGCACGGTCAAGGACCTCGGGAAGGAGTTTCATATCGTCTTTCGAGAACATTTGCAGAACATAATCTTTCGGGTCCATGCGGCCAGGGGGACGGCCAATGCCGAGGCGCAGGCGCGGAAATTCTTTTGTGCCGAGGTGGTCAATGGTGGATGCCATTCCGCGCTGACCACCGGGGCCGCCGCCCGGGCGAATGCGAATTGTGCCGAAGGGAATATCCAGATCATCGTGGGCGACAAGCAGGTTTTCGATGGGAATCTTATAAAAGTGCAAAAGTCCCTGCACCGATTGACCTGAGAGATTCATGTAAGTCTGCGGCTTGGCGAGGATGATCTTCCGCTCTTCGTAAAGCGCAGAGGTGACAATGGCTTTGGCTTGCAATTTCATGCCGCGCGCGTTGAGCCGCACCGCAACCTGGTCAATGAGCATAAAGCCGATGTTATGGCGGGTGTCTTTGTATTCACGCCCCGGGTTGCCGAGGCCGATGATGAGGTAGGTGTTTTCTGTCATAATTCAATTCCAAGTGCGGAAATCACTTTCAATACCTGTCTGTCTTCTCGCATTTCCTTCAGGTCAAGCCAGGCTACATCCTGCAGGAGTTGACTTATCCTTGGTAAGTCGCATTCTTCGGGGTCATAACCAAGCACAGGATCAGATGAAGCCGTCAACTCGGCTGAAAAACAATATTCCTCGGGTGGTTCGAGAAAGAGTAATTTGCCAGTTTTCACATCGAGACCTGTCTCTTCCTTCACTTCACGGACAATGGTTTGTTCGGGAATCTCGTTGTTTTCAATTCCACCGCCGGGCAGAGTCCAATATTCTCTTGTGGGAGAACGGTGTAACACCATCAGAATTTTTCCATTTTGAATGATGGCCGCACAAGCGCGCGGACGAATCATGCCTTGCTCCTGAATCTAAAGATGATGCCAACGAAAAAGAACAGCACCAACACGATTAACGCGCCGCGCCCAAAATTGACGTAGATCGAAGAGGAAGTTACCGACGCGGGGTTGGGCGGCATGGGCGTAGGTGACGAGAATGTTTGCAGGGTCGGCTCAGGCTGACGGGTGGATGTGGGCGGCGCACTCGTCACAAAAAATTCAACTGCTTCGGTGGATGTCGGGGTCACGGTCGTGATGGGTTCTTCATTGCGAACCTTCAGATCCGACACGATGACATCCTGCGAGGAACCGTCCAAAAGAAATACGCGGAGGTGCAGAATGTACTCACCATCGGTTACAGCGGTCGTGTCCCAAACGGCGAGGGTGGGGGTTTGGACGGGCTGAGGATATGTTTGGATGGTGAACCAGCTGTCGGCGGGGTTGGACGCGTAGGAGAATGCCAGTTCCGCAGAGGCGAAGTTCGGCACATCCATATTCCCAAGAATTTCCACCTGCCCGCGGAGCGTGTCACCGGGCTGCGGGGATGTGATGGAAATCGTCTCGGCTTGAAGCCAAAAAAAGAGTGCAAAAATGACAGGAAGCTTCAGCATGGCAATCAGCAAGTTTAACATGAAGGGAGGTCAGGGTCAAATCTCGTTACGAAATTGCGAGGAGGCGCGCCAAATCTTGCAATGACATTATTGAAATGTGGGAGCAATTCTCGAATGAATATTTTTCTGGTACACTCAGCCAATCAAACACCAACGGCGGGGAAACCCGTTTATCCAGGAGACTGAGTTATGGCAAAATCACGTTCTGATCAGATGGTGGAACGCCTGCGCAACATGCAGGCAGCAGCACCTGACATTGAAGCATCTGCCGTTGTTTCTGTAGACGGCCTCATTATGGCTTCTGCCTTGCAACAAGGCGTGGAAGAGGATCGTGTTTCGGCCATGTCGGCGGCGATGTTGAGCCTCGGCGAGCGTATTTCCGGCGAGTTGGGCCGCGGCGGTCTGGATCAGGTTTACATCAAAGGCGATAAGGGCGCCATTGTGTTGACCGCCATCGGCGAAGAAGCCGTGCTTACCGCAATGTCGCGTCAGGACGGCAAACTTGGCATGATCTTCCTCGAGATGCGGCGCGCCGCTGAAGACCTTGTAAAACTGGTCGGATGAACAGAAAGAAATTCCACCACCCAAATTGTTCGCAACCCCAAATGGGGAGGGCTTAAACGCCCTCCCCATTCTCTTTGTTACCCTCACCCCTACCCCTCTCCCAAATGGAAGAGGGATGAGAAAAGGAAAAAATCATGACCACAAAATATTTATTTTTCACCGGCGGAGTTGTTTCATCGGTTGGCAAGGGTGTTACCGCCGCCGCAATGGGTTTGCTGCTTAAGGAGCGCGGCTTCAATGTCGCGGTGCAAAAGCTGGACCCGTATATCAATGTTGACCCCGGCACGATGTCGCCCTACCAACACGGCGAAGTGTATGTGCTGGATGACGGCGCAGAAACCGACCTGGATCTGGGTCACTACGAAAGATTCATCGACAACCGCCTGACCAGAGTCAGCAACTTCACTACGGGACAGGTCTATGCGGAGACCATCGCCAAGGAACGCCGCGGTGATTTCCTCGGCGGGACGATCCAAGTCATCCCGCACATCACCAACGAGATCAAGCGCCGCATCGGTCTCGCCGCAAAAGAGACTGGCGCAGAGATCATGATCCTTGAAGTGGGCGGCACGGTCGGCGATATCGAGTCACAGCCGTTTCTTGAGGCCCTGCGTCAACTCCGCAACGAAGTGGGACGTGAGAATTGTCTGTTCGTGCATGTAACCTGGCTCCCCACCATCGGCGCAACGGGTGAGATCAAAACTAAACCCACTCAGCATTCAGTCGCCGCATTGCGATCCATCGGTATCTCGCCGAATATCATCATCGCGCGCGCTGATCAGGATGTAGACAAAGGTTTGTGCGAAAAGATCGCACTCTTCTGCGATGTGGAAAAAGATTCGGTCATCCCCATGAAAACGGCGGATGTATTGTATGAAGTTCCGCTTCTCCTCGAAAAACTCGGCGTGGGCGAACTGGTCCTTGGAAAACTTGGCCTTGAGGCAAAACGCAAACCAAATATGCGTCCATGGAAAAAACTTGTGGATGATGTCCGCAAGCCGAAACCCACAGTGAAAGTTGCACTGGTCGGTAAATATGTTGAACTGCAGGATGCGTACATGTCGGTGCGAGAGGCGCTCAAACATGCCGCGCTCGCAAACGGCGTGGAAGTGGAAATCAACTGGGTCCACTCTGCCGACCTCGAAAAAGACAAGGGTTGGGATATCGTCAAAAAATCGGATGCGGTGCTTGTTCCCGGCGGCTTCGGTTCGCGCGGCATTGAAGGCAAGGTCATGGCGGCACGCTTCGCCCGCGAAAACAAGGTGCCATATCTCGGTCTGTGTTTGGGCATGCAGGTGATGTGCATTGATTTCGCCCGTCATGTGCTTGATCTTGAAGAAGCAAACTCCTCTGAATTTGATCGGGGCACGGAACACCCTGTGATCGACCTGATGATCGACCAGCGCTCGATCACCGACATGGGCGGAACCATGCGCCTCGGACTTTACCCATGCCTGCTCCAAAAAGGGACGAAGGCCGCCACCGTTTACGGAGTCGCCAAAGTGGACGAGCGGCATCGTCATCGTTTTGAATTCAACAATTCCTACCGCGCCGATTTCGAAAAGCGCGGCATGATCTTCTCTGGTTTATCTCCCGATAATAGATTGGTTGAGATCGTCGAACTGGCCGATCATCCGTACATGGTGGCAAGTCAATTCCACCCTGAGTTTTTGTCGCGCCCCATGCGGCCACATCCGCTGTTTGTGGGGCTGTTGAAGGCGGCGAAGGAACGGGCGAAAAAGTAACGGGGAAGAAAGAAAGTGGGGATTGGAAAATGCAAAGTGGCGCGGAGGTCTTTTTGGGGAGACTTCCGCGTTTTATTGTGAGTACGGAGCGCGTCCCACCTTTCATGGTGAGGTGTGCTTTTTATCAGCCCGTGCTTCGGCTTCGTTCGCAAAAAAACTGTCTCCACTCAGCCCGAAAACAAAAATCCCCGCCTTGCGACGGGGATTTTTTGTAAAACTGACGTGTATATTACACGGTGCTGAGGCTGGAGTTGACTTTGCTGAATACGTTGCCGATGATCGGTCCGAGAATCATGAGAGCGGCGATCACAACGATGGCGACCAAAACGAGAATTAGAGCGTATTCAACAAGACCCTGACCTTTTTCCTTGGGTGAAAATAACATGGTGGTGTGTCTCCTTTCTTTAGAATTTCCGGGGAAGGTCTCCCAAGATTGATCTTATTTTACTCGGTCTGAAAAATAATTCAAGGGGACAGGTCCTTTTTCCCCTTTACAGTTATGTTAACTAAATGGCACGATATTGTAGAACAGCCATTGATTTGTCTTACAAAAAGATCCCCAAATTATCCGCGCGATTCCGCAAGGATGCGATCAAACTGTTATACACCCGCGTCCTTTGCTCGATATCGCCGAAATAATCCACATATTGATATTTCGTCAGCATTTCCGGGACTTCGCAATGGTCAATGCGGATGGGAATGATGAAAATTGTCCCTTCTGGTTTCTCGGCGGCGGTATCCAGGGCAAGTTTCAATTCCTTTTGGAAGAAACCTTCAGAAATCACCGCCACTGCAGAAAGAAAGACGATCACCGCATGTGATTGTCTGACAGCAGTAACGACACTATCCTGCCAGACTTGCCCAGGCAGAATATCCTCCTCGTCAAACCACGGATCGATCCAGCCTTCAGCTTTTAAGCGCTGACTGAATTCACGAATCACCATCTGGTTTTCTTTTGCATAACATAAAAACGGGATCAGTTTCTTTTGAGCGGGATTGGATTTCCCCAAGCCTTCTTGCGTCATGATGTTAGCTCCGTCTCGTACGATTTTTTGAGATTATATCCCAGTCAAACTCCAAATCCTTTTGGCATTTCCGCATACACCCCGCGCATGGATTCAGGCAGCCCATTGGCGAGGGTGAACATCAGGCGGTCGGTAAGAGAAAGCGGCGTATCGCTTGGATTCGGCAAAATAGGTGGCAGCAGTTTGATGGTCACGTTTGAACGGGCGGGAAATCGCTTGAAAAATTTGTCGGTACCGATCACATTCATCGGCACGATCGGGCAGTTCATTTTGATCGCCAGTCGGGCTGTGCCTGTTTTTGCAACTCCGAGGCCCCTGCCTTTTGAGCGTTTCCCTTCGGGAAACATTCCGAGCGTGTGTCCGTGTGTCAGTACTTTTTCTGCATGGCGTACCGCCCATTCATCTTTTTCGCCGCGATAGACGGGAAAGGCACAAAGCACACGCAAAAGCGGATCGAGCGGGGTGTTGAACAATTCAGCCTTGCCCATGTAGCAGATCGCACGCGGAACAGCGAACTGCATGGGAAACACATCGAAATTGGTCACATGATTGGCGGCGATGATGACAGGCCCATCGAGTGGAAAATTCTCCCTCCCCTCCACTTTCATCACCATCATGGTATGAAAAACGGAACGTACAAGATACAGCAAAAATTTTCTGACAGGGGTTTCTTCCAGGTAGTATTTTTTTCGGTCGCGCGGGTCAAAATCCTGCTGGGCACTCAAGGTGGCAACTCCATACAAAATGCGATTATACTTGATACGTAATTTCACAAACACTAACAGGAGTCAGTAATGGACACTACAATTGAAAGCATCTCCGCACTCGAGATCCTCGACTCACGCGGCAACCCTACCGTAGAAGTAGAAGTGGTTTTGATGGACGGCGCAATGGGCCGCGCAGCGGTTCCCTCCGGCGCTTCCACAGGCGAACACGAAGCATTGGAAATGCGTGATGGCGACAAGAAACGCTACCTCGGCAAGGGCGTCTCCAAGGCGGTAGCCAACGTGAACGGCGTGATCTCAGACGCGCTTTTCGGCTGGGATGCCTCAGACCAGAAGGCAATTGACAATGAATTGCTTGCCCTCGATGGCACCCCCAATAAAGCCAAGCTCGGCGCAAATGCGATCTTGGGCGTCAGCCTTGCAGTTGCAAAAGCCGCGGCAAATTCGTACGGTATGCCTTTGTATCGCTATCTCGGCGGTGTGTATGCGCATGTGCTTCCCGTCCCGATGATGAACATCATGAACGGCGGCGCACACACAAGTTGGCAAAGCACTGACATGCAGGAATTCATGGTGATGCCTTTCGGGGCACCCTCCTTCTCTGAAGGTTTACGCTGGGGCGCGGAAATCTACCATGCCCTTAAATCAGTTTTGAAGGAAAAGGGATACGGCGCTCTCGTCGGCGATGAAGGCGGATATGCACCCGCACTCAAGGCCAATAACGAAGCTATTGAATTGATCCTCGCTGCGATCGAAAAAGCTGGATTCAAAGCCGGCCGCGGTCAACAGGTCGCCATCGCACTCGACCCTGCTGCTTCTGAGCTATATGATGAAAAGACCAAGAAATATAACCTTCGCAAGGAAGGCAAGGAATTGACTGGCGAACAGATGGTTGAGTTCTGGGCCAAGTGGGTCAAGGACTATCCCATCGTTTCCATCGAAGACGGTCTCGCTCAGGATGACTGGGATGCGTGGAAGTTGATGGTCAAAACCGTTGGTGATAAATGCCAGATCGTCGGCGACGACTTGCTGGTAACAAACCCAGAACGCGTTCGCAGAGCAATCGCTGAAAACGCTGCCAACGCCCTGCTTGTCAAGGTTAACCAGATCGGGTCACTCACTGAGACCATCGAAGCCGTGGATCTCTGTCAGCGTGCAGGCTGGCGCGCGGTCACATCTCACCGCTCCGGCGAGACTGAAGACGCGACCATCGCTGACCTGGCTGTTGCGCTCAACACGGGTCAGATCAAAACTGGGGCTCCTGCCCGTTCCGATAGAGTTGCGAAATACAATCAACTCCTCCGCATCGAAGCGGAATTGGGAAGTGAAGCGCATTATGCGGGATGGGATGCGTTGGGCAAAAAGTAAACCGACCTCATATCATTAAATAAAAGACACAGGCAATTAATTGCCTGTGTCTTTTATTTCCAAACGCCCTATCGGAGAGCATCTTCAATCACTTGCCGCATGGAGGCTGTGTCAAGGTCCTTTTTATCCAGGAAGGCAATGACTCCGGCCGACAATGCCTGCTTTCGGAATTCGCGGTCTGGATAGGCACTAATGACTACAATCCGTGTCAAGGGTGAAATCGTGCGCAGTCGACGTGCACACAGTATTCCATCTTCATCCCGCAAAACGACATCAATGAACGCAAGTTGAGGTTTTACCTGTTCTCCCAGGCTCAAAGCCTCGAATACATTTTCAGCTTCATAAAGCATGGAAGTAGGGTATATCTTGCCGATCAGCCTTTTAAGCTGCTGACGGTAACGGGTGTTGTCATCTACAACCAGAACACTAAGGGCATGCTCAATCTGAGCAGGCTCCGTTTCAACCATTTCCTGTCCACTTGAAGCCAGCAATTCAGGGTGGCGCAATGCATAATTCAATGCTTTTAGCCTGCTATCGACACCCAAAACCCGATATAAAGCTGTTAAATGGTTTTCAATGGTCTTGACGCTTAGATCCAGGGTTAATGCAATATTGCGATTGTCACTCCCTTGGGCAATCAAACGCAACAATTCGCGCTGTCGGCGTGTAAGCCAGGGTGTATTGGGAAGCGAGGAGGCGGGATGGCGGTTTGTAAGCCGATCGATCAAACTGCCAGAGATCCAGCGTTCACCACTCAAAATCCTTTGAGCTGCGAGCTGAAGGTCAGCCAAGGGTTGATCTTTCATGTGATATCCGTTGGCCCCGGCTCTTAACAACCCCACGACATAGGATTCATCGTCATATGCGCTGACTATCAGGATTTTTATATTCGGATACTCGGATTTAATCTTTTGAACGGCTGAAATCGGCTCAAAATCAGGCATACTCACATCCATGACCAGAAGGTCGGGACGAATGCGGGCCAATGCTTCCATCAAATCATGGCCGTTTCCAACTTCGCCTAATATTTCCAAATTAGGTAATACTTCAAGCGCATTCCGCAAACCGGCGCGAACCACGGTGTGGTCGTCAGCCAATAAAACTCTTATGGGGGGCATAAAGCTATTATGCCCTAACTGACAATCCCTGACCAGTATCTATTTATTGGCGAGTTCCATTCGGTTAATTATCGAAGAATTCAGGTTAAAATAAGTCATGGCTGAACCTCTATTGCGTGTCGAAAATTTGTCAAAGAATTTTAATCGCCTGCCTGTTTTGAAGGATGTGTCCTTTTCACTTGCACAAGGTGAGGTAATAGGCCTTGTGGGTCGTCAAGGCGCGGGGAAGTCAACTTTATTCCATCTGTTAAATGGAGCCATGGCACCCTCATCCGGCACGATCAACTTTGATGGAATACACCGCAGGTTTTCAAACCGCATTCAAGCGCAAAAATTTGGAATTGAAACCGTATACCAGACGGCTGGTCTGCTTAACTGGTTCGACTTCTCTGCCAACCTCCTATTAGACCGTGATTCCAATGTCGAAACAACCCGTCGTACTTCTGGCTTGGTGGAACAATTCAATGTAACGGAAAACATTCTATTAGGGCGTGAGATAAGGAAATTTTCCAAATTCGGTGTCATCGACTGGGCCCGCATGGTAGATGTCGCACGAGAGCTATTGGCTGAATTTGAACTTTCGCCAGATCTGGCACATGAATCGGTCGGTAATCTTTCTGATGAACAGCGACAAGTAGTTATGTTGCTGCGGACCCTTAACAGGTCCAGCCGCCTCCTGCTTTTGGATGACATTATCCCAATATTAAGTTTCCAGCGCCAAAAGATCCTGTTGAATAAAATCAAAAAGCTGGCTGCCCAAGGCACATCCATTATCATAAGCAGCGACGATCTTAAACACTTGTTTACGGTCACAGATCGAATTATTGTTTTGTACGAAGGCAGGTTGGTAGCCGACCGTCGAACAGCAGAGTCAACACCACGCGAGATTGTTGAGTTAATCGTAGGGTCGTCCGGACAAGAGCAGGTCTCCCCTCTTATTTGGGCGTTGGAAAGTTACCATTCTGCTCAACATCAATCTGAGCAATTACGCAAAACCCAGGTATCCTTGAAGGAAAGTTTGGAGGCTCGCAACTCTCAAAACCGACAACTGGTCGAGCGCCTCGGCAATCAACTCGTGGCACTGGATCAACTAAATGCCGCACTGCAAGCCACTCAACGACGCTTAATAACCGAACGAGAAGAGGAGCGTAAAGTACTTGCGCGGGAATTACACGATCAGATCATTCAAGACCTTTTGGGGCTCGGTTATCATTTAGAGGAGATCGAGGAATTGGAAAGATCACCGGCTTTACAAAAGGATGTAGCCGCCATCCGACAGGGCATTCGAAATCTGGTTGGGGAATTGCGAGAGATGTGCAGTGACCTGCGTCCGCCGACAATTGATCATCACGGGCTCACAGCGGCGATCGATTCGCTTGCCCATGAGTGGGTGGAAAGAAACGAAATTCAACTTCAACTGGAAATCGACCCAACGCTGGGACGTTTGCCTGAAACAATAGAATTGTCAATTTTCCGCATTGTGCAGGAAGGACTGAACAATATTCGCAAACACGCAGCGGCACACCATGTCAGACTTTCTCTGCAACGGACTTCATCCACCAACATATTAGTGCGATTGGAAGATGATGGCCAGGGTTTACCAGTCCCAACGGATCTGGCTTCCCTTTCTCTGAACAAGCATTTCGGTCTTGTCGGCATTAGTGAACGTGTTGCCCTGCTGGGCGGGGTTATGAATATAGAATCTTCAAAAGGAAACGGCACAATTCTTCAAGTGGAGATACCCAGTCCATACCCACTTATCACAGCCTGAATTCCTAACCAGAAAATCGAAACACATTTGGCAACGGTAAATTAGGGGATTTCCCCTATTAAAAAAGGGGGGTTACACTCATGAAATTGGGGGATTAAGACATGCACAATCTGATTGATAAACTATATACTCAATTAAGGTAGCAGTTTGGTGGCTTTATGGTGAAACTATGCCATCCAATCGTCAGATCAAGGTATAAGAATTATAACTAAACCTTAGCTTTCAAAATCAATTTCATATCCAGCTTTACATTCGAATTCGTCAAAGGCAGTTTTCCTGGTCAATTCTTTATGGATATACTCATGAACTTATTCGTTTCCAAGTATGCCATTAGCGAAGTATTTACGTTCGTTTTGAACGTAAATACTTCGCTTTTTTTGTCTTATCATAAAAGGAGGTGATTGCAAAAGCCGGTAAATACCCACATTCAAACAGACAATTGTCATCTAACCATCAAGAAAAAACTACGTAAGGAGAGAAGAATGAATAAAAAGTTGTTTACATTGTTGAGCGTTTTGGTGCTTGTCTCCATGGCGCTCGCCGCTTGTGGTCCCACTGCGCCAACCGAATCAGCCACCAAACTCGCAGTTGGTATCGTACTTCCGACCAAAGATGAACCTCGCTGGGTGCAGGATGAAACCCGTTTCAAAGACGCACTGACAGCAGCTGGCTACGATGTGGAGATTCTTTTTAGTCAGGGTGATTCTGCAAAAGAAAAAGCCAATGTCGAATCTCTGATCACCAAAGGTGTCAAAGTCATCATCCTCACCCCGCAAGATGGTGCCGCTGCTGGTGCTGCTGCTGAAGCCGCGCGCGCTGCCGGTGTGAAAGTGATCTCGTATGATCGCTTGATCCGCGACACCGACGCTGTCGACTTCTATGTCACATTTGACAGCATTTCCGTGGGTGCCGCCCAGGCTCAATACCTGGTCGACAACGCCACTGGCACAGACAACCCTCTATATTTATATGCTGGCGCAGCCTCCGACAACAACGCCTTCCTATTCTTTGAAGGCGCTTGGAATGTACTCCAGCCCAAGATCGCTGACGGCACTTTCGTCATCAAGAACTCTAGCGAAGCCGTCGCACTTCAGGACAAAGCCACCCTCACCCGCGATGAACAATCCGCAATCATTGGTCAAGTCACGACCAACTGGGATTTCAACACCGCCAAGAATTTAGCTGAAGCCAACCTCACAGCAGCTGCGACCGCTGACAAAGGCAATGTCTTCATCCTTGCCCCGAATGACGGAACCGCTCGCGCGATCGCCGATGCTTTCGGCGCTGACAAAGATGTCACCAGCTATGCTGTCACCGGTCAGGATGCTGAAAAAGCTTCCGTCCAGTACATCATCGATGGCAAGCAGTCCATGACCGTTTTCAAGGATGTCCGCACTCTGGTTGATGATGCCATTGCCGCTGCTGTAACCTTCGTTGAAGGTGGCACACCTAAAGCATCGAACTCCTACAACAACGGCAAGATCGATGTTCCTGCCAACCCAACCGTTGTTGTTACAGTCACCAAGGAAAATGTTCAATCTGCTTTGATCGACTCCGGTTATTATCCCGCCAGCGACTTCACCGGCTTGGATGGCGCATCTGTTCCTCCTGCTGCTACCGGCTCAGTTGAAGTATTCTCTTGGTGGACCGGTGGCGGTGAAGCCGCTGGTCTTGAAGCTATGATCGGCGTATTTGGCGCTCAATATCCTGATATTGAATTCGTCAATGCCGCAGTTGCTGGTGGTGCTGGCACCAATGCACGTGCTGTACTTGCTACTCGCTTACAAGCTGGCGACCCGCCTGATAGCTGGCAAGGTCATGCTGGTCAGGAATTGATCGGTACATATGTTGCTGGAGGCCAGATCGAACCGCTGAATGACCTCTATGAAGCCGAAGGCTGGCTTGATGTTATGCCTGAAACTCTCATCCCGCTCATCTCAAACGATGGCAGCATCTATTCTGTGCCGGTTAACATCCACCGCGCCAATGTACTTTGGTACAACCCCACCGTACTCGCTGACAACGGCGTTGAAGTCCCCACCACCATGGATGAATGGTTCTCTGCAATGGACACTTTGCAAGCCGCCGGTGTCCAGCCGTTAGCCCTCGGTGAACAATGGACCAAGATGCATCTGCTTGAGACCGTTTTGCTTGGCACTCTTGGTGCCGATGCCTATAATGGCTTATGGGATGGCACCACCGATTGGGCGAGCCCCGAAGTCAAGACCGCTTTGGATAATTATGCCAAAGTATTGACTTATGCCAACAGCGATTCGTCATCTCTTTCATGGCAGGATGCCGCGCAACTCGTCATCAATGGCGACGCGGCGTTCAATGTGATGGGAGACTGGGCTGAAGGCTACTTCCGCGAACTGGGCAAGGCCCCCAACACCGACTATGGCTGGGCTGCCACTCCCGGTAGCGATGGCGTCTTCCAATTCCTTTCCGACTCATTCGTACTTGCGGTTGGCGCTCCTGATGCAGAAGCTGCAACTGCCTGGTTGAAGATCGCTGGTTCCAAGGAAGGTCAGGAAGCGTTTAACCCTGTCAAGGGTTCGATCTGTGCCCGCACCGATTGTGATAAGTCCCTCTTCGGTATATATCTCCAGTCAGCCATGGATGATTGGTCATCCAACATCGTAGTTGGTTCCTTGACTCACGGTGTAGTAGCCAATGACTCTTGGAAGACAGAGATCGACACCGCACTTGGCTTGTATATTGCCGACGGCAACGTGGAAGGCTTCCAAACTGCCCTTGTAGCCGCATGTGCCAGCTCGGGTCCCTGCAAATAAATAAATCTTAGTGTTAAAATCGTTGAGGCTCCGTACGATCTATGGATACGGAGCCTCAACCACTATCATTAGCCCATTCCAATATCGAGGCATTCCATGTTAAGAGATAAAGATCGTTACCTAAATATCCTTCTTATCTCGCCATCCATTCTGGCCATTTTGATCTTTGTCTACGCATTTATAGGCTGGTCAGTACGCGTATCTCTGAGCAAATGGAAAGGCTTGAGCGCAGATTACACATGGAATGGTATCCAAAATTATCTTGACCTTTTCGCCGACCCACGCTTTCAAATAGATATTCGCAACACATTGATCTTCACGGGGGTATTTGTTATTGGCAGTATTTTGTTGGGGTTTACTCTCGCCGTAATGCTTGATCAGGGCTTGAAAGGGGAAAGTTTCTTCCGTAGTTTATTTTTGTTTCCCATGGCAATTTCCTATATTGTCACAGGTGTTGTCTGGCGCTGGCTGATGAATCCTGCTGGAGGCTCTCGCACCAGCGGGCTTAATTTATTGTTTACAAATATGGGGTTGGATTCGCTTGTGAACCAATGGCATACCACTCCCACATGGGGTATAGCGGCCATTGCACTTGCAGCTATCTGGCAAATGTCCGGCTATACAATGGCTCTTTATCTGGCAGGTTTGCGTGCCATTCCGGAAGACCTGAAAGAAGCAGCACGCATAGACGGGGCAAACGAACTGCAAATTTATCGTCACATCATGCTGCCCCTGCTCTCCCCCGTTACACTTTCCGCGCTTATTATTCTCGGCCACATGTCTCTTAAGGTCTTTGACTTAATCGTCGCCATCGCAGGCAAACAACTTCCATTGGATGTGCCAGCTATTTACATGTGGCAGATCACTTTCGACGGTTTGTTCTACGGACGTGGTGCGGCGGTTGGCGTTCTCCTGCTCATCAGCATTGCAGTCCTTATTATTCCTTATATTCGTTACACTACCAAAATTGAGGCGGAACAATGAAAACCCAATTACGCCTCGGCAAATACTGGCTTTATATTCCATTGATCTTAATGTCCATCTTCTATTTGCTTCCAATGTACATCATTATTATCACGGGATTTAAAAGCTTTGCAGAAATAGACCTGAAGACCATGTGGGATCTTCCGCATGGCATTGCCTTTGACAATTACATCGAAGCATACTCTAAACTTGCGCCATCGTTGTGGAACAGTTTCGCAATGGTTATCCCTGCCGCACTAATCTCATCCATACTCGGCTCAGTGAATGGCTACATCCTTGCCAAGTGGAGATTCCGCGGCGCAGATGTGATCTTCCCCTTTATTCTCTTTGGGATGTTCATTCCCTATCAAAGCATTCTTATTCCACTCGTGCAATTCATGAATATGGTCGGCATCAAAGGTTTGCCAGGGCTGGCAATGGCGCACATCATTTATGGTATTCCCATCACCACACTCACCTTCCGCAATTATTATGCCAGCCTGCCGCAAGAACTACTCGAAGCAGCGAAAATAGACGGTGCGGACATGCTTGGCATTTATCGATACATTCTTCTACCGATCTCAATGCCGAGTTTTGTGGTGGTTTTGATCTGGCAATTCACTTCCGCATGGAATGACTTTCTCTTCGCTGTTGTCCTCACTGGCAACAGTGATTGGCCGATTACCGTCGCGCTCAACAATATGGCAGGAAGTCAGATCATTTCGTGGAATGTACAAATGGCTGGCTCGCTCCTCGCCGCACTCCCCACCTTACTCGTTTACATCTTCCTGGGTCGTTATTTCCTGCGAGGGCTACTTGCAGGATCATTAAAAGGTTAAAAATAACTGACCTTGAGATCGATATTTCAATTTCAATAGTAAAGCCACCACTTCCTTTTCTTAAACTGGAGTATCCATGTCCAACCCCATATTGGAAATGAAAAATATCACCAAGGAATTTCCTGGTGTGAAAGCTTTAAATAACGTCAGCTTTCAAGTAAAAGAACATGAAATACACTGCCTGGTTGGAGAAAACGGTGCAGGCAAATCCACCCTGATGAAGGTGTTGAGCGGAGTATATCCACACGGAGAGTATACGGGTGAAATTGTCTTTGATGGAAAAGTACAGAGTTTTCGAGGTATCAGCGACAGTGAAAAAACCGGGGTCGCCATTATTTATCAGGAATTAGCCCTTGTCCCCGAAATGACTGTATACGAGAATATCTTTCTAGGCCATGAGATCAAAAATGGTTCAATTATCGACTGGAATGAAACCATCAAACGCGCAGGCGAAATGTTGAAGAAGGTGAAACTCAATGTAAACCTCGCCGAAAAAGTGAGGGATTTGGGCGTGGGAAAAAGGCAATTAGTTGAAATTGCGAAGGCACTCAGCAAGGATGTTAAATTATTAATTCTGGACGAACCTACAGCAGCACTCAACGAAGACGACAGCGAAAATCTATTAGACCTGTTACGGGACTTAAAAAATCACGGCGTTACCTGCGTACTGATCTCCCATAAATTAAAAGAGGTCATAAAAATAGCAGACACAGTTACAGTTTTACGCGATGGACAGACGATATGCACACTGGATGCTCAAAAAGGTGAAGTTTCGGAAACTGCGCTGATCAAGCATATGGTAGGGCGCGAAATCAACAATATCTATCCAAAAAGGGAAACAAGAAAAGTCGGGGAAGTCATACTTAATGTTGAAAATTGGAATGCTTATGACCCTAATCTGGGCAGAAGCATTCTCAAGGATGTTAATTTTCATGTCAACAAAGGTGAAATTGTTGGGCTTGCAGGCTTGATGGGGTCAGGGCGCACCGAACTTGCTTTGAGCATATTTGGGAATCCTGCGGGCTACTATATTAGCGGAGAACTATCCATGTTGGGAAGCAAAAAACGCTTTAAGCATCCTGAAGATGCGATCAATGCGGGCGTCGCTTATGTAACAGAAGACAGAAAAGGCAATGGCCTGATCCTGATCCAGGATGTCAAACAAAACATCACCCTTGCCAATTTAAAGGAAATTGCAACCCGAAGCATTGTCAACGACAACGCCGAAGTTAAAGTTGCGAATGAATACAAGTCCTCTTTAAATATAAAAACGCCGTCCGTTGAACAAAAGGTTTCGAACTTAAGCGGCGGAAACCAGCAAAAAGTGTCTGTAGGTAAATGGTTATTCGTCAAACCGAGCCTATTGATCTTGGATGAACCAACCAGAGGCATTGACGTTGGCGCCAAATATGAAATTTATACGATCATGACAAAGCTGGTAGAGCAGGGTTTGAGCATTATCATGATTTCGTCCGAACTGCCAGAAATTCTTGGTATGAGCGACAGGGTGTATGTTGTCTCAGCCGGGAAAATCGCAGGAGAGCTGGCTATTCGCGATGCCACTCAGGAAAAAATTATGCAATTGGCAACAAACTACTAAGGAGTTCTCAAATGTCTTTTTTCCAAAATGCCCGAAAACTATTACAGCAGAATATTCGTGAATATGGCATGTATATTGCCCTATTCGTCATTATGGCCATCTTTACGGTCACAACAAAAGGCACGTTTATCTCATCACGAAACATTGTCAATCTGGTGAATCAGACAGGCTATATAGCAGTCCTAGCTATTGGCATGACTTTGGTCATCGTGATCAGACATATCGATTTATCTGTCGGTTTTCTTGGTGGATTTCTTGGCGCCGTTGTCGCGATCGCAATGGTACAGTGGCATTTGCCTGTATTTCCGGCAATACTTCTCACCCTGGCGCTTGGAGTTCTGGCTGGGGTAATTATCGCCTTCCTCGTGGCGCAAATGAAAATACCCGCCTTCGTTGCCACACTGGCTGGATGGTTAATTTATCGTGGCGCCATTCTAGTGGTGACTGAAAGCACCGGAACTATCGTGATCCCCGACGAAACTTTTAACGCAATTGGAAATGGCTTTATCCCTGATCTTCCAGAAATGGGAATCTTACCGGGCGTACATAAATTAACTCTTATCATCGGATTAATTGCCATCGTTCTACTGATCATAAGCGAAATAAATAGTCGCAAAAAGAAACAAGCCTATAATTTTGAGGTATTACCAATGGAGATGTTCATCATTAAATTGGTATTCACGTCGGCCTTGATTGGCGGTATCACCTGGCTGCTCGCAGGATACCAGGGACTCTCCTGGACGGCCGTGGTCGTGCTGGTAGTAGCCATCATCTATCATTTCATCACAACACAAACAGTGCTTGGCAGGCATATTTATGCCGTCGGTGGAAATCCGGAAGCGGCTGAGTTAAGTGGCATCAATGTAAAAAAAATAACCTATATCGTGTTCGGTTCCATGGGTATGCTGGCCGCTCTTTCGGGCATTTTGTTCGCCTCCCGCTTACAATCTGCTACAACGACAGCCGGTGGATTATGGGAACTGGACGCCATCGCAGCAGCTTTTATCGGTGGTGTATCACCAGCAGGTGGTATTGGTAAAGTAGCCGGGTCGATTATCGGCGCTTTGGTGATGCTCTCACTAACGAGTGGTATGAACCTGATGGGCATCGGCATATCCTATCAATACATGGCTAGAGGCGCTGTACTGGCAGCTGCTGTGATCTTTGATGTTGCAACTCGCAATCGGGCACACTAAAATAAAAAAGCATGCATCGCCAAACCTGATCTGTAAGCCAAACCACCGCAACCAAACACTTACAACACAACTATCACTCAACTAGCGGAAATAGCAATTCCGCTAGTTTTTTTTATTTTGCTTGTAACCCTTATTAAAAATTACAACCATATTGAATTAGCCCACCCTACCCAAACGGGTACTTTTGTCCTGGATTTTCTCCATAAAAACTCATTGTAAACTCTCTCTTGACTCTGGCTGATATTTTTGATATTATGTTATCGATAACATGTTATCGATAACATAATAAATTATAAGGTTAACGGCCTTGATATCACCTAGCAGAAGAAAACGAGTTACCATCAAAGATGTCGCACAAGCGGCGGGTGTCTCCACCCAAACCGTTTCGCGCGTAATGAATAAGTTTTCATATGTTTCTGAGGAAACTCGCCAGCGGGTGGAAACGGTGGTTGAGCAATTAGGGTATCACCCAAGCACACTTGCCCGCAGTCTTATTCAACAGCGCAGCTATACCTTGGGGGTTGTCACATTCGGACTAAAGTATATTGGCCCTTCAAGAACGCTCAATGGGGTGGCAGATAAAGCCGATGAACTTGGTTACATGCTCTTGATGAAAGAACTTGACAATTTTGATACGAATAGAATTGACGAAGTAATAGACTCACTACTGGCTCGCCAGGTGGATGGAATCATTTGGGTGGCACCCGAGATCGGGGACAATCATTCCTGGGTTGAAGAACGTATGGACAAAATCTCGGTGCCTGTATTGTTCCTTGCCATGAGACCACGCGAAGGAATATCCAGCGTAGCGACAGATAACTATCAGGGCGCGGTACTGGCAATTCAACACCTTTTGGAATGCGGCAGGAAAAAGATTGGGCATATCGCAGGCCCGCTCACTTGGTGGGAAGCAGATGAACGCAAGCGAGGTTGGCGTGAAACTTTGAGTGCGGCAGGATTCAACCCTTTGGAAGAGCATTGCACTGAAGGAAATTGGTCCTCTGCTAGCGGCGAACAGGCATTTATTCAGCTTCTCGAGTCATATCCGGATATGGATGCTGTCTTTGTAGCCAATGATCAGATGGCGTTGGGGGGGTTGCGGGAAGCAATTCGCAGGGGTATCCGTGTTCCGGAGCAGCTGGCAGTTATCGGCTTTGATAATATCCCCGAATCGGCTTATTTTTATCCTTCACTAACCACTATTTATCAAGATCTTCAATTACTTGGCGAGCAGGCTGTTCAAAGCATCGTAGAGATGATTCAGGCCAGACAGGAAAATAAATCGGTTATCGCACAATCAAGGTTTATTCAACCAACCCTTGTTATTCGTGAAAGCTCAAATTTTGCTGGGTAGTATCTCTGCCCCGTTCCCATGGTAAATTGTGATTAAGATATGGAATGGGTATCAAATAAAAGGAGGTGATGGCGAAGGGGCTACAGAACGAACATAAAGAAGGATGTGCACCCTGATAGCCTGGCGTATGAGGTGTAAGGTTCCTGGCGAGATAATGCATCACAACTTGATGATTAATCAATTCTTGCTAAATTATTACGCCAACATAGTATCTAATGTTACTAACTAAGGAGAAGAAAATGTCCAAAAAGTTATTCTACAACCTTCTAGCTGTGCTGATGCTGGCCAGCCTTGTACTCTCAGCATGTGGCGTAGCTGCCCCTGCTTCAGAAGCCAAACTAGTAGGCATCAGTATGCCTACGAAGAGCTCAACCCGCTGGATCTCTGATGGCGAGAGCATGGTCAAAGAATTCGAAGCCATGGGCTACGACACCGACCTGCAATTTGCTGACAATGACATTCCCAACCAGCTCGCCCAGATCGAAAACATGGTCACCAAGGGTGCCAAGGTTCTCGTTATTGCAGCCATCGATGGCACCACCCTCTCTGATGTGCTCCAGAAGGCACACGATAGCGGCGCGATTGTGATCTCCTATGACCGCCTGATCACCAAGACCGCGAATGTCGATTATTACGCCACCTTTGATAACTTTGGCGTAGGCGTCATTCAGGGAACCCAGCTTCTCGAAGGCCTCGGCCTGAAACCTGGCGAAAAAGCCCCTGCTGGCGTTGGTCCCTTCAACGTCGAACTCTTCGGCGGCTCCCCCGACGACACCAATGCCTTCTACTTCTATGATGGCGCCATGTCCGTCATCCAACCCTTCATCGACGACGGCACGATCGTCATCCAAAGTGGTCAGATGGGCATGGACAAAGTCGGTACCCTGCGCTGGCTTGCTGCAACTGCCCAAGCTCGCATGGACAACCTCTTGAGCGCTTTCTACACCGACAAGCGTGTTGATGCTGTTCTCTCTCCCTACGATGGTCTTAGCATTGGCATCCTTTCATCCCTCAAGGGCGTTGGTTATTGCACTCCCGAACAGCCATGCCCCATTGTGACCGGCCAGGATGCAGAAGTTGCTTCCGTCAAGTCGATCATCGCTGGTGAACAGAGCTACACCGTGTTCAAAGACACTCGCGTTCTTGCCAAGCAAGCCGCCAAGATGGCTGACCAGGCTCTCAAGGGTGAGACAGTCGAAATCAATGACACCACAACCTATGACAACCTCGTCAAAGTTGTGCCTTCCTATTTGCTGGTGCCGATCAGTATTGATATCAATAACTATCAGAAAGAATTGGTTGATAGCGGCTACATCAAGGCTGAAGATCTAGGTGTCGCACCTGTTGCTCCGTCATCTGATGAAAAACTACTAGTAGGCATCAGTATGCCTACGAAGAGCTCAACCCGCTGGATCTCTGATGGCGAGAGCATGGTCAAAGAATTCGAAGCCATGGGCTACGACACCGACCTGCAATTTGCCGACAATGACATCCCCAACCAGCTCGCCCAGATCGAAAACATGGTCACCAAGGGCGCCAAGGTTCTCGTTATCGCAGCCATCGATGGCACCACCCTCTCTGATGTGCTCCAGAAGGCTCATGACAGCGGTGCCATCATCATTTCCTATGACCGCCTGATCACCAAGACCGCGAATGTCGATTATTACGCCACCTTTGATAACTTTGGCGTAGGCGTCATTCAGGGAACCCAGCTTCTCGAAGGCCTCGGCCTGAAACCCGGCGAAAAAGCCCCTGCTGGCGTTGGTCCCTTCAACGTCGAACTCTTCGGCGGCTCCCCCGACGACACCAATGCCTTCTACTTCTATGATGGCGCCATGTCCGTCATCCAACCCTTCATCGACGACGGCACGATCGTCATCCAAAGTGGTCAGATGGGCATGGACAAAGTCGGTACCTTGCGCTGGCTTGCTGCAACTGCCCAGGCTCGCATGGACAACCTTTTGAGCGCTTTCTACACCGACAAGCGTGTTGATGCTGTCCTTTCCCCGTATGATGGTCTTAGCATTGGCATCCTTTCATCCCTCAAGGGCGTTGGTTATTGCACTCCCGAACAGCCATGCCCCATTGTGACCGGCCAGGATGCAGAAGTTGCTTCCGTCAAGTCGATCATCGCTGGCGAACAGACCTATACCGTGTTCAAAGACACTCGCGTTCTTGCCAAGCAAGCCGCCAAGATGGCTGACCAGGCTCTCAAGGGTGAGACAGTCGAAATCAATGACACCACAACCTATGACAACCTCGTCAAAGTTGTGCCTTCCTATTTGCTGGTGCCGATCAGTATTGACATCAATAACTACCTGAAGGAATTGGTTGATAGCGGCTATATCAAGGCTGAAGATCTAAAGTAAGTAGTTTTAGAGTGGTGTATGAGGCAATTGTGCCTCATACACCACTCTATATAAAAACAAGACTTATGCTGAAAGAGTTTGTTTCTGAGGTTTTGTGAAATTTGAATTAGAATTGCATTATTGAATAGCAATTTCATTTTATATAGGCCAAGGACGCGAAACCATGTCTGATGTCATTTTGGAAATGCGCAATATCACAAAAACCTTCCCTGGTGTAAAAGCGCTTAATAATGTAAGTTTTAGCGTGACTCAGGGAGAAATCCATGCTCTGGTGGGAGAAAACGGAGCGGGAAAATCGACCCTGATGAATGTGTTAAGTGGCATATATCCATACGGCACATATCAAGGAGAAATCTATTTTCAAGGCAAGGAATGTCGGTTTCGAGATATCACCGAATCTGAAAAAGTTGGACTTGTCATCATCCATCAGGAACTTGCGCTGATTCCTTTTCTTTCCGTAGCCGAAAACCTGTTTCTTGGCAACGAGCGCGCCAAAAATGGTGTAATTGACTGGAATGAATCCATTTCAAAAACCGCAGAATTGCTGGAGCGAGTGGGTTTGCACGAGTCGCCTAACACACTGATTACAAATATGGGCGTGGGCAAACAGCAGTTGGTCGAAATCGCCAGGGCGCTGGCAAAAGAAGTAAAGCTTCTGATTCTGGATGAACCCACGGCTTCCCTAAATGAAACTGACAGTGAAAAACTGCTTGAACTATTGCTCCAATTTAAAGCACACGGTATTTCCTCGATTTTGATTTCCCATAAATTAAGTGAAGTCAATAAAGTAGCAGACTCCATCACGATTCTTCGTGACGGTACCACAATTGAAACGTTGGACTGCAGGAATGATACTATTACCGAGGACCGGATCATTCGTGGCATGGTGGGACGGGATATAACACATCGTTTCCCGCCGCGCGACTCGAAAATCGGTGAAGTGATTTTTGAAGTGAGGGATTGGAATGTATATCACCCGCTTCATGAAGATCGAAAAGTAAGTACTAATGTGAATATCAACGTCCGGAAGGGCGAAGTTGTCGGGCTTTCGGGGTTAATGGGGGCTGGAAGAACTGAATTGGCAATGAGTATTTTTGGCCGCGCCTATGGTACCCGTATTAGCGGTAGCGCTTATAGAAACGGGAATGAAGTAGACATCAGCAACATTGATAAAGCCATCGCGAATGGAATTGCCTATGCAACGGAAGACCGCAAAGCGTATGGGCTGGTCCTGATCCAGCAAGTCAAAAATAATATTACCCTGGCGAATCTGGAAGAAATTTCCACTCGTCAAGTGATCAATGAACCTCAAGAAATGAAGGTCACCAGTGAATATCGGGATAATCTTAATATTAAGTGCTCCAGTATTCAGCAACTGGCTGTAAATCTTTCCGGTGGTAATCAACAAAAAGTTGTGCTTAGCAAATGGTTGTTTGCAAGTCCGGAAATTCTGATTCTGGATGAACCCACGCGCGGCATTGATGTTGGGGCAAAATATGAGATTTACACCATTATCAATCGTCTGGTCAGCGAAGGAAAAGGGATCATTGTGATCTCATCAGAATTGCCGGAGATTTTGGGGATTTGTGATCGCATCTACGTGATGCGTGATGGCAAAATTGTCGGTGAAATGCCTGCCAGCGAAGCGTCTCAGGAAAAAGTAATGAAATACATTATGACACAACAAGAGGTAGTGGAACAATGAAAACCCTGACAACACTATTCAAAAACAATGTTCGTGAATACGGCATGTTGATCGCGCTTATTACGGTCATGATATTCTTCCAGGTACAGACCGACGGCGTACTGATGAAGCCCGTGAATATAACCAACCTTGTTCTGCAAAACAGCTACGTCATCACCATGGCGATGGGTATGTTGTTGATTATCATCACCGGTGGGATTGACCTGTCGGTAGGCTCGGTTGTTGCTGTAATTGGAGCACTTGCGGGCGTACTGATAGTTAGGTACGATGTCAATTGGGTTTTAGTCGTTGCCCTCTCTCTCTTGCTCGGCGCAGGCATTGGCGCTTTTCATGGGTATTTTGTTGCGTATTTAAAAATCCCAGCCTTTATTGTCACTTTGGCAGGCATGTTGATCTTTCGCGGTTTGACAATCGCTCTGCTGCGGGGAGAATCGGTCGGACCTTTCCCAAGAGGCTTCCAGAATATAAGTTCCGGGTTTATTCCAGATTTTTTTCACTACGAAGGGTTTCATATTACCACCATGCTGATTGGGGTAATACTTTCAGTTTTATTAATATGGCTGGATTTGCGCGGGAGAAAAAATCAGCAAAAGTATGGCTTTGAAGTAACACCCTTCTATTTTTTTGTTGTCAAAAATATTGCGATTACTGCAACAGTTATGGGTCTTTGTTATTTGATGGCTTCCTACAAAGGGATTCCGACTGTGCTCGTGCTCCTTTTTGTGCTGATCACATTCTATGCTTTTATCACCACTTCGTCGGTGATTGGTCGCCGTATTTATGCGATGGGTGGTAATGAAAAAGCCGCCAGACTCTCGGGTGTCAATACACCACGCTTGTTATTCTATACTTTCATTAATATGGGTGTTCTCGCTTCCCTGGCAGGTTTGATCGTTGCAGCTCGTTTAAATAGCTCCACGCCTAATGCCGGAGACGGTATGGAATTGGATGTTATCGCCGCCTGCTTTATTGGAGGCGCATCTCCCATGGGCGGCGTCGGCAAAGTTATTGGCGCATTAGTCGGGGCTTTTCTCATTGGTGTTTTGAATAATGGCATGTCCATTATGGGAGTCGGAATCGATTGGCAGAAGGTAGTCAAAGGCATCGTGTTGTTGCTTGCTGTTTTGTTCGATGTCTACAACAAGAATAAGAGCGCATAATAAATAGCATTCATGACGAGAGCAGTTCTAGTCTAACTGCTCTCGTTTTCAACAAAAAAGACCTCATCAATATCTCTGTAAATTTTCCAAAAAAAAATATCTATGTATCGGTTAAAGCGAATTGGGTTTTCGTAGGTGTCGTATTGCCAAAGGACCAGTGAATGGAAGACATTCTAAAACAATTGCTTCAAGAGAGCAGGAACTTCAGTTCACCAGTTTCAACGAATCCACTGCCTGGCAGATCGGAACCCAGATGGTGGAACACGCCATGCGTGAGAACCTCCCCGTCACCATTGACATCACCCGCGGACAGCACCAACTCTTCCACGCCAGCATGCCAGGCACCGCCGCGGACAATGACGAGTGGGTCAAGCGCAAGGTGCGGCTGGTGAATCGCTTCGGTCATAGTTCGTTCTACATGGGGCAAATGCTCAAGCACAAAGGCAAAACAATCGAACAGTCTTATCTCATCTCTGAAAGTGAATTTGCCGCGCATGGCGGCTGCTTCCCTATTATCGTAAAAGGCACAGGCATGGTTGGGACGATTACCGTCTCTGGCTTGCCGCAAGAAGAAGACCACAAATTAGTAGTTGAATCGATCCGCGCATTTTTAGCCAAGGAGAAATAAGATGTCTTTGAATCCAGTGATCGACATGTTGGGACGCAGACTGCGGCTCGCCGTCATCGGCGGTGGGACGGGGTCGTTTATCGGTGCCATGCATCGCCAATCGGCGCGGCGCGATGACCGCTATCAGATTGTGACAGGCATCTTTTCGTCTGACCAAGCCAAATCGAAGAAAGATGCGAGCGAACTTGGTTTCGAGTCAGACCGCATGTATCACGATGCCAAAGCATTGCTTGATGGCGAAGCATCCAGAAAAGATGGCATTGACGCGGTTGCCATCATGACCCCGAACGACAGTCATTTTGATTATTCGATGTGGGCGCTTGAGCGCGGCATTGATGTGATCTGCGACAAGCCCATGACCAACACGCTCGCCGAAGCCGAAGCCTTGCACAAAAAAGTGCAGGAGACGGGTTTGGTGTTTTGCCTCACGCACAATTACACGGGCTACCCGATGGTGCGGCAGGCGAAGGCGATGGTGGAAGCGGGCGACCTCGGCACGATACGACTCGTGCAGGTGGAGTATGTGCAGGGCGGCAAGGCGGATGAAGAAAAAACGTTCTCGCCTGATAACTGGAAGTTCGACCCCGTGCGCGGCGGACCTTCGCGCGTGATGGGCGACATCGGCACGCACGCGCATAACCTGACGAGATTCATCACGGGCTTGGAAGTGGACGAAGTGGCGGCGGAAGTTGGCGCGATTGTGCCGAAGCGCATCATCCATGACTTTGGCGGGGCAATGCTCCGATTCAGTAACGGCGCCCGCGGAAGTTTTTGGGTGACGCAAGCCGCGGCTGGAGTGGAGAATTGTTTGCGCATTCGCGTGAGCGGCACGAAAGGCTCGCTCGAATGGATGCAGGAATTTCCGCAGGCGCTCACCTTCAAACCATTGAAGGCGCCTTCTCAAAATCGCACGCCAAACGGACCTGGCACATTGCCGCTCTCCGCTCGCTGCACTCGCTTGGTCGCAGGGCATCCCGAAGGTTTCCCCGATGGCTTTGCAAATATTTATTCCGATGCCGCCGAAGCGATTGCCGCTCGTCGCGCAGGCAAAAAAGCAGACCCACTCGCGCTCTACTTCCCGAATTCATTCGACGGTTTGATGGGCGTGCGCTTTGTGGATAGCGTCATCGCATCCAGTGAAGCGAATGGGCAATGGACGAAATGCTGATGAAGAGCGACCGTAGACCGCAGACGATGGACGACAGACAATGGTCCGTGGTCTATCGTCCATCGTCCAAAGAAGCAGGTGAGTATGTCTAACAACATCATCCTCGTCACTGGCGCGACAGGCAAAGTAGGCAAGACTTTCATCAATCGCCTGTTGAATGATTCGCGTTTCAATTCTTTCACGGTTCGCGCGTTGTGCCATAACCGCGAGCTTCCCCCTCACCCACGCATTCAAAACATTCACGGCTCCATCGAACATCGCGACCTTGTCGAAAAAGCGATGGACGGCGTGACGCATGTTCTGCATCTCGCAACCGTCAAAGAGACGCCCGAGCAAATTATGGATGTGGCGGTCAAAGGTCTCTTCTGGCTGCTCGAAGCCTGCCGCACCAGCGCCACCTTCAAGCAGTTCATCATGGTCGGCGGCGATGCGGGCATGGGGCATTTCGTTTATCCGCATCCCATCCCCGTCACTGAAACCCAAAAACATTCCGCCTACCCTGGCTGTTACGCGCTCTCCAAAGTTCTCGAAGAAGTGATGCTCGAACAGTATTACATCCAATACGATCTCAACGGCTGCTGCCTGCGCGCGCCGTGGATCATGGAAAAGGATGATTTCAAATATCAACTCTCTTTCGGAGAGGATGTCTTCGGCGGTCCGCGCTGGCGTGATTTTGTGGATGAGAAAACTGCGGATGACTACGTGCGGACGCAGACCATCCCGATCATGCTTAATCTGGAAGCTGTTCCCGTTAAAAGAAACTTTGTCCACGTTGACGATTTGGTCAGCGCGATCCTGGCTGCCATCGACCACCCCAAAGCCCGCCAGCAACTCTTCAACATCTGCATGGACGAACCCGTGGACTACGGCGAGATGGGCAAGTATTTGAATTCAACTCGCGGCTTCCCCACCGTGGAGATCAAAACCGAATTCCACTCCACATGGCTCGATAACACCAAAGCAAAGTTTTTACTCGGCTGGCGTCCTGAATATGATTTGAAGAAAATAATCGATGCCGCCTTTGATTACGTGCGCTCAGAGGATGATCCGCGCAAGATTTGGTATCCAGGATAAACAGACCATAGACGACAGACGATTGACCATGGTCTACGGTCTATCGTCCATCGTCCGAACTACAGGAGATCAATATGGATAAAAACGAAATCGCAAAATCAATCGAAAGCGGCAAGACCGTCCTTGGCATTGAACTTGGTTCCACCCGCATCAAGGCTGTGTTGATCGGCGAAGATCATGCGCCGATTGCCTCAGGAAGTTTTGAGTGGGAGAACCAATACGAGCACGGCGTCTGGACATACAGTCTGGACAATGTCTGGAAAGGCTTGCAGGAGAGTTATCAGAACCTCAGCAAAGAGGTCTCTGAAAAATACGGCGTCACGCTCAAGACTGTCGGTTCAATGGGCTTCAGCGCCATGATGCACGGCTATCTGGCGTTCGACAAGAACGACAATTTACTCGTCCCCTTCCGCACCTGGCGCAATACGATGACGGGACAAGCCGCCGAGAAACTCACCGACCTCTTCCAATTCAACATCCCGCAGCGCTGGAGCATCGCCCATCTGTATCAGGCGATATTGAACAAGGAAGCGCATATCAAAGACATCAGCCACCAGACCACGCTGGCGGGCTATGTCCACTGGAAGTTGACGGGGCAAAAGGTGATGGGCGTGGGTGAAGCCTCAGGCATGTTCCCCATCGACAGCAAGATCAACGACTACGACAAAAAAATGCTTGGGCAGTTCAATGACCTGCTCAAAGCAGAAAAAATCTCGTGGAAGCTCGAAGATATTTTGCCAAAGGTTTTAGTAGCAGGAGATGCCGCTGGCACGTTGACCGAAGAAGGCGCGAAACTGCTCGACCCAAGCGGAGGACTCAAGGCTGGCATTCCGCTCTGCCCGCCTGAGGGAGATGCAGGCACGGGCATGGTAGCCACCAACAGCGTGGCAGAGCGAACGGGCAATGTCTCGGCTGGGACATCCGTCTTCGCCATGATCGTGTTGGAAAAGGCGCTGTCCAAACTCTATCCCGAAATTGACATGGTCACCACGCCCACAGGCAAGCCTGTCGCGATGGTTCATGCCAACAACTGCACCTCCGACCTCAACGCCTGGGTGGGACTCTTCCACGAATTTACCAATGCGCTCGGCGTGGAAATCAGCCAGTCCAAACTGTTTGAGATGCTTTACAAATCAGCGCTCGCGGGCGATGCCGATGGCGGTGGATTGCTCGCCTACAACTATCTCTCAGGTGAATCCATCACAGACTTGACCGAGGGACGCCCATTATTCATCCGCACCCCTGAAAGCCGCTTCACTCTGCCGAACTTTATGCGCACACACTTGTTCTCGTCGGTGGGCACGTTGAAGATCGGCATGGATATTCTCTCGCAGGAAAACGTAAAACTCGACCAATTGCTGGGTCATGGCGGGTTCTTCAAAACCGAAGGCGTTGGTCAAAAGATCATGGCGGCAGCGATGAACACCTCCGTCTCGGTGATGGAAACCGCGGGCGAAGGCGGCGCATGGGGCATGGCTCTGCTTGCCGCGTATGTGCTCAATAAAACAGGAAATGAAACACTCGAAGATTATTTGAATAAAAAAGTATTTGCCAACGAAAAAAGTTCCACCATTGCACCTGACAAAAAGGATGTGGATGGTTTCAATACATTCATGGAACGCTACAAGAAGGTCTTGGCATTGAACGCGCGGCGGTGGAAGGGTTTAAGTAGGTCACGTTTTCAACGTGACTGACCTACGGAGAAATGATGTTGAAGAAACTCAAAGAACAAGTATTTCAAGCAAACCTGCTGCTTCCCAAACACGGACTCGTCACCTTCACGTGGGGCAACGTCTCTGGCATTGACCGCGAGAAGGGATTGGTCGTCATCAAACCTTCTGGCGTTCCGTACGAGACGATGAAACGTGACGACATGGTTGTTTTGGAATTGGAAACAGGCAAAGTGGTAGATGGCGAACTCAAGCCATCCTCCGATACGCCCACGCATCTGGAACTGTACAAAGCTTTCCCGAACATCGGCGGCATCGTCCACACCCACAGCCGTTGGGCGACGAGTTTTGCGCAGGCGGGTCGCGGCATTGCGGCGCTCGGCACCACGCATGGCGATTATTTTTACGGCGAAATCCCCTGCACAAGAAAAATGACTGTCGAGGAGATTCAGGCTGAGTACGAGAAAGAGACGGGGACCGTCATCATCGAGACATTCAAAGATAAAAATCCAGATGCCATTCCTGGCGTGGTGGTCTACAGTCATGGTCCATTTGCATGGGGCAAGGATGCGATGGATGCCGTTCACAATGCGGTGGTGATGGAAGAGGTCGCGTTCATGAATATTCAAACCATGATGCTCAACCCGAACATTCAACCCATGCAACAGGAATTGTTGGATAAGCACTATTTGAGGAAACACGGCGCAAACGCCTATTACGGACAGAAATAAAAAGGAGATGCAATCATGATCGATCTAAAACAATATGAAGTTTGGTTCATTACGGGCAGTCAGCATTTGTATGGTCCCAAAACCCTGGAGCAGGTTGCCGAGCACTCGAAAGAGATCGCGGCGGCGCTCGGCGCTTCCAAGCACATTCCTGTGAAGGTGGTGTTCAAACCCGTCCTCACCACGCCTGATGCCATTCGAGATCTATGCCTTGAAGCAAATTCTTCGAAGAAGCTGCATCGGTCTCATCGCGTGGATGCACACCTTCTCCCCCGCCAAGATGTGGATCTCTGGCTTGACCCTGCTCAAGAAACCGTTCGCGCATTTGCACACGCAATACAACCGCGAAATTCCGTGGTCAACCATTGACATGGATTTCATGAACCTCAACCAAGCCGCGCATGGCGACCGTGAATTCGGTTTCATCGGCAGCCGCCTGCGCATCGAACGCAAGGTGGTGGTTGGTCATTGGGCTGACGATGAAGTGCAGCGACAGTTGGGCGTGTGGTCTCGTGCCGCATCTGCATGGGCAGATTGGCAGGGCGGCAAGGTCGCTCGCTTCGGTGACAACATGCGCGAAGTGGCAGTGACCGAAGGCGATAAAGTTCAATCCGAGATTCAGTTCGGTTACTCCACCAACGGCTACGGCATTGGCGACTTGGTCAAATACGTCAACGATGCCACCGATGCGGAAGTGGATACGCTCATCAAAACCTATCTCGATGAATACGATGTCGTCGCTGAACTCAAACCTGGCGGCGCGAGGCACTCGTCCCTGCGCGATGGCGCCCGCATCGAACTCGGTCTGCGCGGATTCTTGAAAGACGGCGGCTTCATGGCGTTCACCGACACCTTCCAAGACCTGCATGGACTGAAGCAGTTGCCTGGTCTCGCGGTGCAGCGTTTGATGCGCGATGGCTACGGCTTCGGCGCGGAAGGCGATTGGAAGACCTCCGCTCTCGTGCGTGCCATGAAGGTCATGAACGCGGGTCTGCCTGGCGGCGTCAGCTTCATGGAAGATTACACCTATCACTTCAGCGCCAGCGGCGACAAAGACCTCGGCGCGCACATGCTCGAAATTTGCGAATCCATCGCGGCACACAAACCCAAGCTGGAGATTCATCCGCTCGGCATTGGCGGGAAGGAAGACCCCGTCCGCCTCGTGTTTGACTCGCAGCTGGGTGCCGCTGTCGGAGCTTCCATCGTCCACATGGGCAATCGCTTCCGCATGGTCGCCAGCGTCGTGGATGTCGTCCCGAACGATGCGCCGCTCCCCAACCTGCCCGTGGCTCGCGCCTTGTGGGTTCCGCGCCCCAACCTCTCGGTCGCTGCAGCAGCATGGATCTACGCAGGCGGCGCGCATCACACCAGCTTCAGCTACTCGCTCACCACAGAACACCTGCAAGACTTTGCAGACATGGCTGGCATCGAGTTCCTCGTCATCGACGAGAACACCCGCGTACAGGAATTCCGCGAGAAACTGCGCTGGAACGATCTGTACTATCACTTGAATAAGGGCTTGTAAACTATCAAACCCTAAAGGTCTTAAAGACCTTTAGGGTTTCTTTTGAACAAAGGAAACACATCATGCAATATCGCGAACTTGGACGAACAGGGTGGAAGGTTTCAACAGTTTCATTTGGGGCATGGGCAATCGGCGGCTCATGGGGAAAAGTGGATGATAAAGATTCACTGGCAGCCTTACATCGCTCCATTGACTTGGGCGTCAACTTCATCGACACCGCCGATGTCTATGGCGATGGCCGCTCGGAGCGTTTGGTGGCGCAACTCCGCAAAGAGCGCAGCGAAACCATTTATGTGGCAACCAAGGCTGGGCGCAGACTCGATCCGCATGTGGCGGGCGGATACAACCGTGTCAACCTCACTGCATTCGTGGAGCGCAGTCTCAAAAATCTAAACACCGAAGCCATTGACCTTTTGCAATTGCACTGCCCACCCACCGAAGTCTTTTACATGCCTGAAACATTCGGCGTGTTGGATGATCTTGTCCACGCGGGCAAGCTGCGTCATTACGGCGTGAGCGTGGAAAAAGTGGAAGAGGCGCTCAAGGCAATTGAATATCCCAACGTGCAGACCGTGCAGATCATTTTCAACATCTTCCGCCAGCGGCCTGCGGAGTTGTTCTTCGCTGAAGCCATCCGCCGCAAGATCGGAATTCTCGCACGCGTCCCGCTCGCCAGTGGAATGTTGACTGGTAAATTAACGTTCAAGTCCACCTTTGAAGCGGACGATCACCGCGCATTCAATCGTCACGGCGAATCATTTGACCGCGGCGAAACCTTCTCAGGTGTGGATTATGAAACTGGCTTGAAAGCTGTTGAGGAATTGCGCGCGCTCGTCCCTGCAGGCTGGACAATGCCGCAGTTCGCCCTGCGCTGGATCCTGATGTTCGATGCTGTGACATGCGCCATCCCTGGCGCAAAGAATCCTGCTCAAGCGGAGGATAATGTCAAAGCGGCAGACCTGCCGTCCCTGAGTCCCGAGGCGATGGAAACCATCCGCGCGATCTACAATTCGCATGTCCGCGATCTGGTTCACAATCACTGGTAATTAATCATAATGAATAAACGCGCCTTGAAAAACGACTTTCTGCAAATTGAATACTTCACGGCTTCCCAGCGGATCATGGGGCTTTCCCTCGCGGGCAAGCCCAACATGCTCGCAGATATCGGCGGTACGCCTCCCATCCAAACACCGTGGGGTGATTTTCATTTTCGCGGCGGACATCGCTTGTGGCACTCGCCAGAGGCCATGCCGCGCACGTACGCGCCAGATACGGGCGAAATGACAATTACCGACCTGCCGGACGGCGTGATCCTTGAAACGCAAACAGAACCAGGGACGGGCATTCGCAAGCGCATTGAAATTCATCTTGCGGCAGATAAGCCGTCCGCCACTCTGACGCACACTCTCATCAATGATGGATTGTGGCCCGTGGAATTGGCCCCATGGGCGATCACTCAATTCCGCCTGGGCGGCACAGCGATTTTGCCCATGCCAGTTGGAAATGCTGATCCGGCGGGCTTGCTTCACAACCGCCAATTTTCACTTTGGCCTTATACGCGCATCAACGATCCGCGACTCAAGTTGGGCGATGAATTTATTTTGTTCAAAGCAGAAGCAGCCCTGCCGCCCTTCAAGATCGGTTACTTCAATCCGCACGGCTGGCTGGCCTATTGGCTGGACGGCGTTTTATTTCGCAAGACATTCGAAACACAAATAGGCTTGACATACCCAGACAATAATTGCAACGCAGAGATCTATTGCGGAGATCTATTTATAGAACTTGAAAGCCTCGCCCCGCTTACAAAGCTGGAGCCTAACGCATCAGTGACACATACTGAGACATGGGATATGTTTTCTGACACGGATATCCTGCCCAGGAATGTCCAGAAAATGCTGGCGGTTTCATAAACTCTCAATCCCGGTGAAGATCGAACAATTACCGGGATTTTTTATTTTTAATCTCATCTAACAATTAACGCATACATCCAAACCATAGCCAGTATAATTTCCATCATCATGCAAACTAAAACCTCAAAAAACACAATCCTTCTTCTGACAGCAGGGTGCTTCCTCTCCTTTTTCGTTTTCGGTTTTACCGACAATCTCAAAGGTCCCACCCTGCCAGCCATGATCGCAGAACTGAACATCAATTACGGCACAAGCGGAAATATTTTCTTCGGCCAATACTTTGGTTTTCTGATCACGTCCTTTATTGCCGGTCTCCTTGCAGATCGATTCGGGTTAAAAACAGTGCTTGTTATCGCCGGGCTCCTTCTGGTAGTCGGTGTCACCGGATATAGCTCCTTTCAAAGCGCGGTTTGGCTGGGTATTTCTCTTTTCCTCATCGGGCTGGGACTCGGAGCGATTGAACTCGGGGCGAACGCCGCCATCGTGGAGGCTCATCCAGAAAAGAGAGGGCTCTTCTTAAATCTCATGGCGGTCATGCATGGACTAGGCTCGCTGCTTGCGCCGCTTTTCGCAGGTTGGTTACTTTCCATCAATGTGACCTGGCGCGGAATCTATCGCTGGGATATCGCCTTGATCCTGCTGTTCATCTTTTTATTTTCTTTCGTTCGTTTTCCCAAATCGAAGGAACAAAACAGCATCGATTTCAAGCACATCGCCCAGATCGCATTCAAAGGTGACCTGCCCTGGTTCTATTTTGCAATCGCCTTTTATGTTGCCGCCGAGATTGGAATGTCGTCCTGGCTGGTGACATTTCTTCAGGAGATCCGTGGGGCGAGCGTGGCATCAAGCACACAAACGCTTTCCCTGTTTTTTGCAATGCTAATGCTCGGTCGGCTTGGCGGTGGATTTGTCGTTCAGCGGCTCGGATATTTACGAGCGATCCTGTTTGCATCCATCGGGTCGCTTGTGTGTATTGCAGCAGGCATATTCACAGACTTCAGTTTTCTTCTCCCCACCACCGGGCTTTTCTTTTCGATCATCTTCCCAACTTTCACAGCAGCCGTGTCAGTTGATCATCCTGAAAACACAAACTCAATTCTTGGCATCCTTTTTACCTTTGCGGGTCTGGGCGGCTTGATCGGCCCATGGGTCATTGCCTGGGTAAGCGATCTGTTAGGCCTGCAATTGGGTTTTTCTGTTGGCATCATCTTCGCCGCCCTCATGCTTGTCGCCGTATATATTTTAGAGAAAGGAAAACGAAATGGAAAGAATACTTAACTGGGGATTGCTCTCCACCGCAAAAATAAACCGAGCCTTGATCAAACCTCTCAACGCTTCAAAACGGACCCGCTTACTGGCCGTTGCTTCGAGGAACATTTCTTCAGCCGAAGCATACGCCCGCGAGTGGAAAATTCCACGCGCACACGGCAGCTATGAAGCCCTGCTCAACGACCCTGAGATCGATGTGATCTACAATTCCCTGCCCAATCACCTGCATGCCGAATGGACGATCAAAGCCCTGCGTGCGGGCAAACATGTCTTATGCGAAAAACCTTTTGCTGTTTCACTGAAAGAAGTCGATGCGATGATCGCTGCATCGAAAGAGACTGGCAAGGTATTGGCTGAAGCCTTCATGTATCGTCACCATGAACAAACGATAAAAGTAAAAGAGATCGTCGATAGCGGTGAGCTTGGCACACTTCAACTCATCAAAGGCGCCTTCAGCTTCAAGCTTGAACGCGAAGGCAATTATCGTTGGATGACAGAAATGGGCGGTGGAAGTATTTGGGATGTGGGCTGTTATCCCATTTCATACGCCCGAACCATTGTCGGCGCTGAACCTGTTGACGTATTTGGCTGGCAGGTTACAGGTGAAGGTGGAAGCGATGAAGTTTTCGTCGGTCAAATGCGATTCAAGAACGACATCCACATGCAATTCGATTCAAGTTTTAGATGTCCACATCGCTCATATTTGGAGATCGTGGGTTCGAAAGGCGTATTGAAGATATCCAACCCGTTCAAGCCCGGAAAAACTAATACAGTGCAATTAATTCAAGAGGACAAGGAAAAAACGATCAACATCAGAGGCGGCGAGCTTTATATGGGAGAAGTGGATGACATGTGCGATGCGGTCTTGCAGGGTAAGTCTCCTCGAGTCTCACTGGCTGACAGCCGCAATAATACCGCAGTGATCCTGGCTCTGCTCGAATCGGCTAAAAGCGGAAAACTCGTTATTGTATAAGTTCTTTTACGGGTTTATAATTACGCCACTATATTCTTTTGACTGGAGGATACCATGGCAAGCGTTACATTCGAGAAAGTTCATAAAAAGTTTGGTGATCTGACGATCATCAACAGCCTCGATATCGAGGTTCAGGACAAGGAATTCCTTGTTTTAGTCGGCCCCTCAGGCTGCGGTAAGACCACCGCCCTGCGTCTGCTCGCTGGTTTGGAAGAGATCACCGGCGGCGAAATCAAGATCGGCGATCGCCTTGTGAACGACGTGGCGCCCAAAGATCGTGATATTGCCATGGTATTTCAATCCTACGCGCTCTACCCGCACCTTTCGGTGTACGATAACATGGCCTTTGGCCTCAAACTTCGCAAGACCCCGAAGGAAGAGATCAAACGCCGTGTCAGTGAAGCCGCAGACATTTTGGGCATTCAAGACCTGCTCCAGCGCAAACCCCGCCAGCTCTCCGGCGGTCAGCGCCAGCGTGTGGCCGTAGGTCGCGCAATCGTCCGCGAACCGAAGGTCTTCCTGTTCGATGAGCCGCTCTCCAATCTTGACGCGAAATTGCGCGTGCAGATGCGTGCCGAAATCAGCAAGCTTCATCAGCGCCTGCAGACCACGTTCATCTACGTGACCCACGATCAAACCGAGGCCATGACCATGGCTTCCCGCATCGCCGTCATCAACAAGGGTGACTTGCAGCAGTTGGACACCCCCCAAAACTTGTACGACCACCCGAATAACCTGTTCGTGGCTGGCTTCATCGGTTCCCCATCCATGAACTTCTTCCCCGCCAAGATCGTAAAGAGCGGCAACAGCATGATTGTGGATACGGAAGATTTCAAGGTTCAGATTCCCGATAGCCTCTCTGGCCCGTATAAGAACATGGAAGGCAAGAGTGTTGTCTTCGGCATCCGCCCTGAGAACATCCACGACCCTGAATTCGCCCCGAACAACATCCACGGCGAGAAGGTTGCTTCCAAGGTGGATGTCACCGAATTGATGGGTAACGAAACCCTGCTCTACCTCGTGAGTGGAAAGAACACTTACGTCGGTCGGGTTGACCCCCGCTCAAAATTGCGTGTCGGAAGCCAGACTCAGTTCATTTTTGACATGGACAAATTCCACATTTTCGACGCCGAAACCGAAAAAGCCATTCGATAATCGAAACCAGATAACCAAAGATTGCCAGCAGGCTGGATTTCTTCTCCAGCCTGCTTTTTATTTAAGTATAAAAATTTTAAGGTGGAATTTTGTTAAAAGACTTGATTTAATAAGGAATTGTGCTATTATAAAAAAAGTCAAAAAAAAAAACGCCCGAAAAAAACAAGCATAAAACCGATGTTTTATTGGATACCCACCAACCAGAATATTAAGAATTTTAACAAACATTCTGCAGTAGATTTGATTCGTTTTGCCTCCAACGGCATCTCCAGGACAGATCTTGCGGAACAAATGGGTTTAACACGTGCTGCAGTAACTTTGATCGTGAACGATCTGATCGAAAACGAGGTTATTTTCGAAGCTGAAAGCCGCGCCATTCCAAGCGGACGCCCGCCTGTAGTGTTGGAGATCAATCCAAAGCGTGGTCTCGTGGCAGCTGTAGATATGGGCGCCACCCATATGAATATTGCCATTGCTGATTTTTCTGCAAAGATCATTGCAGAAAAAAGCCTTCCATTGGATATACGAAACGGACCTCAGATTTGCATGCCTGAAGTCAGTCGCAGCTTGAAGGAATTATTGGCTGAAAATGGAATTAGCCAGTCACAATTAATGGCTGTTGGGATCGGCGTCCCAGGCCCGGTCATCACAGATGCAGGTATGGTCGTCTCTCCTCCAATTATGCCAGGCTGGGATGGTTATCCGATCCGCAAAACCCTTGAACAGGAATTGGGGTGCGCCATTTCACTCAACAACGATGCTGAATTGGGCGCGTTGGGCGAATGGGCTTACGGTGCGGGACGTGGTGAAAAAAATCTCGCATTCATAAAAGTGGGAAGCGGCATCGGCGCAGGATTGATCATCAATCAACAGATCTATGGCGGCACCACCGGTTCTGCGGGTGAAATCGGTCACATCACAATCGATGAAAATGGACCGCTTTGCACATGCGGAAACCACGGCTGTCTGGAAGCTTTTGCTGGCGGACACGCCATTGCCCTTCAAGCGAAAAAATTGGTTGAATCTGGCAAGCGAACCTTACTATCCAGCATACCCATGGAAAACCTGACAGCACAGGAAGTTGCAAAAGCCGCGCGACGCGGCGACCTGCCAGCGCAGGACATCATTATGCGCGCCGGCACATTTATTGGTATCGCCATTGCAGGCTTGGTCAATTTATTCAACCCGGGGGCGGTGATCATCGGTGGTGGTGTCGCACAATCCGGCGACTTGCTGACAACCTCGATCCGTCAGGCTGTAGGCGAACGTTCCCTGCGGGCTTCCGGGCGCGGCGTACACATCACAACCGCCATGCTGGGACGAAGATCATCATTAATGGGCGCTACCGTGCAGGCAGTGAATATTGCCATACACGACGCAATTGAAAAGAAAAATCCTGTTTCGCGGAATTCATTTCCGTCTGAAATAAAACAGGCATCCACAAGTGAATAAAAGGAGGTGATCGTCTGCACTCAGAAAAACAAACATACACAAATCATGAAATGATCGTTCAATACCAATCAACAAAATCACCTATTAAGTAAGGAGAAGAGTAATGAAAACCAAATTAAGTTTGTTGTTTAGCTTGTTAGTGGTGGCCAGCATGGTCCTCACTGCCTGCGGCGCTCCTGCGACCGAGGCCCCTGCTGTTGAAGAACCCGCTGCCACTGAGGCCCCCGCTACTGAAGCACCTGCTGCTACCGAAGCCCCCGCTGCCGAACCCGTCACCATCACTTTCTGGGAACAGGAAGGCGAGGATGTAGACGTGTTCATTGACGGTTTGATCGCTGATTTCCAGGCCGCCAACCCGAACATCACCGTTGAGCGCACTCACTACGAGAACGAAGCTCTCCGTGACCAGTTCCAGACCGCTTCCCTCGCTGAAGCTGCTCCCGATGTCGTTCGCGTACCGAACGATTTCGCTGGTCCTTTCAGCACCCTCGACATCATCGCCCCCGTCGATGCTTTGTACGATGATGCCTTCCTCGGCCAGTTCTTCCCCGGCGCTCTTGACCCCGCCAAAGTTGGCGGCACCCTCTGGGGCGTTCCCGATAACTATGGCAATCACCTCATGCTGATCTACAACAAATCCCTGATCGCTGAACCCCCTGCCACTTTCGAAGAACTCATCACCGTTTCCAAGGAACTCACCGCTGGTGATGTCCAGGGCTTCGCCTACAACCTCAATGAGCCTTTCTGGGGTGCTGGCTTCTATGGCGCTTTCGGCGGATGGCCTCTTGATGAGAACGATCAGCCTCAGTTCAACAACCAGGCTTTCATCGATTATCTGACCTTTGTCGCCTCCCTCAAGACCGACGGCGTTGTGCCCGCTGAATGTGATTATGCCTGCGCCGACACCCTGATGAAGGAAGGCAAAGCCGCCATGATCATCAATGGCGACTGGTCTCTCGGCGATTACACCACCGCTCTCGGTGAAAACCTCGGTGTTGCCCCCGTCCCCACCATCAACGGCAACCCCTACACCGAAATGACCGCTGGCAAGTACTTCATGGTCTCCAAGGCCGTCCTCGATGACGCCGCCCGCCAGGAAGCTGTCACCGCGTTCATCACCTACATGACTTCCGCTGAAGTTCAGAAGAAGTGGCTTGATGAATACAAGCGCCTTCCTTCCAACGCCGAAGTTGCCAAGGATCCGAGCATTGCAAGTGACCCGATCCTTGCTGGCTCTATGGCCGATCTCGCTGTTGGCCGCGGTCAGCCTGCCGCTCCCGAAATGCGTTGCGCATGGGATGCATGGCGCCCGAACCTCGAAGGCGTAATGGCCGGCACTGTCACTCCTGAAGATGCCGCCGTCGCCGCTCAGGAAGCTGCTGATGCCTGTGTAGTTACCCTCGGAACCACCCCATAGTATTCCTGCAATAAAATAGGATGGGGAGCGTGACGCTCCCCATCCTATTTTCAATCAGCATAAGCTTCAAGCTTTATAATTTTCACACTTGGCGTCGAATTACTCTGATATTCTTGAAGACTTGCCCTGTTTTTCATGGCGAACAAACAAAAGAGGTTTATTATGGAAAGCGATAACTTCCTGCGACGAAACCTGCCCAACATCCTATGGATCGCTGCAATCGTCTCGATTTATTTCGTTCTATCATCGTTGATCGCTCCCTTCTCAGACGGCATCACCTTAAGCAGTAAGATTATAGGTGAGCGGCTTCAGGAAATTGGAGGCTTTCTTTTTGCAATCCTGGGCGGACTTGCAATCATCGAAATTTATTTTTATCAAATTTTCTTCCGCCAGCCGCTTAACCGCACAGCGACAATCGTAACAAGAGCCATCCAGGTTGCGATGGGTCTCCTCACCTTTACGTTCATCATTTACTTTTTCAATCTAACCGACCTAATCAAACTCGGCGACAGCGCTATCGGCAAGTTTGTAAACATGCCCGTGAACTCGTTTGCGAACCTTCAAAAGTCCCTCATCAGCTCAAAGGTTGCGACAAAAGACTCGGCAAAAATGGTCGCAGGCATCATCTTTGCCCTCGGTATTCTGGTACTGTATGCAATTATTCAATTCGCCAGCAAACCACGAAACAGCCGCGTAGGGCTGGCTTACCTGCTGATTATGCCCGCTTTTATTGGCGTGCTCTTCCTGATCATCTACCCCTTCCTTTTCGAGATCAAACTCGCATTCTCCAATGCATCGCTTGGAACTCAGGCAACTAAAAATGCCCAATACAGCCTGCTTTTCGGGTGGGAAAATCTCAAGATGCTCTTCACAGGCACCGTCGCGAAAGACGCGAAATTCTTCGAGGTGTTTTGGCGCACGATCCTGTGGACGGTTATCAACGTCACCTTTCACGTTTTGGGCGGCATGGGGCTGGCCATCCTGCTGAACAGACCCTTGAAGTTCAAAGGGTTTTATCGCACCTTGCTCGTCATTCCCTGGGCGATTCCTACCACGATTGCAGCCATGGCATTACGCAGTGAATTTGACAGCCGCTACGGCTTGTTCAATATTCTGCTGGGCAACCTCAACACCTGGTTGACCACGGTCAGTCAAAACACGGCAAATATCATAGGGATCGGAAATGGTTTCGCCTGGCTGGCAGCCACCATCGGCCCCGTCAGTTGGAAGCAGGATCCGTTTTGGGCCTTTGTTTCGGTATTACTCGCAAATATCTGGCTGGGCATTCCTTTTATGTCCGTCATCATTCTCGGCGGGTTGCAAAGCATTTCGCAGGAATATTACGAAGCCGCAGAGATCGACGGCGCCACCAGATGGCAGCAATTCCGCAACATCACCCTCCCCCTGCTGCGCCCCGTCCTGACCCCTGCCATCATTTTAGGCGTCGTCTGGACCTTCAATAAGTTTGACATCATCTACCTTATCACGCAGGGCGGCCCACAGGAGAAAACGGATATTCTAGTCTCCTCCATGTATAAAGCCGCATTCCAGTTTTATCGGTACGGCTTCACTGCCATGTTCGCACTGGTGATCTTTGCGATCCTGTTTATCTTCACTCTCTTTTACCTTAGGGTCAGCGATGGGCTTAAGTCAGCAACTGAATAAGGAGCATCACATGACAACGAATCCAATTTCCCGCTTCTTTCGCTGGTTTTTCTATCGGTCACGCGGCGACAGCCCCTTCAAAACCATTTTGATCCATGCGACTCTTATCATTGCCTGTGTCATCGCTGTCTATCCCGTCTTGCGCGTGGTCACCATTTCGCTGCGCCCCAATGACACACTCCTGACCACCGACCTCAGAATCATCCCAGAAAATGCCACGCTGGATAACTACAAGGAAGTATTATTCGGCGACGCAGAAAAGAATCGCCAGTCCGATTTCTTTCTGTGGATCTGGAACTCGGTCTCTGTTGTAGCGGTGACTTCAGTCATCAGTGTCATTCTGGCAGCGATCAGCGCGTATGCGTTTTCGCGCTTCCGTTTTCCCGGGCGTTCGGCAGGGCTTATATTCCTGCTGACAACGCAGATGATCCCTGCGGGTATGTTGTTGCTTCCCCTGTTTATCATGATCGCCAAATTGAAAATGATCAATACGCCTCTGGGTCTGATCATCGCCTATGCGGTGACCTCCGTGCCGCTCACGATCTGGACCCTCAAAGGCTACTACGACACGATTCCCGTTGACCTGGAAGAAGCCGCGCTGATCGACGGTGCAAGCCGCCTGACCGTATTCACCAAGATCATCCTGCCCCTCTCCACACCCGCGCTGGCAATCGCCTTCTTGTTCTCTTTCATGGGCGGTTGGAGCGAATATCTGGTGGCACGCGTGGTTTTGCAAAAGAATGAAATGTTCACCTGGCCGCTGGGCATCTTCACCTTCGCACAGCAATTCACGGTTTCGTGGGGTCAATTCGCGGCCGCATCGGTTTTGATTGCCATTCCCATCATGGCGCTCTTCCTCTACTCCTCCAAGTGGCTCATCTCAGGTCTCACCCTTGGCAGCGTAAAGGGATAATACTTTCATCATTGAATATTCCCTTTCTTTCCTTGAGAGGAAGGGAATATTTTTTGTCTATTGACTGTCATGACCAAACGGATTTTTCTCTCCCTGCTGTTTTTCCTGCTCATTTCTTCCTGCGCTCCCGCCGCGCCGACAACTGCTCCAGTGCCAACGACAGTTACTTCCCCTGAAATTTGGTGGAGCGACGCTGTCTTCTACGAAATTTTCGTGCGCTCATTCAACGACAGCAACGGCGACGGCACGGGGGATTTCAACGGCATCACCCAAAAGCTGGGCTATCTACAGGAACTTGGCATCACCGCACTCTGGCTGATGCCCATCTTCCCCTCCCCCTCCTATCACGGCTATGACGTCACAGACTATTACGATGTCAACCCGCAATATGGAACGATGGATGATTTCAAAAATCTGGTGGCAGAAGCCCGCAAACGCGATATTCACATCATCATTGACCTTGTCATCAACCATACATCCGACAAACACCCCTGGTTTAAGGATGCAAAAAAAGACCCCCAATCTCCCTATCGTGATTGGTATATCTGGAGCAACACAGATCCAAAATATACTGGTCCGTGGAAAGAGCGCGTCTGGCATTCATCCACCAGCGGATTCTATTACGGCATCTTTGAAGCCTTCATGCCTGACCTGAATTACGCAAACCCCGCCGTCACCGAAGAAATGAAAAAGATCGCCGCCTTCTGGCTGACCGATGTGGGCGTGGATGGCTTTCGCCTGGATGCCGCCAAACACCTGATCGAAGACGGTGTAAAGCAGGAAAATACCGAAGCCACTCATCTTTGGTATCAAAATGAATTCTATCCCACCTACAAAGCAGTTAACCCCGAAGCCATGACCGTCGGTGAGTTGTTCGGCGACGGATTAAATACCATCGCCAATTACATCAAGAACGATCAATTCGACCTGGCTTTCAACTTTCAGCTTGCGGCCAGTTTTCTGGAAGCGGCCAATACTGAAAAATCCGGCGACCTCGCCAGAACTCTGCAAGTAAGCGACAAGGCCATCCCCGATCATCAATATGCCACGTTTTTAACTAACCACGACCAGAACCGCGTCATGGCACAATTGGGCGGAGACGTGAACAAAGCCAAACTGGCCGCCTTTTTGATGCTCACCTCGCCCGGCACACCGTTCATCTATTACGGCGAAGAGATTGGCATGCAGGGAAAAAAGCCCGATGAAAATATCCGCCTGCCCATGCAGTGGACCTCGGGAGAAAATGCGGGCTTTTCCACGGCCCGTCCGTGGCGGGCGCCTGCCAGCGATTATGTTTTTATAAATGTCGATGCCCAAACAGGTGCCATCGACTCGCTGCTCGAACACTACCGCGCGCTGATCCAACTGCGCAATGCAAATCCCACCATGCAGACAGGCGACCTCATTTCGTTGAAATCCAGCCATCCTTCGGTGTATTCGGCTTTGCGAATCAATGAAAATGGAATGTTTCTGATATTGGCAAACCTCTCAAAAGAAACAATCAGCAAATATAATATCAACCTCAACGGGGCAGGCCTGGCAGAATCCGCCTACAGTGTGGAGACTTTGTTCGGGGCTGGGCAGGCCGCAGGTCCGGTTGGAAGCGGCGAAGCCTTTCAGGAATACAAGCCGTTCGAAAATCTTGATCCGTATGCAATGTACGTTTTGAAACTCATTTCAAAGTAACGAGGATAAATAATGTCGACACCAGAATGGGTAAAGGACGCAGTTTTTTACCAGATATTTCCAGACCGTTTTGCAAAAAGCAGCCGCAACCCTGCGGCGACACTGCCGTTTGAGCCGTGGGACTCAGCCCCAACCACGCATGGATTCAAAGGCGGCGACTTGTACGGCGTGCTCGAAAAACTGGATTACATTCAGGAACTTGGATGCACAGCGATCTACCTTAACCCGATCTTTGCTTCGGCTTCGAATCACCGTTATCACACCTTTGATTATTACAACGTGGACCCGTTGCTTGGCGGCAACGAGGCGTTAAAAAAACTGCTCAAGGAAATGCACAAGCGCGGCATGCGGCTGATTCTGGATGGCGTGTTCAACCACGCTTCACGCGGATTTTGGCAGTTCAACCATGTGCTGGAAACTGGTGACGCCTCGCCGTATCGTGACTGGTTCTATTTTGATGAAGAGCGCCTGAAGGGACATAAGAATTGGGGGGCCTACCCCACTGCGCATGAGCAAAGGGCGCTGAATCACGAAGACAGCCTGACCGCCATCGGCTATCGGGCATGGTGGAATTTGCCCGCGCTTCCAAAGTTCAACACTGACACCCCTGCAGTGCGCGAATTTTTGTTTGACGTTGCCGAGTATTGGATCAAATTCGGCATTGACGGCTGGCGGCTGGATGTACCCGGGGAGATCAATGACGATGAATTCTGGCGCGAATTCCGCAGGCGTGTGCGCGCGATCAACCCCGATGCGTACATCGTCGGCGAAATCTGGCATGAGGCACAGCGCTGGCTGCAGGGCGATCAATTCGATGCCGTGATGAATTATCTGGTCACCACGACTTCAATGAACTTCTTTGCGGCCAACAGCCTCGATATGTCTGTCATTCAACATGCAGGTGGATTGAAGGACCGCGTGCGGCCAATCAATGCACACGATTGCGCCAATGAACTGGACCGCATTCTCAACCTCTATCCCTCAGATATTACCTATGCCCAGCTTAATCTTCTCGATAGCCACGACATGCCCCGTTTTCTTTCCTGCGTGAACGAGGACAAAACTGCGCTCAAGCTGGCCTGGCTTTTCATGTTCACCATCCCTGGCGCACCCTGCATCTATTACGGAGATGAAGTGGGTGTCAATGGAAAGCATGACCCTGAATGCAGAAAATCCTTCCCGTGGGATGAGGGGCGCTGGGACCACGACCTGCTCGATTACGCAAAAGCCTGCACCACTCTGCGAACCGAGCATGCGGCCTTGCGGCGCGGCGATTACAAACGCATCCATGCGGAGGGTGAACTGCTGGCATATTCACGAAGTTATCGAAATGAAACGCTAATAACCGCCTTCAACACCTCGAATGAGGATAAAACATTGGAATTGCCGCTCGATAAAAAACCGCACGTGCTGTTTGGCAAGCCTGTGATCTCTGAAAATCAGGTTACGATTCCCGCCCGCAGCGGGGTTGTGTTGAAATAAGGAAACATTTATGAGCAGTGCTTACACCCCCATTCAGCCTGTCAAGCTCACTCACCCTGAGTGGAGCAAGGACGCGGTGATCTATCAGATCAATACGCGTCAATTCACACAGGAAGGGACTTTCAAAGCGGCAGAGAATCATTTGCCGCGGCTGAAAGAATTGGGCGTGGATATTTTATGGCTGATGCCCATCCATGAGATCGGGGAAAAGAATCGCAAGGGCACGTTGGGCAGCCCATATGCCGTAAAGGATTATTACAGCGTCAACCATGAATTTGGAACGATGGAAGACCTGAAGCATTTTGTGAAAACCGCCCATGAAATGGGAATGTATGTCATTTTGGATTGGGTTCCGAATCACACCGCCTGGGACAGTGTGCTGGTAAGCGAGCACCCCGACTGGTATACCCGAAGCTGGAAAGGTGATTTTCACCCAACCCCCTGGTGGGATTGGACAGACATCATCGACCTGGATTACTCCAAGGTGGAGGTTCGGGAGTATATGGCAGAGGCACTGAAATTCTGGGTGCGCGAAGCAAATGTCGACGGATTCCGATGCGATGTGGCGGGATTCGTCCCCATCGATTTTTGGAACGTCGTCCGCAAGGAATTAGACGCGATCAAACCCGTTTTCATGCTGGCGGAATGGGAGGCGCGCGACCTGCACGCTGAGGCCTTCGATATGACCTACTCGTGGAGTTGGTACGACACACTGAAGGTAATCGCCAAAGGTGAAGGAGATGTATCGCTTCTTTATGTTTATTATTCGTGGAATGAAAAGGCGTTCCCATTCGACATCATGCGCATGCTCTTCGTGACCAATCACGATAAAAACGCATGGGACGGGACAATGAACGAAACCTTCGGCGATGCCCTGGAGGCCGTCATTGCGCTTTCGGTCACCAGCGAGGGCATGCCGCTGCTTTACAACGGTCAGGAAGCGGGCGAGGAAAAACGGCTGGCCTTCTTTGAAAAAGACCCGATCGCGTGGAAGGAACATCCGATCGGCGCGTTGTATAAGAAATTGTTCGCGTTGAAAAAGAAAAATACAGCTTTATGGAATGCCAAATGGGGCGCGAGAATGATCCACGTGCCGAGCACGGCGGAGGGCAAGGTGTTCAGTTTTGTGCGCCAGAACGAAAAGGACAAGGTCTTTGCGGTCTTCAATTTCTCGGCTGAGCCGCAGGTTGTGCGTTTTCACGAACATCTTTTCCACGGCAAATACACAGACTATATGAGCGGAACACAAGTGGATTTGGCAGATGCGACGCAATTGGAGTTGAAAGCCTGGGATTATCGAATCTTTGAACGTCAATGATGGATAAGAAATTTTCATCGCAGAGCTCACAGAATTTTCAAATTTAGCCTGCCCGTGCCATTTCGGGTAAATCGTAACAAATAGACCAAAACAGGGTTTTATTCGTAGATGCAACGACCATCTGATAAGCGGCTTTCGAAAAGCGCGTATGACTGGCTGAGGGTTTCACCGCTGGCCACGGTCACCACGTATGCCTTCCTCTCAGCGGCCGATCTGGGGGATGGCATTTGCAATGTGATTCCGTGCTCCTACAGGGTGGATTTTTACCTGAGCGCATTGATCGCATTGCTGGGTTCCGCGCTTTGGCATCTCAATCTCCTGAAATATATCAATAACAAAGACAGTGAATTCGTGCGCTGGCATGGGCTGCAAGCCGCGCTGATTGCGGGGATTCGCACGTTAATTCCGATCCTTTTCCTGATCGCTGATTTTCTATTTGAATCGGGTGGCTATACTTTCTGTATCAGCGTCCCTGCGCTGCTGGTCGTGTGGATGACGGCCACCCCCTGGGGGAACAAACAGGTGGATGGTGACGAATGCAAACTGGCGACCTGGCTGGGAGAACCGATCTCTCCCCCCGAAACATGGCCTGCAGAAACACCCCAACAATCCTACACGCAAGCAACTGCAACCTCCCCCGAAACAAAAAATGCGGAAGAGGCAATTCCCCTTACCGACGAACCCTTGAATACGGAAAACCCCATGACCGACTCTGAATCTAAAAACCCTGAAGATGTACTCAAGAATATTCTCGATGGCCTGCGAAGTGCGGACGATGTCAGCCGCTTGAACGCCATTTCGCAGCTGCACCTGATCAACTATAGCAGTGAAGCCATTCGCAATGAGCTTGAGAAGCTGGCGATCCACGATGAGAACGCAGACATCCGCAAGGACGCTTTGATCGCGCTCGACACCGCCACCCAGAAACATGTCCGCAGCCGCATTAATAGATTGGAAGCGGGCAGTCGTTTTATTATTTTGAGCGAGATCAGCGAATGGGAAAGACTCGGCCTGTTGGACAAGGTCAAGGCGGCGGTGCTGCGCAAGCGATATGACTTTGACAGGACCGCGACTCCTGCGGCCCGAACTGCGACGAGTGAGACCGAAAGCGCCAAACCACAGACAACCTCCGCGCCTGAGCCTGCCGCGCCGCCTCCGCCCAAAGCGGAAGCGAAACCTGAAGAGTCACGCGCCACATTGACCCAAACCCTGCTGAGCGAGACAAGCATCAAGATCGCTTTGTATCTCGGCGCGTTCTTCGTGGTGGCTTCGGCGGCGATCCTTGCGGCGCTTTCACCCGCGGCGCGCCTGCCCGTGCTTTTCATCGCCTCGTTCATCTTTGGCGGACTTTCCATTGCGATTCGCAAGCGGCTGCCGCAGCCGAGTTTCGCGCTCTTCATCGTGTTCTCGTTCCTGCTGCCCATCACCGCGAGTGTGCTCGAGGACACGGTGCAATTCTCGCCTGTCTTCAGCTCGATCTATTGGGTGCTGATCTCGATCTCGATGGCGTTGATCTGGGGCGGCAGTGTCTGGCTGTATGAATCGCGGGTATTCAGCATGATGAGCTTCATTGCCTTTGCGGTTGCCTTTTACCGCATTGGGAATGTCTTTGACGCGGAGCCAGAGGTCTTTGGCGCGGTCACCAGCCTTGCCGCGCTGGGAGGATTGCTGGGCGTGTGGATCCTCAAGAAGTGGAAGGATGATAAATTCGCGCTGCCATTATTCCTGACGACACTGGCCGTACAGGCGCTCATCCTCGGCGGGACGATCATTGTCTTTGGCGTGCAGCTTTACGACAGGGACAGCTCACAACTTTGGAATCTTGCATCGGTGTTCACGTGGGGAAGCGCGTTCATTTTCTTCGTGCTTGCAGATATTCTCGTCCCCTTTATTTTCTTCTCGTGGTTCGCGGCGCTGGCTTTGATCCCGATTCCGTGGTTCATTGGCTCGGCGTTCGATATGGAAATTGCGGGGCTGGCTTTGCTGCACATGGTTTGGGGGCTGATCCTTTCAGTCGTCAGCGAGGCAGTTCACAGGTTCGACAAGACGCGCAAGTTCAGTCTGCCGATGCTGCTGGCGAGCATTCCCACATTCACGCTGGCGTTGATCAATGCCTTCGATAACGGCGTGCCGCTGGGGTTTGCCATTGCGCTGGGAGTCGCGTGTGTGTATGCGGCGCTGCATTTGATCCGCGCGCGGGGGTGGTTGTGGGCGCTGGCACTGCTCAACTTCATCATGGCTTATTTTGCCTTTTTCAACCTGCCGCTTTTCGATAAAACGGAAATCTATTTCGGCTATCTGTTGCTCGGCTTAAGCGTACTCTTTCTGCTGCCCGACCTGTTCTCGAAAAACGATTTCAACAAGAATATACACTGGCGATTGGCGCCGCGCATTTATGGCGTGCTTTTCACGTTGTATGCAAGCGGAATGTTCCTTGCCGTGGATAGCCAGCAGCATGCGTATATTGGTTTTGCAGTGCTGAGTGCTTTCTTTGCGCTGTACACCCTGGCGCAACGCGAGGCTTTCTATGGATACATTCCTGCGGCGTATCTGGCGTTGACGGTGCTGTTTGCGCTGGATCATTTCGAGCTGGATCTGTGGATGCCCGCGCTGACGGTGCTGGCGGCGTTGTTTTACCTGGCAGGCACGGCGGCGCTTTCAAAGGAAAGCTGGTCGCGTATGCTGCGAAACTGCGCGTTGATCCTGGGTACGCTGGTTTCGCTCGTGGCGTTGTTCACGCTCAAGGAAACAGGCGGCTGGTACGCGCTGATCGTGGGTGTGCTGTTTGCTTCTGAAATGTACCTGACCCGCAACGGCTGGTTCGAGATCGGCCTTCCGATCCTGTTCAATATTGGCGCGCTGTTGATCCTGCGCGATTTCGATATCACGCGCTCCTTCCATCACCTGCTGGCTTACAGCCTGGTGTGGCTGGGCAGCGACCTGATCGCGCACCTGACCTTTGCGCACCTGCGTCCGCTGAAATGGATCGTGCGCGGTGTGGGGGCTTTGCTGACGATCGTCAATTACGGGGCACTGCTTTCCTTTGCGGATGCGAAGACTGGGACGCTCGATTTCGGGATTTATACGCTTCTGGTCTTAACGATCAATCTGGTCTATCGCCAACCCAATTTGCTCTACGCTTTTACTTTGACCCTGCCACTCTTTGTCGTTTTCGGTTTTCGCGCGATCGGGGTCGAGAAGTGGATCCATCCTGTTATTTTTGTGGCGATGGTCTATTACGCGGCGGGATTTTTCCTGCGGCTTTCGTTGCGCGAGCGCGCGAAAGATTGGGATACGGCTTTGCTTTTCAGCGGCCTCGGGTGGGGCGTGATCATTTCGATGGCCGCACCCATTGTCGGCGGGTTGGATGCGGCGATCCCTGTCGCGATTGCCGCCACACTTTGGGCGGTGGAGGCTTTCGCGCGGAGAAATGTGTGGCTGGGATTTCCCGCAAATGGGCTTTATCTGCTATCGTATTTCATCATTTTGATCGAGTTGAAGGTGGACCAGCCGCAGTTCTTTTCGATGGGCGCGGCGGCGCTGGGGCTGTTGCAGCATTATCTGTTGACGCGCGCGGGGAGCAAAACGGGGACGTTCATCATGGGGATGCTTTCGCAGTTGACGCTGTTGGGGACGACGTACATTCAGATGGCGAATACGGAGCAGTTGATCTATTTTGTGGTGCTGTTCTTCCAATCCATCGCAGTTTTGTTCTACGGGCTGGTGATCCGTTCGCGCAGCCTGACCTTTACTCCGATCGCGTTCGTGGTGCTGGGCGTGATCACGGTGTTGTATACGGCGCTCAAGGGATTGAACACAGTGGTGCTGATCGGTTGTACGGGGATGATCCTGTTGACGCTGGGTATTTTGGCGGTGCTGATGCGGGAGCGCATTACGAAGCTGGGCGAGCGGTTGAGCGACTGGAAAGCGTAGGTGCGGGGGATGTCAGGTGCGAGTTTCAGGTTAGAAGGTTGGCAGGTTGTTGGGGGTGTTAGCTGTCGAAGGGAGATTTAACGGCGAGGCCGCCGCGTTGTAAAACATGCCTTCGACAAGCTCAGGAAAGGCGTATAGATCATGGTGGTTTTTAGATCTTTGCGGCCGAGAAGCTAAGGATTTTTTGGTTTTTGGGTTGATACAACAGTTGTTTTTGGGGTTTCTACCCTTTTCTTGCCCCATTCTGGTGGTGACTGTATAATGACTGTTATGCAATATAAAGGGTATTATACA